>CAZLSU010000073.1:0-16322 GCA_964562225.1 uncultured Sphingobium sp.
AAGCGGCGCGCGACTTCGCCGAGGATGTGGTGCTGATGAAGGCGGTCGGCATCAATGTCGTCGTCGTCCATGGCGGCGGGCCGCAGATTGGCGCGATGCTCAAGAAGCTGGGCGTTGAATCGCGCTTCGTAAACGGGCTGCGCGTGACCGATGCGGAAACCGCGCATATCGCCGAAATGGTGCTGGCCGGGTCGATCAACAAGGAAATTGTCGGCTGGATTTCGGGCGCGGGTGGCCGCGCGGTCGGCATCTCGGGCAAGGATGCGGGCCTGGTCATCTGCGAGAAGGTCGGCGGCAAGCGTGAGCCGAATCCCGATTCGGGCATCGAGCGGCATGTCGACCTGGGCTTTGTCGGCGAACCGGTAAAGGTCGATCGCCGGATTCTAGACACGCTGTCGCAGGACGGGATCATTCCAGTGATCGCACCCGTCGGCATCGGCGCAGACGGCCACACCTATAATATCAACGCCGACACGATGGCGGGCGCGATCGCTGGCGAGCTGAAGGCCAGCCGCTTCTTCCTGCTCACCGACGTTGCGGGCGTGCTCGACAAGCAGGGGCAGTTGCTGACCGATCTCGATCCTGCCGCGATCAAGATATTGCAGGAGGATGGCACGATTTCGGGCGGCATGATCCCGAAGCTGGAAACCTGTGTCAAGGCGGTCGAGGGCGGGGTGGACGCCGCCGTCATCCTCGACGGCCGGGTGCCCCACGCGATGCTGCTGGAAATCTTCACACGGCAGGGCGCGGGGACGCTGGTCCATAACTGACGGGCTTTGGTGGAATAGCTTGTCGGTCGTGGGCCGGGTCGGCTAGACAGGGCTTCCCGCAGCGCAACAGAAGAAGACCGCATGGCCTACGCAATTCACCAGACCCTGATCATCCTGCTGGATGTGCTCTGGTGGATCATCATCATCCAGGCGGTGCTGAGCTGGCTGATCGCCTTCAACATCATCAACACGTCGAGCGACTTCGTGCGCACCGTGCTGACCGCGCTCGACCGGATGACTGCGCCGATCTACAATCCCATCCGGCGCATCCTGCCCGATCTGGGCGCGCTCGACCTGTCGCCGATGGTCGTGCTGCTGGCGATCCTGATCCTGCGCCAGGCGATCCTGCCGCCGCTGTTCGCCTCTTTGATGTGAGCGTGTGGCGGCAGGACGGCGGCGACCTGCTGCTGTCGGTTCGCCTGACGCCCGGTGCCAGTCGCGATCTGATCGGCGGCGTCTGGACCGATGAGAAGAACCAGCCCTGGCTGACCGCCCGCGTTCGCGCGGTACCGGAGAAGGGCCGGGCCAACGCGGCACTGATTGCGGCGATCGCTCGCCTGCTCGACATGCCCAAAGCCACGATTTCACTGGAATCAGGTGACACCAACCGGCTAAAGCGGCTGCGGATCAGGGGTGGTGGCGACGCGCTGGCATGCGCGCGGCTGGCCACCATCATCGAACGACAGGCAGAAGCAACATGACCATCGGCAAGATCATCGACGGCAAGGCGTTCGCCGCCGACCTGCGTGAGCGGGTGGGGGAGCGCGTCGCCGCCTTCGCCGCCGCCGCCGGGCGCAAGCCGGGCTTGGCGGTCGTGCTGGTCGGCGAAGACCCGGCCAGCAGCGTCTATGTCCGCAACAAGGGCAAGATGACGGTCACCGCGGGCATGGAAAGCTTCGAGTTCAAGCGCCCCGACAGCATCGGCGAGCAGGATCTGCTCGACCTGATCGAGGAGCTGAACGCGGATGAGCGGGTGGACGGCATCCTGGTCCAACTGCCGCTGCCCGCGCATATCGACGAAGCCGCCGTTATCGCGGCGATCAATCCGGCCAAGGATGTCGATGGTTTCCATGTCGTCAATTCAGGTCGCCTCGCCACCGGCCAGTCGGCGATGGTGCCCTGTACCCCGCTCGGCTGCCTGATGCTGCTCAAGGATGAACTGGGCGACCTTTCGGGACTGGAGGCGGTCGTCATCGGCCGTTCCAACATCGTCGGCAAGCCGATGGCGCAATTGCTATTGGCGGAAAACTGCACCGTCACGCTGGCGCACAGCCGGACCAAGGATATCGCTTCGGTGGTTCACCGCGCCGACATCGTCGTCGCGGCGGTGGGCCGGGCGGAGATGGTCAAGGGCGAATGGATCAGGCCCGGCGCGACCGTTATCGACGTGGGCATCAACCGCGTGACCGATACGGAGGACGGCAAGAGCCGTATCGTCGGCGACGTCGCGACGGCCGAAGCACTGGCCCATGTCCGCGCGATCACGCCGGTGCCCGGCGGCGTCGGGCCGATGACGATCGCGGTGCTGCTGCGCAATACGCTGGTCGCGGCCCATGCCCGCGCCGGTCTGTCCGCGCCCGAGGGCATATGAACCGCGCCGCATTGCTGGCATTGAGCGCATGGACGCTGATCGCCGCTCGCCCGCCGCAGCGCGTGCAGCCCAACCCCAGCGCTGTTATCGCCGCCGAAATCGCGTTCAACCGGCTGGCCCAGGAAAAGGGCCAATGGACCGCCTTTCGCGCCACCGCCGCCAAGGATGCGGTGATGTTCGTGCCGGAACGGGTGAATGCGCAGGCATGGCTGAAGGGCAGGGCGGACCCGCCCAAATCGGTCGTCTGGGGTCCGCACCGTGTCTATGCGTCGTGCGACGGTCGGCTGGCCGCCAGCACGGGCGGATGGACCCGCGCGGACGGATCGGTCGGCTATTTCACGACCATCTGGCGGCGCGACAAGAAGGATCGCTGGCAATGGATATTGGACCATGGTGATGCGCTGGCCGCAGCGAGAGAGGTACCCGAATTTCTGGTCGGCAAGGTCGCGACCTGCAAGCGGCCCGAACGCAGCGATTCGCCGCGGGATGCCGCCGCGCCGCCCGCCGATGAAAGCCTGCTCTGGTCCACCGAAACGGCCGCCGACGGCAGCCGTCACGTCACCGTCCGCATGTGGACCGGCGAGGTGTATGAAACCGTGATCGACGATCGGGTGAAGGCACCGGCATGATGGAATTGTTCATATCCGCTTTCGTCACCCTGTTCGTGGTGATTGATCCGCCTGGCTGCGCGCCGATCTACGCCAGCCTGACTGGCGGTGCGACCCCGATACATCGCCGGGCGATGGCGTTTCGCGCGGTCGGCATCGCGGCGGGCATCCTGCTGTTGTTCGCTTTGTGGGGCAAACAGTTGCTCGGCGTGCTGGGCATCGAACTGGACAGTTTCCGCATCGCAGGCGGCATCATGCTGTTCATGATCGCGATGGACATGGTGTTTGAAAAACGCACCCAGCGGCGCGAGGACCGGGCGCAGAAGATCAACAGCGAAGACCCCCATGTCGAGGATGTATCGGTGTTCCCGATGGCGATGCCGATGATCGCCGGGCCAGGCTCGATCGCCACGGTCATGCTGCTGATGTCGCGCGCCAACGGCATGAGTGAGCGACTGGTCGTGCTGGCAGCGGTCGCGCTGACGCTGGCATTGATGCTGGCTGCGCTGCTGTCTGCCGGGCCGCTGATGGCGCTGCTGGGCAAGAAGATTGAGGCGGTGATCACCCGATTGCTGGGCGTCCTGCTCTCGGCGCTGGCTGCGCAGTTCGTGATCGACGGACTGAAGGCGAGTTTCTGACCGGCAATCGGTCCGCTCAGATAGTGCGGGTCACTACGATAACGGCACCCTCTATCCCATAAGTGCTGCGCAATCCGGTGATTGCGACCTCGACAGGAAATGCGCCGCCGTCATTGGCCAGAAATGCCGTGTCGATCTGGATATGTCCCTTGCCGCGCAATACATTTTCCAGGCTGTTGCGGAAGGCGACGCGTTTACCGATAGGCACGATGTCGGCGACATCAATCCCTTGCAGGCGCGAAGCGGGCAATTGCAGCATGGCGCACATGGATTCGTCGATCTGTTCGATATGTCCACGCGGCGAAAGGTGCAAATAGCCGATCATGCCGTGCAGCGTTATAGCGTCGAACGCGGCCTTTTTCACATCGGCGAGCCGGTTGTCGCGCATATTCGCGGTGATGTCGCGTACCAGGATGGCTGCGCCGCCCCCAAAGGCGAAAACGTCCAGCCGCCTCCAGGCACCCGGCCTAAATAAGGATGGAATATCGGCCGACGACGGTTCGCCAGTCTCTACAGTATGGCGGATATAGGTTTGCGTAACGGAGCCGTCCAACTCCGGCAGGGCGTCCCAGATGTTGCGGCTTACCAATTCGCCCTCTCTACGACCGATCAGGTCATATCAGGTCATAGGCGACCCTGTTCATCGACCGAATTACATAATCGGAGTCGCAGATCAGGAGAGCCTGGAAAATCCACTGGCCAAGATCGACCCCGGATAATTCCGATGGTTCGGCTTCGGAGACATTTGCGCTCGACTGCAAAGATGTAAAGCTTTCAATCGTCAGTAGTACATGGGTCTCTTCGCCATGATGCGTAATGAATAATGGCTGATCAGTCAGGTTTCTTCGCCAATGTCCATATTGACGCGCAAAATCTGCGGAAGTGACTGAAAGGCCATTATGATAATTCATGTCGCGACGCCAATATTTTTGTCACGCATCGATTATGTCGATCGCGCAACGATGACGGATTATTAAAATCTCCTGACTGAAACTTATGCCCCTTAGGCCATGTTTACCAATTAAATTAACACTGATCATGCTGTTCTTATAACATGTGACATTTTTATTTTTCGCGACATATTTGCAACAATATGGCGCTCATGGTCTGCCATAGGGAAAAGCCTGCCCACCCCCCGCGGGGCGGATAGGGGGCAGGCGATCACCATTATAGCCTAGCGCAAATCGCCTTCCATCACCGGCGCGATCTTGATTTCGACGCGGCGGTTGGCGGCCTTGCCTTCCTCGGTCATGTTGGACGCGATCGGCTGGGTTTCGCCATAGCCGCGCGTCGCGATCCGCGCGGACTGGACGCCACGGGTGGACAGATAACTCGCCACCGACTGCGCGCGCCTTTCGGACAAGCCCTGATTATAGGCGTCAGCGCCGTCGCTGTCGGTATGGCCCAGCACATCGACATAGGTTTTGGGATATTGTGCCAGCACCGACGACACTTCGTTCAGCGTCGGCTGGAACTGCGGCTGTACGGTCGCGCTGTCATAGCCAAAGGTGATGCCGGACGGCATGCGCAGAACCAGATTGTCGCCATCGCGGATCACGTCCACGCCGCTGCCTGCGGTCTGTTCGCGCAGCTTGCGCTCCTGCGCGTCCATATAGGCGCCGATGCCTGCACCAGCGACCGCACCAATGCCCGCGCCGACGATCTTTTCGGTCCGGTCACGCTTGCCGCCGACCAGGTCGCCCAGCAGATAACCACCCAGCGCGCCGCCGATGCCACCGATCGCCGCTTTCGATATGGTGCGCTGGCCGGTGTTGGGATCGGTCGTGCAGGCGGCGGTGGCCAACATGGCGGCCAGGCCGACGGTGCCCATGACCCGATGTGAAATCTTCATGATCCTGTTCCTCTTTTATGTCCGTTCCACCCGCAAACGGATGCAACCCCCAATGGTCGACAATGGGCTTTGTTCCACATGCGAACTGAACTCACCATGAGGGGGCGGTTGTGAAATTGAAAGAAACCGCGCTATAGGGGTTGCGACCGCTATGGCCACGATCCCCCCGCACGCTCTTACGCCCTATCCCTGGGCCGACCTTGTCATCATCCTTGCGCTGGTGGCGCTGAACGGCGTCTTCGCCATGTCGGAACTGGCGATCGTGTCGGCGCGCAAGCAACGGCTTCAGGCGATGGAGAAAGCGGGGCGGCGCGGTGCGCATACCGCGCTGCTGCTGGCCTCCGATCCGGGCAAATTCCTCTCGACCGTCCAGATCGGCATCACGTTGATCGGCATCATTGCGGGCGCCTATTCGGGTTCCAGCTTGGGCGGGCCGACCGGCGAAAGGCTCGCCGCGCTGGGCGTTCCGGCGAATATCTCGGACAATCTGGGCTTTGCGATCGTCATCGGGCTTACCACTTATGCCTCGCTGATCATCGGCGAGCTGGTGCCCAAGCAATTCGCGCTGCGCGCGCCCGAGCCGATCGCGGTCGTCATGGCGACGCCGATGCTCTGGCTCTCGCGCATCACCGCGCCGATCGTGTGGGTGCTGGACGGGTCGAGCGCGCTCATCTTCAAGCTGCTGCGCATGAACCGCGAATCGGAACAGCATGTCACGGCCGAAGAACTGCACCTGATCGTCGCCGAAGCCAGCAAGTCGGGCGTGATCGAGGAAAGCGAACGCGCGATCATATCGGGCGTCGTGCGGCTGGCCGATCGCCCGGTGCGCGAAGTCATGACCCCGCGCATGGACGTCGACTGGATCGACATCAACGCCGATCATGACGCGATCCGCGCCCGCCTGCTGGAAACACCGCATACCCGCCTGCCGGTCGGGCGCGGCACGGTGGAGGACATTGTCGGCATCGTCCAGGCGCGCGACATCATGACCGCGCTGTTCCGGGGCGAAGGGCTGAACCTGGAAGCGCTGATGCGCAAGGCGGAGGTCGTGCCGGACCAAGTCGATGCGATGGATGCGCTCGAAGTGTTGCGCCGTTCGGACGTGCCGATGATCATGGTCCATGACGAATATGGCCATTTCGAGGGGATATGCACCCCCGCCGACCTGCTGTCCGCGATTGCGGGCCATTTCGCGTCGGACCGCGACCTTTACGACGAACCCGATATTGTCGAGCGGGAGGATGGCAGCCTGCTCGTGTCCGGCCAGATGCCGGTGGATTTGCTGGCGGACCGGATCGGCATCAATCTGCCCGAAGATCGCGACTATGCGACGGTCGCGGGCCACGCACTGTGGCTCTTGAAGCGCCTGCCCGAAGTCGGCGATCATATCGACGACCAGGGATGGCGGTTCGAGATCGTCGACATGGACGGCCGCAAGATCGACAAGCTGCTGGTGGCGGAACGATAGAGACCGTCACCCGAACGGGCATATGGCTCTTGTGTCCGCGCGCTGATAAGGAACGACCATGCAACGCTTCGATGTCGTGATCCTCGGCGGCGGTCTCGTCGGCCTGACCCTGGGCATAGCCCTGTCCAGCCATGGCGTGCGCACCGCCATCGTCGATCCCGCTGACCCGACGATCGTCATGGCGGGCGGCTTCGACGGTCGCGTTTCGGCGATTTCCTCCTCCAGCCTCAACATGCTGACCGCCATCGGCGTGGGCGCCTTTCTGGATGGCAAGGGCTGCCCGATCGACCGTATCTGGGTCAGCGACGGACTCGCTCCCGGCGCGCTCGATTTCGTACCCGACGCCGATGATGGCAAGATGGGCGTGATGTTTCCCAATCGCGATCTGCGCGTCGCGCTCGCGCAGGCCGCCGACGGCGCGACGAACCTCACTCGCTTCCAGCCTGATATCGCGGCCAGCGTCGTCCGCGACGCCGATGGCGTGACCCTGACCCTGCGAAGCGGGGAGACCCTCTCGGCGGCGCTTCTGGTCGCCGCGGAAGGGCGCAACAGCCCGACCCGCGATGCGGCGGGCATCCAGACGACCCGCTGGCAATATGATCATGTCGCCATGGTCACCGCGATCGATCATGAAATCCCCCACGCGAACACGGCCTACGAGATTTTCTACCCCGGCGGTCCGTTCGCGCTGCTGCCGATGCTGCCCGGCACCCGGTCGGCGATCGTCTGGACCTTGCCCAAGGCCGACGCGCCCGCGATGCTCAAACTGTCCGAACGCGGCTGGCTCGCCGAAGCGCAGAAGCGGATGGGCGGGTTTCTGGGCGAGATCAAACTTGCGGGCGCGCGCTCTTCCTACCCGCTTGGCTTCCACCATGCCGCGCGGATCACCGACACCCGCCTCGCGCTGGTCGGCGATAGCGCCCATGCCATCCATCCGATCGCGGGACAGGGGCTGAACCTGGGGCTGCGTGATGTCGCGGCATTGACGCAGGTGCTGGTCGAAGGGATGCGGCTTGGCCTTGATCCGGGCGATGCCCAGCTTCTGACCCGCTATCAGCGCTGGCGTGGGCTGGACGCGCTGTCGGTCAGTGTCGCGATGGATGGCCTCGTCCGGCTGTTCGACATACCCGGCCGCATCCCCTCGGCGATCCGCCGGGCGGGCCTCGCCGCCGTGCAGCGCACGCCGCTGCTCAAGAACCGCTTCATGGCCGAAGCGCGCGGTCAGTCCGGCGCGCTGCCCGTGCTGCTGACCGGCGAACGGATCTGAAGCCCCCGCTGCTGCGTGACGATGCTCCATGTTGCGATGAATAGCGCCGCGACCACCGGGCCTACCACGAAGCCGTTGATCCCGAACGCCTCGATCCCGCCCAGGGTCGATATCAGCACGACATAGTCGGGCATCCGCGTCTCGCGCCCGACCAATATGGGCCGCAACACATTGTCCACCATGCCGATCACCAGCACGCCGCAGCCGGTCAAGACCGCGCCCTGCCAGAGCGCCCCGGTCGCGAACAGATAGATGGCGACGGGTACCCATATGATCGCCGTGCCGACCGCGGGCAGCAGCGAGAAAAAGCCCATCAACACCCCCCACAGCAGCGCGCCTTCAATATCGAGGATCGCAAAGATCGTGCCTCCGATCAGCCCCTGGACGATGGCGACGACGACGCTGCCCTTCATCGTCGCGCGGATGACCGTGACGAATTGCTGGGCGAGTGCGCGGCGATGGCGCAGGCGCAGCGGAACCGTGCTGTCGATCCGGTCGAGCAGGCTATGCCCGTCGCGCAGCAGGAAATAGGTGAGATACAGCATCACGCCCAGCCCGACGATGAAACTGAGCGCACCCTGACCCAGTAGGAAGGCTTGGCCCGCAATGGCCCGTGCGCCGCTCGCTACGCCCGATCCCAGCATGCGCTGCGCACTGGCGAAATTGGTGAGGCCCATCCGCCGCAACGATCGCATCGCCCAGTCGGGCAACAAATTCTGGAGGTCGGCCATGGTCCGCGCCAGATTGATGTCGCCCGATTGCACCCGCGCATAGACGGCGGTCGCTTCCTGGACCAGCGCCATGCCCAGCACGATGGCGGGAACGATCACCAGCGCGATGATGATGGTCAACGTCAGCAGCGCCGCGCTGTTGCGATGCCCCGGCAGGCGGGCGAGGAACCATCGGTTGAGCGGCGCGAACAGGATGACCGTCACCAGCCCCCACAGGATCGCGCCGAAAAAGGGCAATATCACCACGGCGAACGCCAGCGTGATCAGCACCACCAGCAACAGGAAACCGCCATCCTCCAGCCGTGTCGGACGACCCGTAGGCACGTTCATATCATCATCCCTCGCATCATGTGTCGCTTAGCAGCATAAGCGCGGACAGGCATAGGGGTGGGCGATATGGACGCAAAGATATTGGGCGCGATACTGGCAGGCGGCCAGTCGCGCCGTTTCGGCAGCGACAAGGCGCTGGCGGATATTGATGGTGAGCCGATGCTGGACCGAGTCATCGCCGCCCTGACGCCCCAGGTCGACGCGCTGATGATATGCGGCCGGGACTGGCGGGGGCTGGAGGCGCTCGCGGATCGCCCCCCTGGCGGCGCAGGACCGCTCGCGGGTCTGAACGCGGCGCTTCATCATGCGGCGGCGATCGGCTTCGACGGCGTCCTCGCGGTGCCGATGGATGTGCTGCCACTGCCCGACGATCTGCGTGAGCTTCTGGCGGGGCAGGGGGCGGCGGTGTTCGCGCGCCAGCATGCGATCGGCTATTGGCCTGCGCGGCTCGCGCCGTTGCTCGACCAGTATTTGACGGACGGGCATCGCCGCATCGACGGCTGGATAGATCTTGCTGGCGCTGTGCGGGTGGAGGAGCCGTTCGCGATGCGCAACATCAACCGGGCGGAGGATTTGGCCTAGGGCCGCACCTGCCCCGTCCCGCGCACCATCCATTTATACGTCGTCAGCCCCTCCAGCGCGACCGGCCCGCGCGCATGCAGCCGTCCGGTCGATATGCCGATTTCCGCGCCCAACCCGAATTCGCCGCCATCGGCGAACTGGGTGGAGGCGTTCCACATCACAATCGCGCTGTCGACCGCGTTCAGGAAACGCTCGGCGACCACGCCATCCTCGGTGATGATCGCGTCGGTATGATGGCTGCCATGGGCAGCGATATGGGCGATGGCTTCCTCGACCCCATCGACGATCCGCACCGACACGATCGCGTCGAGATATTCGGTATCCCAATCTTCTGGGGTCGCGGCCGTCACCCGCGCGTCCATCGCCTGCACCGCATCGTCGCCACGCACCGCGCATTGCGCATCGAGCAGTGCCTTCACCAGCGCGGGTGCCGCGCCATAGGCCCGGTCGATCAGCACAGTCTCGGTCGCGCCGCACACACCGGTACGGCGCAGCTTGGCGTTGACCACCAGCGCCTTCGCCATTGCCGGATCGGCCGCGCCATCGACATAGCTGTGGTTGATGCCGTCCAGATGCGCCAGCACCGGCACCCGCGCTTCCTCCTGCACCCGTGCGACCAGGCTCTTGCCGCCGCGCGGCACGATCATGTCGACAAATTCGGTGGCCTTGAGCAGCGCGCCCACCACCGCCCGGTCCGTCGTCGGCACCAGTTGCACGACATCCTCGGACAGGCCGGCCGCGACGATGCCCTGCATCATCGCGCTCAGGATCGCGCGGTTGCTCTCCTTCGCTTCGCTACCGCCGCGCAGGATCACTGCATTGCCCGCACGCAGGCACAAAGCGGCGGCGTCGGCGGTCACATTGGGACGGCTTTCATAGATGATGCCGATCACGCCCAGCGGCACCCGCACCCGGCTCAGCTTCAGGCCGTTGGGGCGCTCGCTCTGGTCGATGATCGACCCCAGCGGATTGTCGAGCGTCGCCACCTGCGCGACGCCGTCGGCGGTCGCCGCGACCCGGCCCGCGTCCAGTTTCAGCCGGTCGAGCAGCGCGGGCGACAGGCCGTTTGCGATCGCATTGTCCATGTCGCGCCCGTTGGCCGCGATGATGGCCGCCGCATTGTCGCGCAACGCCTGCGCCGCGCGCAGCAGCGCGTCGGCCTTCTGCGCATCGCTCGCCTGCGCCAGTTGCTCCGCCGCGCGGCGTGCCTTGGCACCCATCGTCGCGATCAGCATTTCGGGGGTCTGGGTCAGGTCGTTCATTCCGGGCACCTTTCGTCCCCGCGCCTTTAGCATGATGGCGTCGGTTACGAAACCATTGCCAATCGCTGCCCCATCGTTAGGCTCCATTCCCATGTCAGGGGAAATCGAAGCAGCAGGCGACGCGCTGACCGGCGGGCTGATCGCGCGCGCGGTGACGGGCGATCGCGGCGCATCGGGCGCGGGCCATGGCGATCATGGCGCCTGCCTGAATTGCGGCGCGCCGCTGACCACCCCCTATTGCGGCCAGTGCGGCCAGGGCGCGCATCTTCACCGCACTTTGTCCTCGCTCGGTCACGATATATTGCACGGGGTGTTCCATTTCGAGGGCAAAGTGTGGCGCACCCTGCCCGAACTGATCCTGCGGCCCGGCCACCTGACCCGCCGCTATGTGAAGGGCGAACGCGCCAAGTTCGTTTCGCCCATGGCGCTCTATCTGTTCACGGTGTTCCTGATGTTCGCCGTGTTCGGCTTTACCGGCGGCGCGCTGCTCGGTGATCCGACCGTTCCCGCTTCGCAGATCACGGCCGGTATCAGGACGGAATATGCCGCCAAGCAGAAAGAGATCGACCGGCTTCAGGCGGAACTTGCCAAACCCGGCCTCACATCGGCGCAGCGGGCCGCGCTGGTCAAGCGCCGCGACAATAGTATCGACGAGCGCGACGGCATGTCCGCGATGGCAACGGGCGATTTCACCAGGCTCGCCGAACTGGAGAAGCGCACCCGCGCCCGCGAAGCGAAAGCCAAAGGCGAATTCAGCGGTGGCCCGGATGTGCATACCGGCTGGGCGGGCTTTGACGGCTTTGCCAATAGCGGGCTGAAAAAGGCGCAGGAAAATCCCAGCCTGCTGCTCTACAAGCTCAAGACCAGTGGCTATAAATATAGCTGGCTGCTGATCCCGCTCAGCATCCCTTTCCTGTGGATACTGTTTTTCTGGCGGCGCGACGTGCATCTTTACGATCACGCCATTTTCACCACTTATTCGATCAGCTTCATGATGGTGCTGGTCATCATCCTGTCGATCCTGGCGGCGTTCGGCACGCCGTCCGTCATATGGGGCAGCGCATTGCTGATCATCCCGCCGCTGCACATGTATAAGCAGTTGCGCACCGCTTACGGGCCGTCGTCGCGCATCATGACGCTGTTCCGGCTGACCTTCCTGCTGACCTCCACCATCATCGTGATCACGCTTTTCACGCTGATCCTGGTGGCGCTCGGTCTGGTCGGGTAGGAAGCCCGGCGACCGGATCACGGGTCGCGAATGATCCGGCCGCCAGGGGCAGGACTGGCCTGCTGCATTTTTCTACCGGCCGGTCACGGTGCCCGCATACCCCAAAGGGGGTAGGGGAATGATTCAACTGCTCAGCAGGCTCACCATCCGCACCAACTGGGATTCGCGGTTGCAGCCGGTCTTGTCGTAGATGCTGCGGATCTGCACCTTGAGCGTTTCAGCCGATACGCCGCGCGCCACCGCGATCTGCGGACGGGTCGCCCCCGCCGCGATCCGCACCGTGATATCGGCTTCGGCGGGCGTCAGCCGGAACGCCTGCATCAACGCATGGACATGCCCGTCGGTCGGTGCGGCGACTCGCGCCACGGCGACGGCGCGCGGCGCGAACGCCATTTCCCACGGGCGGCGGGGCAGCGGGAATATCTCCAGCATCAGCGCGATGCCGCCATTTTCATCGACCATAGGCACCGGTACGGACGGTTCGCCGCGGGGCATGAGCGTGGCCTGCACGGCCTGGCCGATCCGTCGTGCCTCGTCGGCCCGGCTGCTGGTCAGCCGACCATCGGTCAGGCGCAGCCGGGTCGTCCCCAGCAGCGTTTCGGCACGCGGCGTCATGCCGCCTACCTTGCCCGCCGCATCTATCAACCAGCAGGCGCGGTTCATCGCCTCGAACGTGCCGGTCAACAACGCGAAGCCCTGGCTTTCGATCGCCTGCTGCATCCGCACGGCTGCGCGGGCATGGCCTGCCATGTCGGCGAACTGCTGCCGTTGCACCTGCGACGTGCGACCATCCTTTTCGGATCGCAGCAGCGCCAGCCCGACCATAGCGCCATTGCTCTCGACCAGCTTGGTCTGGCAGCCGTGCATGATGTCCAGGTCGGTGCACAGGTCCAGATAATCGCTGGAACGTCGGGACTGCCGGACGATGTCATAATGGCATTCGTGGACGATGTCCGGCGCATCGGGCAGGCCGTCGGCCGCCACGCGGAAATTCTGGTCCGGTGTGTTGATGTCGATCGCGGCGGAACGCGCGATCTGGCCTTCGTCCATGCCGGTGACCCAGTTGAAGGAGGATGCCCCCGGCCCGAAGCCGATCAACTGACCGCGCGACGATTTGGTCGCTTGTGCCATGTCGGCCAGCACATGCTGCCACAGATGCGGCTCCAGCGCCGCCGCCAGGAAGCGATCGGACCAGCCTCCGGCCCCCTTAGCCAATCCCCCCATGATGCGACCCCCCGCCTGACAGACCGTCTAGTCGATGAATCAGCGGGCTGAGTCAAACGGCCGATCCTGTTAATATCATGCAAATCATCGCATAATCTTAATGGAGCACAGGAATTTGCGTCAAAGCGCCTGTCCTGCCGCCCAGCCGCTCGACCAGGCCCATTGGAAATTATAACCGCCCAGCCATCCCGTAACGTCCACCGCTTCGCCGATCGCGTACAGGCCCGGCACCTTGCGCGCTTCCATCGTCTGCTGCGACAGGCCGTCCGTGGCGATGCCGCCGATCGTCACTTCGGCCTTCGCCAGCCCCTCCGTGCCGTTGGGCGTGAAGGGCCAGTTTGCCAGCGTCCGCCCCGCATCGGCCAGCGCCCGGTCGGACAGGTTTGCCAGTTCGCCCGCCAGGCCCAGCCGCCCGGCCAGCGCCTCGGCGAGTCGCGCGGGAAGCGCCGCGCTTAGCGCCGCCTGAACCGTCATGCGCGGCTTTGCGCGTTTCGCCGCGACTAGCCAGTCAGGCGCATGGTCGGGCAGCATGTCGATCATGATCGGCTGGCCATGCCGCCAATAGGAGGATATTTGCAGGATCGCCGGACCCGACAGCCCCTTGTGCGTGAACAGCGCGCCTTCGCGGAAAGCGGCTTTGCCGAAACGAGCGATCACCGGCGCGGATACGCCGGAAAGTTCGCGGAACAGCACATCGTCACCGCCCAGCGTCAACGGCACCAAAGCCGGGCGCGGTTCGACCACCTTCAATCCGAACTGGCGTGCCAACATATAGGCAAAGCCGGTCGCGCCCAGCTTGGGGATGGAGGGGCCTCCGGTGGCGATCACCAGTTGCGGCGCGCTGCTGGTGCGCGCGCCATGCTGGACGGTGAAGCGCCCATCGGCATGGCTGATCGCGCCGACCGGCGCGCCCAGCGCCATCTCGACCCCGCCCGCCGCGCATTCGTCGGCCAGCATCGCCACGATCTGCCGCGCGGAGCCGTCGCAGAATAATTGCCCCAGCGTCTTTTCATGCCAGGCGATGCCGTAACGATCGACCATCGCGATGAAATCCTGCGCGGTGTAGCGGCTCAGCGCGGATCGCGCGAAATGCGGGTTGGCCGACAGGAACCGGTCGGCCGCGATACCCAGATTGGTGAAATTGCACCGCCCGCCGCCTGAAATCAGGATCTTCGCGCCGATCGCGTCATTATGGTCGATCAGTAGAACCCGGCGGCCGCGTTGCCCTGCCACGCCGGCACACATCAATCCCGCGCCGCCCGCGCCCAGGATGATCGCGTCATAGGTGTCGGATGCCGTCATGCCGGGGCTTGTGGACGAACCGCCCCCGCCCGGCAAGCGGTCAGGCCGCGCGTGCGATCTGTGCCTGCCCGTTCCTGCTTGCGCGGAATATCCGGCAGGGCGGGATGTTCATCCACTCGATCGCTTCTTCCACCCGGTCGAACACCGGGGTCAGGAAGCGGCTGACGAAGCGCGAATATTGGTAGACCAGAAATTCGCCGCCGGGCCGCAGCGCGGCGCAGCTTTCCTTGGTGATCGTTTCGGCGACCCCTGCGGGCAGCGTCGAAAAGGGCAGGCCCGACAGGATATAGTCGGCCTGGCCCAGCCCGGCCTCGGTGATGAAGCGGCGCACATCCGCTGCTGATCCATGCGCCGTGCGCAGGCGCTGATCGGCGATATCCTCTTCAAGAAAGGCGATGAAATCGAGATTGAGGTCGATCGCCAGCAGCGTCGCATCGGCATGCATCCGCTCCAGGATCGGGCGGGTGAACGTGCCCACGCCCGGCCCATATTCGACGAACAGCCGGGTCGTCTGCCAGTCCACGCCGTCCAGCATCGCATCGACCAGCATCGGGGACGATGGGATGACCGACCCGATCATGCCGGGATGCTTGGCGAATTGCCGGGCGAACATGCCCCATTGGCGCATGAACCGCTGGCTCCGGTCCAGCCATGATCCGGAATCACCCTTGGTCTTCAACGGGATGGACGCCATTCAATATCCGCCTGTTCGTTTGTCTGGGCCGGTGCGTTGCAAATATAGCGGCCCGGCGCAAGGCGTTTGCCATGCAAAACCGGGAACGCTGCAACGCCGCGCGGGTTCAATCCGGTGCGACCGCGCCGTCAGTCCCTTTTCTCCCGCTCACGCAGCATGCCGGGCGATATGAACCCGATCGGATCGATCTGCATCGCGCTCTGCTTGAGCTTGCCGCGTATCTCCTCATATTCGCGCTCCATCTCGGGCGTGACCGACGCGCGCGTTTCCTCCAGTGCCGCGTCGAAATGGCTCCGGTCGACCTTGTCGACCTGCAACGACTGGCGCAGCGCGAACAGCCCCGCGCGGCGCACCAGATCCTCCAGGTCGGCACCGGTAAACCGGTCGGTCCGGGCGGCCAGCGAATCCAGATCGACATCGTCGGCTATCGGCATCTTGGCCGTATGGATGCCCAATATCCGTCGCCGTCCGGCCTCATCGGGCACAGGGACATAGATCAGCTCGTCGAACCGCCCCGGCCGCAATAGCGCCGGATCAATCAGCGTCGGGCGGTTGGTCGCGCCGATGACCACCACCGACTGCATTTCCTCCAGCCCGTCCATCTCGGCCAATATCGTGTTGACGACCCGCTCCGTCACCGCCGGTTCGCCCATTCCGCCGCCGCGCGCCGGGACCAGGCTGTCCAGTTCGTCGATGAAGATCACCGTCGGCGCGACCTGGCGCGCGCGGGCGAACAGCCGGGCGATCTGCTGCTCGCTTTCGCCATACCATTTGG
>CAZLSU010000074.1:0-16235 GCA_964562225.1 uncultured Sphingobium sp.
GGTTGATGCCGCCGAAGGTCGGCTCCATCAATTCGACCGCATCAATGAAGCGATCCACATCTTCGGTCTTGAGTTCGATATCGATCGAATCGACGTCGGCGAAGCGCTTGAACAGCACCGCCTTGCCCTCCATCACCGGCTTGGAAGCCAGCGCGCCCAGATTGCCCAGCCCCAGGATCGCGGTGCCGTTGGTGATGACCGCGACCAGATTGCCCTTGGCCGTATAATCATAGGCGGTCGCGGGATCGGCGGCGATCGCCAGCACCGGCACAGCGACGCCAGGGGAATAAGCGAGGCTGAGGTCGCGCTGCGTCGCCATCGGCTTGGACGCGATGATCTCGATCTTGCCGGGGCGACCGGTCGAGTGGAAGAACAGCGCCTCGCGCTCAGAAAATTCCACGTTCGACTTGTCGGTCATTGCGCCATCGTCCTTAAACTTACGGTCACAGGTGCCCTAGCGGCAACGGCGGCTTGTGGGCAAGCGCGAGAAGCGGCTTTTTGACGGGTCTTCCCTGATATGTCCCTTCCCGCTATCGCCCTTTGCGCATGACCACCCCCGCTACCGCACAACCAACCCCCATGATGGAGCAATATCTGGCGCTCAAGGCGCAGGCGACCGATTGCCTGCTCTTCTACCGGATGGGCGATTTTTTCGAGCTGTTCTTCGACGATGCGAAGGCGGCGGCGGAAACGCTGGATATCGCGCTGACCAGCCGGGGCGAACATGGCGGCGCGCCGATTCCGATGTGCGGCGTCCCCGCGCACAGCGCCGAGGGCTATCTGGCGCGGCTGATCAAGGCGGGGCATCGCGTCGCCATCGCCGAACAGACCGAAAGCCCCGCACAGGCGAAAGCCCAAGCCAAAGAACGGGGCGGCAAGACGCTCGTGGCGCGGGCGATCGTGCGTTACGTCACCGCCGGCACGCTGACCGAGGACACGCTGCTCGACGCGCGCAGCGACAATATGCTGGTCGCGCTCGCGCCGGTCGGCGGCCCAGGCGAAAATGGGAGATCGGGCGAGATCGGACTGGCCGCCGCCGACATATCGACCGGCCGGTTCGAGACGATGACGCTGCGCGCGGCCGACCTGCCCGCCGAGCTCGCCCGCCTCCGCCCCAGCGAGACGGTGGTGGCGGACGGAACGACGATCGACGGCGTGGAATCGCATGTCTTTGATCGCAGCGCCTTTTCCAGCATCCGCGCCGAAGCGGACCTCAAACGCCTGTTCGGCGTCGCGACGCTCGACGGGTTCGGGCAGTTCGGCCGCGCCGAACTCGCGGCGATGGGCGGGCTGCTCGGTTATCTGGACCATGCCGGCAAGGGCACCCTGCCCTTCCTGGCGCCGCCGGTGCAGCGGACGAGCGGCGGGCATGTCGCGATCGACGCGGCGACGCGCGAGAGCCTGGAGATCAGCGCGACCATGGCGGGCAGCCGCGCGGGCAGCCTGCTGGGTGCGATCGACCGCACCGTGACCGGCGCGGGCGCGCGGCTACTGGCGCAGGATTTGTCCGCGCCGCTGATGGACGAGGGCGAGATCGGCGCGCGGCTCGACCTGGTGCAGATGTTCCACGACAATGCGGGCTTGCGCGACCAGTTGCGCGGCGCGTTGCGCGCCTTGCCCGATATCGGCCGCGCGCTGGGACGCATCGCGATCGGCCGGGGCAGTCCACGCGATCTGGGCGCGCTGCGCGACGGCCTCAACGAAGCGCGGGTGCTGCGCGAACGGCTGGGCAGGATGGAGGCACAGCCGCCGCTGCTGCGCGCGCTGCTCCCGGCGCTCGATGGGCATGGCGCGCTGGTCGACATGCTGGCGCGCGCGCTGGTGCCCAGCCCGCCGACCGAGACGGCGAGCGGGGGCTATATCGCCGATGGTTATGACGCGGCGCTCGACGAATTGCGCCGCCTCGCGGGCGACGGGCGCCGCGCGATCGCCGCGCTGGAGGCGAAATATCGCACCCAGACCGGCATCGCCGCGCTCAAGATCCGCCACAACGGCGTGCTGGGCTATCATGTCGAAGTGCCGCAGCGCGCCGCCGATGCGCTGATGCAGGCCGACAGCGGCTTCACCCATCGCCAGACGCTGGCCGGGGTGGTGCGTTTCAATTCGATAGACCTGCACGAGGAAGCGGGCCGGGTCGCGCAGGCCGGCGCACATGCGCTGGTGGCGGAGGCAGCCCATCTGGAGGAACTGATCGCAGCGGCGCTGGCGCGCAAGGCGGAGATCGCGCGGGCGGCACAGGCGCTGGCCCGGCTGGACGTAGGCGCGGCGTTGGCCGAGCGCGCGGCGGAGGGCGGCTGGGCGCGGCCGCATTTCGTGCCGGGCCGATGCCTGGACATTGTCGGCGGGCGGCATCCGGTGGTCGAGGATGCACTGCGCAAACAGGGCCAGCCTTTCGTCGCCAACGACTGCCGCCTGCTGGAGCATGACCGGCTGTGGCTGGTCACCGGTCCCAATATGGGCGGCAAGTCCACCTTCCTGCGCCAGAATGCGCTGATCGTCATCTTGGGCCAAGCAGGCGGCTTCGTCCCCGCGACGTCGGCGACGATGAGCCTGGTCGACCGGCTGTTCAGCCGGGTCGGCGCATCGGACAATCTGGCGCGCGGGCGATCGACCTTCATGGTCGAAATGGTCGAGACCGCGGCGATCCTGAGCCAGGCCACCGAACGCAGCTTCGTCATCCTGGACGAGGTCGGGCGCGGCACCTCCACCTATGACGGGCTGGCGCTCGCCTGGGCGGTGGTGGAGGCGGTGCATGAGACCAACCGCTGCCGCTGCCTGTTCGCCACCCATTATCACGAACTGACCCGCCTCGCCGAAACGCTGCCCGCCTTGTCGCTCCACCATGTCCGCGCGCGGGAATGGAAGGGCGACCTCGTCCTGCTGCACGAACTTAGCGACGGACCGGCCGACCGCAGCTATGGCCTCGCCGTGGCGCGGCTGGCGGGGCTGCCTGCCCTTGTCCTCAAGCGCGCCAAGGATGTTCTGTCGCGGCTGGAGGCGGGCAAGGCGAAGACCGGCGGGATCGCGGCAGGGCTGGACGACCTGCCCCTGTTCGCCGCCATCGCCGCCGAACCCGAAGCGGAACGAGACCCCATCCGCGCCGCCATCGACGCTATCGACGTGGACGCCCTGTCCCCCCGCGACGCGCTCGATCACCTCTACCGCCTTAAACAACTGGCGGCGGAGAGCGCGCGCGACTAGATGCCATCCATGGTCATGCAGTTTCCCGCGCTCGGACAGCGCCGCGCCATCATCGATCGCCGCGCCATATCCGACACGATCGCCGCGCTGGCGCTGACGCATCGCAGCGACCCGATCGCGCTGCGCGGCGCGATCGTGCGCGAATTGAAGGCCGCGCTCGATGCCGGCCGCATCGATGTCGCGCGGCGTCTGGACGCGCGGCCGACGCGCGGGCGCGAAGCGGTTACCGCCTTCGCTTTCCTGATCGACCAGATATTGCGGCTGCTCTACGACGCGACGACGCATCATCTTTACCCCTCGGGCAATCGCAGCACCGGCGAGCGGATCGCGCTGATCGCGGTGGGCGGCTATGGCCGGGGCGAAATGGCGCCGCACAGCGACGTCGATATCGGCTTCATCACGCCGTGGAAGCCGACCGGATGGACCGAGCAGGTCATCGAATCGATGCTCTATTCGCTCTGGGATCTGGGGCTGAAGGTCGGGCATAGCAGCCGGTCGGTGGACGAGACGATGCGCATGGCGCGCGCCGACCTGACGGTGCGCACCGCCCTGCTGGAGGCGCGTTATGTCTGGGGCGACCGCGCGCTCTATGAGGAGACCGCCGCGCGTTTCGACACAGAGGTCATGCAGGGCACCGCCCGCGCCTTCGTCACCGAAAAACTGGCCGAGCGGGAGGACCGTCACAAAAGGATGGGCGACAGCCGTTATGTCGTCGAACCCAATGTGAAGGAGGGCAAGGGCGGCTTGCGTGACCTGCACACATTATTCTGGATCGGCAAATATGTGAATCGGGTGAAATCGGTCGCCGAACTGGTCGATGTCGGGCTGCTCACCGCGCACGAGCTACGCCAGTTCCAGAAGGCGGAGGATTTCCTTTGGGCGGTGCGCTGCCACCTGCACATGATCACCGGCCGCGCCGAAGACCGGCTGACCTTCGACCTGCAACTGGAGATCGCGACCCGGATGCACTTCACCGGTCGCCAGGGCCAGGCCGGGGTAGAGCGCTTCATGCGCTATTATTTCCTCAACGCGAAAACGGTCGGCGACCTGACCGCCCTGTTCCTGGCGCATCTGGACGACCAGATGGCGGACCGCGGGCGGCGCTACATTCCCGCCCTGTTCCGGCGGCCCAAGAAGCTCGACGGCTTCATCCTGGAGCGCGGGCGATTGTCGCTGCCCGACGACACATTCTTTCGCGAAGACCCGGTCCGCCTGCTGGAGATTTTCGCGCTCGCCGACAAGCACGGCCTCGCCATCCACCCGACCGCGATGCGCGCCGCCAGCCGCGACGCGTCGCTGATCACCGCCAGAATCCGCAAGGATGCCCGCGCCAACGCCGCCTTCATGGATGTGCTCACCTCTCCGCGCGACCCGGAAAAGGTGCTGCGCTGGATGAACGAATCGTCCGTCTTCGGCCGCTTCGTGCCCGATTTCCGCCGCGTCGTCGCGCAGATGCAGTTCGACATGTATCATCATTATACGGTGGACGAACATACGATCCGCGCGGTCGGCCTGCTGGCGCGAATCGAAAAGGGCGAACTGACGCCGGATCACCCCCTTGCCACCGACCTGATGGGCAAGCTGCTGTCGCGCCGCGCGCTCTATGTCGCGGTGCTGCTGCACGATATCGCCAAGGGGCGCGGCGGCGACCATAGCGTGCTGGGCGCGGAGGTCGCGATGCAACTCTGCCCGCGCCTGGGCCTCACCGCCGCCGAGACCGAGACCGTCGCGTGGCTGGTGCGCTATCATCTGCTGATGTCGGCCACCGCCTTCAAGCGCGACCTTGCCGATTACAAGACGATCCTAGATTTCGTCGATGTCGTGCAAAGCCCCGAGCGGCTGCGGCTGCTATTGTGCCTGACCGTGGTCGATATCCGCGCGGTCGGCCCCGGCGTGTGGAATAGCTGGAAGCGGCAGTTGCTCAATGATCTCTATGACGCGGCGGAAGAATTGCTGCGCCTGGGCCACAAGCAGAAGGGCCGCAGCGAGCGGGTGGCGGCCAAGCAGGCGATGCTACAGGCGCATATGGGCCTGTCCGACGCGGACTTCGCCAAACTGACCCGGCGCCTGCCCGAATCCTACTGGATCGCCGAACCCGAAGACATATTGATCCACAATGCCCGCCACATCTTGCAGGCAGGCGACGCGCAGCTCTCGATCGCCGCGCAATATTATCCGCAGCGCGGCGCGACTCTGGTCACGGTCTATGCCGCCGATCATCCCGGCCTGTTCTACCGCATCGCCGGGGCCATCCACCTGGCCGGCGGCACCATCATCGACGCGCGCATCCACACCACCCGCGACGGCGTGGCGATCGACAATTTCCTGGTGCAGGATCCGATGGGCGGCGCGTTCCACAGCCCCGACCAACTGGGTCGGATCAGCAAGGGGATAGAGGATGCGCTCGCCAACCGGCATCGCATGATCACCAAGCTGGAAGCGCGCCCGCTCGCCCGCACCCGCGCCGAAGCCTTCCAGATCGCCCCCAACGCACTGATCGACAACAAGGCGTCCAACCGCTTCACCGTGGTGGAGGTCAACGCCCGTGATCGCCCGGCGCTGCTGTTCGCGCTCGCCAACGCGCTGTTCCAGTCGAAGGTCACGGTCCATAGCGCGCATGTGGCGACCTATGGCGAACGCGCGGTCGATACCTTCTACATCACCGATCTGTTCGGCGGCAAGGTGGAAGGCAAGGCCCGGCTGCAAACCCTGGAGCGGCGCCTGCTGGAGGCAGCGGGCGGCGAACCGGTCGAGGCGCTCGAGCGCGCCTGACGCAAGCGGCAATGCTTGCGCAATATAGGTGCAACGAACCCCGCTTTGGTGCATTGTTACGGATGCGATCAGGGCAGAATTTTGACCGCCAATAGGGCACCCTGTAATTTCCAGCCGCACGGGCAGGGCCTATATGCGGGGACAGACCATGATGATCGCGCCGCAGGTGACGCTATGTCGTCGCCCAGACGGTGCAGGATGATAAGCAGGCGAAGGCAGGGCGGATTTTGGCAAGAATCGACGATCGCATCCACCGCCGCCGTGCCGGTCGTCGCGCGGATCGACACCGGCGGCGGCCCCGCCCCTTGGTCGCGCTGATGCGGATTGGCACGCCTTTGCTTGGCGCGCTGGCGCTGCTGTCCGCCTGCGCCGCTCCCGACACGCCACGGCCCCCATTGGCGGCGGTGATCGCGCCGGACTCATGGCGCGCAGACCTGGCCGGTATGGCGCCGGTCGATGCCCGATGGTGGCGCGGCTTTGGTGACGCGGAAATGGCGCGGCTGGTCGATGCGGCGCTGGCGAACAATGTCGATATCGCGATTGCCGCCGCGCGCGTGCGCGAAGCCCGCGCGCAGGAGCGGCTGGCGCGTACGTCCCTGTTCCCGACACTCGACGCCAGCGGCAATGGCACGCATAGCCGCTCGGTCGGCCCCTTCGGCACCGCGTTGGAAGGCGCATCGGGCCAACCGGCAGTGCAGGCCGCCTATGAAATCGACATGTTTGGCCGGATCGACGATCAGGTCTCCGCCGCACGCAGCGCCTGGCTGGCCAGTGCGGCGGCGCGCGATGCGAGCGCGCTCGGCGTCGCAGCAGCCACCGCGAGCGGTTATGTGACCCTGCTCGGCCTGGTTGCGCGCCGCGATGTGGTCCGCCAGACGATCGATGCACGCGGAGAAGCCCTGCGCCTTGCCCGGTCGCGCGCCGACGCGGGCTATACCTCGCAACTCGAATTACGCCAGGCGGAGGCGGAATATCAGGGCGCGGCGCTGATCCTGCCGCAGGTCGATCTGGCGATCACCCGGCAGGAACAGGCACTGCGGCTGCTGACCGGAGACGTGCCGGGCACCATAGCCCGTGGCGGAACGCTCGTCGCGCTGCTCACCCCCGCCATGCCCGCACAGGGGCTGCCATCGCAGCTTTTGCGGCGGCGGCCCGATATCGGCCAGGCGGAACTGTCGCTGGCGGCGAGCGATGCCACCCTGTCGGCGGCCCGCAAACACTATCTCCCGACCTTTCGCCTGACAGCGTCGGCAGCGGAGGTCTTCAATGACGCTCTGCCCGACCCGGTCCGTATCTGGTCGATCGGCGGCAGCGTCCTTGCCCCCCTGTTCGAGGGTGGACGGTTGCGCGCCGGGGTCGAAACGGCGGCCGCACGGCGCGATCAGGCCGCCTTCGCCTATCGCAGGGCCGCGCTGACCGCGTTTCGCGAGGTCGAGGATGCCCTTGCGACGATCGCGCGGCTGGCCGAGCAGCGTCGCGCGCAGGAAGCCCAGCGCGCCGCAGTCGCGCAGGCGTTGCGCTACGCCACCAACCGCTATCAGGAAGGCTATAGCGGCTATCTCGACCAGCTCGACGCGCAGCGCGCCTTGCTCACCGCGGACCTTGCGCTGGTGCAGTTGCGCACCGACCAGATCAGTGCGCTGGTGACGCTTTATCAGGTGTTGGGCGGCGGCTGGACCGCAGCGGAACCAGCCCGGCCTTAGGCATTTCCGCTCTTGCCAGAACCGCCAAAGCGCGCCAAGCAGCACGGCAAAGCGGGACAGGCAAAGGATGCTGGAGCGGATGAGCTATTATGACGTTCTGATCGTGGGCGCGGGCCATGCGGGCGCGCAGGCGGGCATCGCGCTGCGCCAATCCGGCTTTGAAGGCTCGGTCGCGATGATCGGCGACGAAAAGGATCCGCCCTACGAACGCCCGCCTCTGTCCAAGGAATATTTCGCGGGCGACAAGAGCTTCGACCGCATCCTGATCCGCCCCGCCGCCTTCTGGGCTGAACGCAATATCGACATGCTGCTGGGCAAGCGCGTGCGCAGCGTCGATCCGCAGGGCAAGTTCGTAACCACGGGTGAAGAAGAGATTGGCTATGGCAAGCTGATCTGGTGCACCGGCGGCTCCCCGCGCATGCTGACCTGCACCGGTGCGGACGCGGCCGGCATCCACGCCGTGCGCCGCCGCGACGATGTCGACGCGATGATGGCGAAGATCGACCAGATACAGCATGTCACGATCATCGGCGGCGGCTATATCGGGCTGGAAGCCGCGGCGGTCCTCACCAAATTCGGCAAGAAGGTCGTGCTGCTCGAAGCGCTCGACCGGGTGCTGGCGCGCGTCGCTGGCGAGGATTTGTCGCGCTTCTACGAGGCCGAACATCGCGCCCATGGCGTCGATCTGCGCACCGGCGCCCGGATGGACTGCATCGAAGTCACCGATGGTCCCACCGGCAAGAGGGCAACTGCCGTGCTGATGGCCGATGGTGAGCGGATCGCGACCGACATGGTGATCGTGGGCATCGGCATCATCCCCGAAACCGGCCCGCTGATCGCGGCGGGCGCGGTCGGCGGCAACGGCGTGGACGTCGACGAATTTTGCCGCACCTCTCTGCCCGACATCTATGCCGTGGGCGATTGCGCGAACCATGAGAATCGCTTCGCTGGCGGTTCGCGCATGCGCGTCGAATCGGTGCAGAACGCCAATGATCAGGCCAAGACCGCCGTCGGCCACATATTGGGCAAGGAAGACGCCTATGACGCGGTGCCCTGGTTCTGGTCCAACCAATATGATCTCAAGCTCCAGACGGTCGGCATCTCCACCGGCTTCGATCAGACGATCCTGCGCGGCGACACCGCCGCGCGCAGCTTCTCGGTCATCTATTTGAAGGCCGGTAAGCTGATCGCGATCGACTGCGTCAACGCGGTCAAGGACTATGTCCAGGCCCGCGCGCACGTCATTGCCGGTGCCGTGCTGGACCCCGCCCAACTCGCCAATCCATCGATCCCGCTCAAGGAAGTCGGGCTGGCTTAAACCTCCAGCCCGATCAGCGTCCCGCTCCCGATCCGGTCGATATAACGCTTCCCGTCAATCTCCAGCCAGTCGGGCGTAATCTCGATCCGGCGGCCTTTGATCGTCGTGCGCAGATGCTCCACCGCGATCCGGTTGCGCGCAACGACCCGCAACACCGCCAGCCCATCGCCCCGCGTCGCCATGATGCTGTAGCGGTCGCCGCGCAGCAGGAAGTGCCAGCCGCCATTGGGCAGCCATTCATTGCCGTCGACGATCTGCTCGGGCGTTCCGTCCACCCCGCCCAGCCGCACGCTGATCCGCGTCGCGCCGGTGCTGCGCCGCGGCGGCGCGAAGATCAGCAGCGGTTCGCCCTCCACCGTGATCGGGATCGGCGTATCGCGCAGCAGGCGCGATCCGCCGACGATCAATTGCGGCATCTCGCTGGAAAAGGGTAACCGGTCGCGCGCGAAATGGCGCTGGCGCACCACCGGGTTCGCATGGAAACTGCACACCTGGCTGGGCGTCAGCCGCCCCTCCTCGACCAGCCCATGACAGGTCGGGCACAACAGGGTGGCACCACCCTCGCGCGATTCGGCCGGCAGTCCCAGATACCGATAGATGGTAACCCCGCACCGCACGCAGGCAAAACCGCATGCCTGACGGATATCCTCCCGCTCCTGCGCCGTCAGGTGCGGCAGCGACGGCATCACGCGCAAACCCATGGCAGAAGACCCCTCATCCCACCGGATCGCGACATGCGGCCCGGCGTGCGTTTCAGTGGCGTCCTCCAGCGGTGCGTGGCGGATCATGTCGTCCGCCTGTCGCACAATTATTTTCACGTTGTTATCGTTGAGATATCCGCACATTTGTCAAGGCAAAGGGCGAGATGTTTCCCGCATATGTCCCATATCGGTCAGCGCGATGGCAATATATCCACCGCCCGCGCCGCCGCAATGTCGCGGATACGCCCAGGATGCGGCATCGCCTTGATCGCGATTTCGGCATAGTCGCCCGCGCTGAACAATTCGACATTGCCCACATCGAACATGCGCTGCGACAGGCTCTGCGTGATGCGCACGCTGCGGATGCTGGACAGCGACACCTGCGTGCGCTGCTTGGCGAGCAATCCGCGCTCCAGCAGCACCTCGCGCTCGTTCAACGCCAGCCGCTCGCCCTTGTGCAGCACCCACCAGATGCCGATCCCGATGATCCCCACCACCGACACCAGCAGCAGCACGAACAGCAGCGGATGCGCCCGGAACATCGCCGGATTCTCGTCATATAGCCATGTTTCGCCCGTTTTTGCGTCCGCCATCGCCCGTCCCTTCGTCCGACGGGGCGACATGACCATGCCCTGCCCGTCCCCGTCAAGCCGTCGGCACCCTGATCTGGATTAACCCTATATTTGCGCAGATATGATCTTATCCATCGCCAAAGGATAGGATATGGCGCGCAATCTCTACGATCTGGACGACAGGCCATCCGGGCGGACCGACAATTGGCTCCGGGAAAAGCAGGACAGCCGGGCGCGCATCCTGCCGGTCGGATCGATGCTGCTCGCGCTGTTGCTCGCCGCCGCGCTCGCCTTCGTGATGCAGGATTTTCTGCCCGCCGCCGACCCGCCCGGTGCGGACGCCTCGACCGTTATCAACGAAGACTTCACTCTGTGCGACGACGCCGTTACGTCGCCCTGCGTGCTGTCGGCGAGCGAATATGTCCATCAGGGCCAACACTATCGCCTTGCCGACATCAGCGTGCCCAGCCTGGCCTGGCCGCGCTGCGCAGCGGAGGGCGATCTCGCCCGCCATGGCCGCATGGCGTTCCTGGGCATGCTGAACGGCGGATCGCTCGAAGCCGCGCGCGACCCCACCGATACCGATCCCCAAGCCCGCATCCTCCGCCGCGACGGCGTATCGCTCGGTTCGCTGATGATCGCCAAGGGCTTCGCCAAACCCTGGTCGGCAACGCCGATCAACTGGTGCAAAGCATGAAGCCGCTCGCCCCGGACTATAATCTTTAGGAGGCATGCTCCCCGGCAAAAGGCGGGGCCAGTCCCACCCCATACACGCCCCTGGCAGAAACTCCCATTCTACACATAGCCATATAGGTTATACGCCCGCGCCATGCAGAACCGTATGCCCAGCCAGCCGGTCGTCCCAGCTTTCACCCCCAATTCTCGGAAGAAACCATGGCATGATGGCTGAACGCCGAAACGCCAACGTGGCTAACGCCCCTTTGGATCGGTTCGTCGCGCGGTGCGCTCCAATTGGCTGCATAACCACCGGTGTGACACGGCCTGTTCATCTACCAGAAATGTTAATCTGAACAGGCAGCATATCCATGGCGCTCATCCGCAGCGCCATGCCGCACATTTCACAAAGGAAATGCGGGGGCTCTATTACAGCCGAATACGCCATCACGCGGGCGGCGGTAGGGCAAGGAGCAGCAGTCATGCAGGCCCCTAAAGTTCGATTTTTGAAGGATTAGCGTGATGAGTGTCATTTCCAAAAGCCCAAAATTTCTCCTAATGCTTGCCCTGCTTTCCGGGGCATCGTCGGGCAGCTTGGCTGCGCAGACGCAGGATACGCCTGCAGCCGACCTGTCGGTAACTGTAACTGACACGTCGCCTGAAGCGACCGAAACGACCGAAGGCCCCGAAATCAAGGGCATCATTTCCGCGCGCAGCGGCAACAACATGCAGGTCACGGCCGCCGACGGCACCAAATCTGTAATCGTCATCAACGACGCCACCCGGATCAGTGCCAGCAAGGGCTTTTTCGGCCTCAACCGAAACAAGCTCGCCGCAACCTCGCTGCTCAACGGCCTGCCCGTTACCGTCAAGACATTGCAATCAGGCGGTAGCCTGGTGGCGAACCGGATCAATCTTCAGAACAAGGATATCAAGACCGCATCAATGATTCATAGCGGCACCGCCCAGCGCTTTGACGAACAGACTGCTGCGACGGAAGCGCTGCGTGGTCGCATGGGTGAGATCGACCAGTATAATGTAAAAAGCACGACGAACGTGAATTTCGACACTGGCAAGGCGGCACTTTCTGCTCAGGCGAAAAGCGAACTCTGCGCCACGGCGACCGCCGCCGACGGGATAAGCAATGCGCTGCTTCTTATTGTAGGTTACACCGATTCTACGGGAGACGATGAATTCAACCAAGAGCTTAGCGAAAAGCGAGCCGGGCGCGTCGTCAATTACCTTCAGCAGGCCTGTGGCTGGAAGCCCTATCGGATGTTGACCCCCACCGGAATGTCCGAGGCGGACCCGTTGGCGGACAACAACACCGTTGAAGGCAAGGCACAGAACCGCCGCGTTGCGGTGAATATCCTGGTCAGCAAGGCCGTTGACGGTTTGTGATACGCGCGGGGTGGGCTTTGCCCACCCCGGATTCTCGACCGATATCGCCATTCAGTCATAACCAAAATTTGGTCCCATCAATGAAAGCATAATTGGTTGGAGGCAACCCGGCTACCCGATCCCTTTGTCCCCCTTGATTATCGCAACCGACAAGCGGCGTTTCCTCAGATCACACTCACCGCTCCGGCCCCGCCGGACAAAGGTTGAAGCACTCGGAGCGGATGTTTCAAGAAATGTCCTCAACCCGGTCGGGCGTGTCATCAGCAAAGAAAATCTAACGGCAGCTTTCCATAAATTTATTAATGGCAGCCGACAGATCATTATCGGCCAGTCTTTGCCTACAGCCCCCCTTGCCCCCAACCCAACCCCGCGTTATAACAGCCGTATGAACGCACCCCTCAAAATCACCAAAATCGGCAACAGCGCCGGTGTCATCCTACCCAAGGAGGTGTTGGCTCGCCTGCGTGTGGGTCTGGGCGACAGCCTCTATGTGACCGAAGCACCCGATGGCATCCGCCTCACTGCGTCCAACCCCGATTTCGAGACCAAGATGGCGCTGGCCGAACAAATCATGCGCGAGGATCGCGATATCCTGCGCGTTTTGGCGCAATAGGCTCGGCCCGTGACCGACATGGACCGGATCGAGCCGGTCTGGCTCGACATCCCTCTCGCCAACGCCATTCATGACCGCCAGCTCGCCGAGCATGGCGGCGGCATCGGCGTGCGCGACGCGGGTTTGCTGGAGTCCGCGTTGGCGCGCCCGCTCAACCGTTGGCATTATGGCGAAGACGATCCGTGCGTGCTCGCCGCCGCCTATGCCCATGGCGTCGCGCGCAACCATCCCTTCGTGGACGGCAACAAGCGGACCGCCTGGGTGCTGGCGCGCCTGTTCCTATTGCTCAACGGCGTCGAAATCCGTTTCGATCCGCAGGATGCTATCGCCATGGTACTCGTGCTGGCATCAGGCGACCTGTCGGAGGAGGAGACCGCCGACTGGTTCCGCAGTCACATCCAGCCCGCGCAGGGTTGAGGAGGGTCCAGGCGGAGCGCCGGACGCAAAGACATTTTCTCTCTACGATCTCTGCGCCTCTGCGCGAATATTTCTGGCGCGCAGAGGCGCAGAGATCGCAGAGGAGAATGAGGGCCGCTTCGCGGCATTAAGATCTCCGCGCCTCTGCGGCTCCGCGTAAACCT
Source organism: uncultured Sphingobium sp. (assembly GCA_964562225.1). Classification (GTDB taxonomy): domain Bacteria; phylum Pseudomonadota; class Alphaproteobacteria; order Sphingomonadales; family Sphingomonadaceae; genus Sphingobium. Next base: position 13,538 of record CAZLSU010000074.1, read on the forward strand.
CACCAACCCCCAGCGTCGAGAATCCTACCCCTCATCCCCCATACGCAACGCCGCGATAAACGCCTCCTGCGGGATCGACACCGACCCATATTCCCGCATCCGCTTCTTGCCTTCTTTCTGCTTGTCGAGCAGCTTCTTCTTGCGGCTGATGTCGCCGCCATAGCATTTGGCGGTCACGTCCTTGCGCATCGCCGCGATCGTCTCGCGCGCGATCACCTTGCCGCCGATCGCCGCCTGGATCGGGATCTTGAACAGGTGGCGCGGGATCAAATCCTTGAGCCGTTCACACATGCCGCGCCCCCGGCTTTCCGCCGTGCCGCGATGGACGATCATGCTCAGCGCGTCGACCGCCTCGCTGTTCACCATGATGCTCATCTTGACCAAGTCGCCCTCGCGATAACCGATCTGGTGATAATCGAAACTGGCATAGCCCCGGCTGATACTCTTGAGCCGGTCGTAAAAATCGAACACTACCTCGTTGAGCGGCAATTCATAGGTCACCTGCGCGCGTCCCGCGACATAGGTCAGATTCTTTTGGATGCCGCGCCGGTCCTGGCACAGTTTCAGGAGGGAGCCGAGATATTCGTCAGGGCAATAGATCACCGCCTCGATCCACGGCTCCTCGATATCCGCGATCCGGGTCGGGTCGGGCATGTCGGCCGGATTGTGCAACTCGATCTCGCCATTGCCGTGGGTCAGCTGGATCTTATACACCACGGACGGTGCGGTGGTGATCAGGTCCAGATCATATTCGCGGGTCAGTCGCTCCTGGATGATCTCCAGATGGAGCAGCCCCAGAAAACCGCAACGGAAACCAAAGCCCAGCGCCGCGCTGCTCTCCATCTCGAAACTGAAGCTCGCATCGTTAAGCCGCAGCTTGCTGATGGAATCGCGCAGCTTGTCGAAATCCGCCGCGTCCACCGGGAACAGGCCGCAGAACACGACCGGCTGCACTTCCTTGAAGCCGGGCAGCGGCGTCTTTGCCGGGTTTCTGACGGTGGTGATGGTGTCGCCGACGCGCGTCTGGCTGATGTCCTTGATCTGGGCTGTGATAAAGCCGATCTCGCCCGCCGCCAGTTCGTCCAGCGTCTCGATCTTGGGCCGCATACAGCCGACACGGTCGATCAGATGCTCGGTCCCGCCGATCATGAATTTGATATTCTGACCCTTGGTGATGACCCCGTTGACGACGCGCACCAGAATGACGACGCCCAGATAGGGGTCGTACCAGCTATCGACCAGCATCGCCTCCAGCGGCGCGGTGCGGTCCCCCTTGGGCGCGGGGATTTTGGTGACGATCGCTTCCAGCACCTCGTCGATGCCGATGCCCGACTTGGCGCTGGTCATCACCGCTTCGGACGCGTCCAGGCCGATCACATCCTCGATTTCCTTGCGCACCTTTTCCGGCTCGGCGGCGGGCAGGTCGATCTTGTTGATGACGGGCACGATCTCATGGTCATGCTCTATCGACTGATAGACATTCGCCAGCGTCTGCGCCTCCACGCCCTGCGCCGCGTCCACTACCAGCAGCGCACCCTCGCACGCGGCCAGGCTGCGCGACACTTCATAGGCGAAATCGACATGGCCCGGCGTGTCCATCAGGTTCAGCTCATAGAGGAGCCCGTCCTTGGCAGTATAGTCCAGGCGCACCGTCTGCGCCTTGATTGTGATGCCGCGTTCCTTCTCAATGTCCATATTATCAAGGACTTGCGCGCTCATTTCGCGGTCGGTCAGGCCGCCGGTCCGCTGGATCAGCCGGTCTGCGAGCGTCGACTTGCCATGGTCGATATGCGCGATGATGGAGAAGTTGCGAATGCGGGATAATTCAGTCATCCGCGCCCGATAGCAGCAGTTGCCCGGCCTGTCATCGGCCACAGGCGACCGCGTCATCGCTCGACTTGAACCGCGCCCTTGATGTGATACAGATCACCCAAAATAAGGGCGCAATGTTTCATGGTGGTCTCACCAAGCAAAATGGGGTGCGTGACAATGCGAACTATCACAAAATTCATCGGCGCGGCGGCAACGCTGGCGCTGGCTACATCGCCTGCATTGGCCGCGGACAAGGGATCGTCCGGCAGGCAGGCGCAGGCCAAAAAGCAGATGGAAATCCCCCGCTGCACCCGCAAACTGGGCAGCGTGGCGATCGTCGAGCCGGACAATCAGTGGTGGCGTGAACTCAGCTTGGGCAGCCCCGAAGCGATCATCAAACTGTTCGTCCAGCAATCCGGCTGCTTCACCATCGTCAATCGCGGCCGGTCGATGGCAAGCCGTAACCTGGAACGGGCGATGGCCGATTCGGGTGAATTGCAGGCCGGGTCGAACCTGGGCAAGGGTCAGGTCAAGGCGGCGGACTATTTCATCCAGCCCGACATCGTCACCACCAACAAGAATAGCGGCGGCAACGCCTTTGGCGGGATGCTCGGCGGCATGCTCGGCGGGCGCGTCGGCGGCGCGCTGCTCGGCGGCATCTCGATCAAGAAGAGCGAGGCCAATGTCATGCTCTCGGTCGTCAACGCCCGCACGACCGAAGAAGAGGTGATGGCCGAAGGCTATTTCCGCAAATCGGACCTGAGCTTCGGCGGCGGCGGCGGCCTTGGCTGGATGGGCGGCCTGGCCGCGGTCGGCGGCGGCGGCTACCAGAATACCGACATCGGCCAGGTCATCGTGCTGGCCTATCTCGACGCCTACACCAAGA
>CAZLSU010000075.1:0-15679 GCA_964562225.1 uncultured Sphingobium sp.
CCGAAATAGCCCTGTTCGCCCAGCATCTCGAAATAGGCGCTGTGATAGGCGCGGCCCTTGTCGGTGACGATCCGCGCTTCCATCCGCGCGCCGCCGCTGTCGGTGACCATGCTGCGCGCGACATAGGTGAAGCTGTTCTGAAGATAATTGTCGAAGCCGCCGCCGCCGGGATGCGTCTTCACATAGTCGATGGTCCAGGTCCAAACGGCGACTCGGGTGGAGGCACTTTCATCCCCCTGATGATTTTCGATCGTCTGCATCCGCTGGGTGAAGCTGGCGGGCAGGAAAGGGATGGCGCACAGGCCCGCGACGAGCATCAGCGGCGCGTAGACGAAGCGTTTCTTCGATCGCATCAGCATCATGCCCGCCAGGAAGACGAGGCAGACAAGGCCGGTGCGCGCTTCCGTGCCGATCGGCATCAGCATGCAGGCGAGGCATAGCGCATAGGCGAAACCCTTCACCTTCCAATCGGGCGGGAAGATGGTGCCATGCTTGGCCAGCCACAGGATCAGTGGGATCAGCGAGATCGCCACGCAGGAGATGATCGACCCTTCGTACAGCCCGCTATTGTCGGTGACCATCAGGTTGAGCACGCCATAGCCGCCGCCCGCGAGCGCGGTTTTCATACCGCCATTGATGATGATCGTGCTGGCGCACAGCACCATGAACAGCGCCAGCGCCTCGATTCTCAGCTTGGTGCGCAGGGTCAGCGGCAGGAAGATCGCAAAGATGATCGCCTTCCACACCCAGTTCCACTTGGTCATCGCCTCGATCGGGAAATCGGCGGTCAGGGTGGTATAGCCGCAATAGAGCAGCAAAATGGTCATCAACCCCTGACGGAAGGAGAAGCGGCAATCCTTCTTGTCATCCACCGCGAACCACGCCCCCGCCGCCAGGACGAAGGCGAGTAGCGAAATCGGGATCGAGTTCAGCAGGACGTAGGAAAGGCGCTGCGGCGAGACGATGTCGATATAGGCATAGACGGCGATCAGCAGGAAAGGCCGTTTGAAGCCCATCAGGAAGAAAAGGCCCAGAAAGGCGACGAAGAACAGATCACGCATCGGCGCGGTCTTCCGCGGCTGAAGGCGGGTCGCGGTCCAGATCCTGCCGGGGCACCAACCGCCATGCAGCGAGCAGGATCAAGCCATGGCTGAGCAGCAGGGTGAAGGCGTCGATCATATCGGGTCGCGGGGGTCCGTCCTGGAAATGCGTATCGTGTCGCGATCTTCCCTAGCCGAGCAGAGTTGACGGGCCGTTAAACCTTTTAGCCCAATAGGATGCGTCATGACCCGCATCCTTCATGTGCTCGATCACAGCCTGCCGCTGCACAGCGGCTACACCTTCCGGACCCGCGCCATATTGCGCGCGCAGATGGCACGGGGATGGGACGTGCGCGGCGTGACCGGCCACCGGCATAGCGGCGAGGGTCCGCCGGTCGAGCAGGTCGACGGGATCATATTTCACCGTACCCAGGGCGAGCCTTCGACCGGCAACGCGCTGCTGCGCGAGTGGCGCGACATCGCGGCCCATAGCGACGCGATCGAGGCGGTGGTGCAACAGTGGCGACCCGATGTGATCCATGCCCATTCGCCGGTGCTCAATGCCATTGCGGCGCAGCGAGTGGCGCGTCGGCATGGCATTCCCTTGGTCTATGAGATTCGCGCCTTCTGGGAAGATGCGGCGGTCGGCAATGGCACGGGCACCGAAGGCAGCCCACGTTATTGGCTGACCCGGCAACTGGAAACGCATGCGGTACGCGCCGCTGATGCGGTCGCCGTTATCTGCGAAGGTTTGCGCAGCGACCTGATCGCGCGCGGCGTGGATGGCAGCCGGATCATCGTGTCGCCCAATGGCGTGGATATGGAGCAGTTCGGTGATCCCGTCCCGCGCGATCCTGCGCTGACCGCGAAACTGGGTCTGGAGGGAGCTGACGTGGTCGGCTTCATCGGCAGCTTCTATGATTATGAGGGGCTGGACGATCTGATCGCAGCGATGCCGCGACTCGTCCGCGCCCGCCCGCGCGCCAAGCTGCTGCTGGTCGGCGGCGGCCCGTGCGAGGAAGCCTTGCGGGCGCAGGCGACGGCTTCGCCCTTCGCCGACCGGATCGTCTTCGTCGGCCGGGTGCCGCACGATCAGGTCGAGCATTATTATGCCCAGGTCGATGTGCTGGCCTATCCGCGCAAGGCGATGCGGCTCACTGATCTTGTGACGCCATTGAAGCCGCTTGAGGCGATGGCGCAGGGTCGGCTGGTGGCGGCGTCATCGGTTGGTGGGCATCGCGAACTGATCGAGGATGGCGTTACCGGCACCCTGTTCGCGCCCGACGATCCGGCGGCGATCGCGACCGCACTGGCCGGCCTGTTTGCCGATCGCGGGATGTGGGACCAGCGGCGTGCGACGGCGCGGGCTTTTGTGGAGGCCGAGCGTAACTGGTCGTCAAATATTTTGCGTTATGAACCGGTTTACCAGCGGCTGCTGGCGACGCGCGATCCGGCGCGGGCAGCGGCCTGACATCGTGGACGACAGGCAGGTCATGCGAGGACGAGCGCGGACGAGGGGGATGATGCCGGCGCTCGCGGCGGGCGGCGCGGCGCTGGCGGTCCTGTGGACGCCGGTCGGGTTGATCGAGATGCTGATCGCATCCACCGGCCTGTCCGAAGCGGTGCCAGCGGCGGCGCCGCCGCTGGGTCTTACGGCCCGGCTGCTGATCGCAGGCTTTGCGGGGGTGATGGTTGCGGCTTTGGTATCGGCGATGGGCAAGGACGGGCGCGCGATCATGGGCGCGGATGATGAATTTGGCGGACGCGACAGCGCCGCTGCCAAGGGAGAAAATAAGATGGGTTTTGCACTTTCAAAGCTGGCGGCGCTGGCACGAGGACGTACCGGTGCCGATGAAGGCAAACCGACGCTGCGCCGCGCCGATGCACATCCCGATGCGCCGGCGCGTGCACCGATCTTTGCCAGCCGCGATTTCGACGGGCTGGACATTTTCAACCGGACAGCCACGCGCGCCAAGGCGGAGAGTGACGTCGTGCCGATCGCAGCGCCCGTGCCGATGCCGGTAGCGACTATGCCGTCCGCGCCCAAACCGTGGGAGAAAGCGCAGGACACCGGTCCGCGCTTTGCCACGCCGGTCTTCCTGTCGCCTGATCTGACGCCGCCTACGATCGAGACCGTGCCGGTGATCGCCGATGCGCCCGCAGAACCCGCGATCCAGCCACCTGCCATCGCGCCGCTCGTTCCTACCGAGGGTCTGACCATCAGCCAGCTCACCGCCCGGCTGGAGCGCGGCCTGGCCCAGCGCGCGGCCGCATTGCCGACCCTGGCACCGCGCATTATCGCAGACATGCCGGTGGCAGAGTCGGTGGCGGTGCGCGATACCGTGGAAACGGGTATCGACGAGGCTTTGGCGGCGGCGCTCGGCACGTTGCGGACTATGGCGGCACGCGTGCGCTGACATGCTACCAGTCCTCGATCGTTAAAGCCGATAGCGTCAGAACCATCGCCTCGTCATCGCGCACGCTATCGTCCACACAGATGTCGGCGACGAAATGACCGGGCAGGGTCCATTCCACCTCCGCCAACCCGTTCATGAAGCGGGCCTGTCGCATCTCGGCGTCGTCCCCCTCGATCCGTAGCAGGATGACATGTCGCCGACCCTGGAAAAGGGCGCTGCACCAGGGGCGGCTGGTGGCGCTGACCACCATCGCTAATCCCGCACGCGCCACGAGTTGCATGAGCAGGCAAGGCAGCGGGTCGCGCTTGCGATTTCCTATCGCTTGACTTCGGACCATGTTGTTCGCCGGGAAATGATGATGGATACTTGTCATCCCTGTGCGCTCCTGCGATATGTGTTCATGAAATGTTCTACCCGTCTCCTCAACCGATCGCCGGGTGTGCGGCCTTGGCGCAGGTCGAAAACCAGGCGCGGATCACGCACCGACTCTCGACCGAAGCGGGTCGCGGGAATGTCATGCTCACGCAGGAATTTTTCGACCAGGTGCAGCAGCATCGTGTTCATCCTCCTCTTTCGATGCGATTCGCAGACTACGAATCAATAGGTATATTCCTATCTCTATGCCTATTTCCTACTTGTCTAGGAAAACTCCTTTCATTATGGACTGATTATGGATGGATATTCTGAAGACGCCCGCGTGGCGCTGGACCGGCTGATCACCGAGCGTGGCGAAAATTATGCCGACCTGTCGCGGCTGATCAAACGCAACCCGGCCTATATCCAGCAGTTCATCAAACGCGGGACGCCGCGCAAGCTGGATGAGGAAGACCGGCGCATCCTGGCCCGCTATTTCGGCGTGGCGGAGGATGTGCTGGGCAGGCCGAACGCACGGCCCGATCTTGCGCCCCGACAGCGCGGCGCACCTGCCGTGGTCGCGGTTCCGCGGCTGGCGCTCGGCGCGTCGGCGGGGCAGGGGTCGCTGGACGAGGACGAGCGAGCGACCGGCGTCATGGCGTTCGACGCCAACTGGCTGCGCCATCTGGGCGTACGCCCCCAGCGGGTTTCCATCATCCGGGTGGATGGCGAATCGATGGCCCCGACGCTGGGCGACGGCGATGAGATCATGGTCGATCATGAAGACGGCGCGGCGCAATTGCGCGACGGCATCTATGTGCTGCGGCTGGACGGCGTATTGATGGTCAAGCGCGTGGCGCTGGGGCCGCGGCGAGGGGCGCTGAGCATCTTGAGCGACAATGCCCATTATCCCGACTGGGCCGAAATCGACCCATCGCTAGTTGATATCGTCGGACGCGTAGTGTGGGCGGGTCGGCGGCTGGCATAGTCCATTGCGCCGTTCTATCTGGGCGGAAATTGGGAGTGTGCGGTTTGAACGACAATAAGGCGGTTATCCGCAAGGGGATCGAGTGGCGCGGCGCGCCGATGGCGCTGGCGACGGTGGTGTCCACCTGGGGATCGGCGCCGCGCCCGCGCGGCAGCCATATGATCGTGCATCAGGATGGTCGGCTGGAGGGCAGTATATCGGGCGGCTGCGTGGAGAGCGACGTGCTGCAACGCGCCGCCGAGGTGATTGCCGGACGGTCCGCCCATGTCGAAACCTATGGCGTGGCGGATGGCGATGCGTGGGAGGTGGGCTTGCCTTGCGGCGGCGAAATCAGCGTGCTGGTGCAACCGGTCGGGGAGGGCGGTTTTCCGTCAGACCTGTTCGACCGGATCGAGACCGCTGCCGCAAAGGGGCGGCTATTTTCGGTATCGACCGACCTTGCCACCGGCGTGTCACGGGAGGGGGTCGTCGAAGGGCAGTTCGTCAATCGCTATGATCCGCCTCGTCGCCTGCTGATCGTAGGGGCCGTGCAGATCGCCCAGTCGCTCGCTCCGCTGGCGCAGACGATTGGCGTTACGCCTATTGTCATTGATCCACGCGGGCGTTTCCTGACGCCCGAGCGCTTCCCCGGCATCGAGTTGGATGACCGCTGGCCCGACGAAGCGGTTGCGGCGCGGCATCCGGGCGAATCGACGGCTGTGGTTACGCTCAGCCATGACATCAAGATCGATGATCCCGCACTGGTCGCCGCGCTGGTCGCGCCCACGGGCTATGTCGCGGCTCTCGGTTCGCGCCGCAGCCATGCCGCGCGGCTGGAGCGGCTGGCGGCCCATGGGTTCGGGGCCGGCGATCTTGAACGAATAGATGGGCCGGCGGGTCTGGACATTGGAGCCATGGGCGCGGCTGAAATAGCGCTCTCCATCGCGGCCGCTATGGTCGCAGGGTTTAACGCCAAAGGCTGAAATTACTGCCGTTGGCCTGCGCAATCATCGGTACAGTCCGTCGGCGGGCGGAGGATGCGCAGGCTGTGCCTGCCGCGCTGTCCGTTCCGGGCGGCGACTGGCTCGATCGCTTCTGAGGGCGATCTTTTGGGATAAGTTTGCAGCGGTTTTTGACTTGCGTCAAATTGATGGATTGGGCGGTGCGCTATCCTCCTTGGTGAAGGAGAGGCCGATGTCCGCGTTATTCAGCACCTATTTCCCCCACCTGGTCATATTGTCGATGCTGAGCTTCATGCTCGTTCTTGGCGGCGTGTCGATCGCAGACGCATTGCACGAGCGCAATCGTTGATGGACGTGACGCTTACGCCCGCCTCGCCATTCAAACTATTGGGCGGTCATGCCGGTATCAGAACGATCGTCGATCATTTCTACGATCTTATGGACGCCGATCCTGCCTATCGCGATCTCCGGGCGATGCATGCGGATGATCTCACCCCCATGCGTGGGTCACTGAGCGGATTTCTGGCCGGTTGGACCGGAGGGCCACGGGACTGGTTTTCAGAAAACCCCGGCAAGTGCATGATGTCGGTCCATGGGCGCATGCCAATCAGCCGACCAGTCGCCGATCAGTGGGTTGCCGCGATGACCCAGGCAATCGAGCAAACTGACCTCGAAGGTGACATTGCTGCCAAGCTTGCGACAGCCCTGTCGACTATGGCGGCCAATATGGTGCGCTCTGACTAACTTATAGCGTAGGATTTAGGCCGCGAGCCTGCCTCGCCTCCATCTGGTCGATATGCTGACGGGTCATGCAAATGCCCTGCTCATCGTCCATGGCCCCTTGCTTGGTGTGATCGGCCATCACGCTCTCCTCAAAGGCTCAGGTTGAAAGGCGTATCTGCTGTTCGTTGGACGGTAGCGCCCATAGACCATGTTACGAGGTCGCCGGGCCATGGTCCGCGTGATGAAGCGCACGCGCATCGAGATCCGGGAGCCTCTTCCGCTGTGAGAATGCGATTTCGAGCAGTGCGGAGAGGCTCGCGACATCAAGCTTGCGCATCAGCCGGGCGCGATGAATCTCGACCGTCCTGTGGCTGATACCAAGCAGCATGCCGATCTCTTTATTGGTCAAGCCGCGCACCAGGCCGGCGATCACGTCGCGTTCGCGACTGGTGAGGGCATCGAGCGATGGTTTGCGCCGACCGTGCTTGACGCGCTGCGATCGTGAAGCGTGATTTGCAGGAGGGTCTGAGTCCGTAACCATGTCAGCCGCCATCGCTGGCTTGGACGAGACGGGCGACAGCGGCCACCAGGGCACGTTCTCGCAATGGCTTTTCAAAAATAGCGTCGAAGCCGGCGCTATGCGCGGCGTCTTCCAGCGCGCCCGATGGGTATCCGGTAATAAGGATGGACCGCCCAGCCCAGCCTTTTGCGCGTAGCTGGACCAGCGTGTCGACGCCGTCCGGTTCTTTCATCTGATAGTCAGCCACGAGGCAGACCGCATCGAGAGACGTGGCATCGGCCAATAATGAGGTGCCGGTGGCATAGGCGCGCACGTCATAGCCATTGGCCTGCAGCAGAAGGAGCAGTGAGCGCCGAACCGCAGCGTCGTCTTCGACCAGGAGGATTCTGGCTCTTTGCCTCGGCAGCATGGCGCGGGCGATATCCATCATGTGTCTTCCCTGAAAGAGCCTATTGCAATCGCAGGGAGAAGCGCGCGGGTCGTTACGTAATGGTCCCGATAGGGTTCAAAGGCCCATGCCCGCCGAGAAGGCGATGCGCAGCGCGTCCGACAGGCTGCGCACATCGAGCTTGGTCATAAGATTGGCGCGATGGACCTCCACGGTCCGGGGCGAAATGCCAAGGTCATAGGCGATGGTCTTGTTGGGCAGGCCCTGAGCGAGACCTTCCAGAACGTCCCTCTCGCGCGGGGTCAGCACCCCAATCAGCACTTCGGCTTCGGCCGCCTTTGCCGTCTTGTCGCCCGCTGCCGCCAGACGTGCGAACGCCGCTTCGATAGAGCCTAGCAGTACGGCCTTCTCGAACGGCTTCTCCAGGAAATCGACCGCGCCGCCTTTCATGGCCCGGACCGCGATCGACACATCGCCATGACCTGTCAGGATGATGACAGGCATGGTGACGCCCCGGTCGGCCAACGCCTGCTGCACTTCGAGGCCATCCATCTGCGGCATGCGCACGTCCAGCAAGATGCAACCCTGCTCGGCATGTCGGACTTCCTTGAGGAAAGCGGCACCGGTCGGCCAGGTTTCTACGGCATAGCCCGACGTTTTGAGCATGAAGCTCGCCGATCTTCGGATCGCATCCTCATCATCGACGATATGCACCAGTTTCTTCTCACTCATCGCCAGCCTCCGTTCCCGCCCGTACGAGCGTAAAATGAAATTCGGTTCCCCCGCCTGGCGCGGCCTGCATCCAGATCCGGCCGCCATGGGCTTCGACGATGGTGCGGCAGATCGAAAGACCCAGCCCCATGCCTTCGGTCTTTGTGCTGACGAAGGCCGTGAAAAGTTGCGCGGCAACATTTGGGGCGATGCCAGGCCCGGTATCGGCGACGATGACCTTGACGAAACCGGGTTGGTCGATGTGGCTGGAAACGGTCAGCCTGCGCAGCTTCTGGGACGCCATCGCATCCACCGCGTTGCGGATCAGGTTGATGAGAACCTGCTGGATCTGAACCTTGTCGACCAAAACGGGCGAAGCGTAGGGATCAAGATCGAAATGGGGTTCGATGCCTTTCTCCCGCGCGCCCATCAGCCCCAGCACCGCCGCTTCGTTGATCAGCGGCGGCAATTTCTCAATCGCCTTCTCGACCTCGCCACGGGCAACAAAGTCGCGCAGGCGGCGGACGATGTGCCCGGCGCGCAGCGCCTCCTTGGCGGTATCGTCGAGCGCTTCGCGCATCATCGGGAAATGGGCCGGATCGGGCGCGTCGAGAAGATCGCGGACCGCCTCGACATAATTGGTGACCGCCGTGATCGGTTGATTGAGTTCGTGGGCCAAGGTCGATGCCATTGTCCCCATCGCGCTGACGCGCGAAACATGGATCAATTCCGATTGCAGCGATTCCAGCCGCTGCTCGGTACGCTGCCTTTCGGTCAGATCGCGGATGAAGCCGGTGAAGAGCAACTGTGCGCCTTCCGTCGTCTCGCCGATGGACAGTTCCATCGGGAAGGTGCTGCCGTCCCTGCGCTGGGCGAAAACGACCCGGCCAATGCCGATGATGCGCTTTTCGCCGGTCTTCAGATAGCGTGCGATATAATTGTCGTGCCGTTCGCGATCAGGGCTGGGCATGAGCTGGCTGACATTGGCACCCAGAAGCTCGGCCTCGCTATAGCCAAAAAGCCGCTCGGCCGCGGCGCTGAAGGAGATGATCGACCCTTGTTCATCGATCACGACCATGGCGTCGGGCACGGTCGAGAGGATCGAGCGCAAATGGCTTTCTCGCGACAGCACGGCGTCCTCGGCCGCGCGCCGTTCCGTTATGTCGGAGACGATCTTCGCATAACCGCGCATCGCGCCGGCGTCATCATGCAACGCGGTAATCGTGACGCTTGCAAGAAATTCCGATCCATCCTTGCGGATGCGCCAGGCCTCTTCCTCAAGCCGCCCTTCCTTCGCCGCCTTTGCAAGGTCGGCGGCAGGTTTGCCGGCTTCGATTGCGTCATTGGGGTAGAAGAGGGTCGCACTCCTGCCGATGATTTCCGCCTCCGTCCATCCCTTCAGACGTTCCGCGCCCGCATTCCATATCGTCACATTGCCCTGGAGATCGAGCATATAGATCGCATAGCCATGCGCGCCGTCGATCAGCAGATTAAGCTCCTGCGCCAATTCGCCGGCTTCCTGGGCGCGTTGATCGGCGCGACGGTCGCTTTCCAAGGCGCCGTCGCGTGAGCGGTTGATCGCCCGCGCCAGCAGGATGATCCCCATCGCGGTCAGAATGAAGGTGGCGATCTCGATCGCGTCTGTCGTGTCAAAGCCAAGCATGCCGGTAAAGTACATGCCGCAGATCAGCGCCAGCACGGCTGCGACCATGCCAGCCGCAGAACCGGCCCAGACACAGGAAAGCAGGATCGCCAGGGTGAACGGAAGGAACGCTGTGCGATCCCCTAGCCAGGGCTGCATAAGCAAACGGATTCCGGCGGTCGCAGCGACGATAGCGAGGGCTATGCCCATCCTGGCCCAGACTGAACGTGGCGTTATCGACATAAATGGCACGGCTCCCGACCGTGCAGCTTCGGCGGTAGGTTGGCGTGCGCCAACCCGGCGAACCCGCCGCATCAGGGCGGCATCATAATCTTTTGTGCCGATCAGCGAAATGGATTTGCGCCCCTACTTAAGTATTGTGCCGTATATATGCCCCTCGCGGCGCTAAAGCGTGCGTGTGCCGGGCGGAATGCGGGAATCTACGGATAGGCATGGCCCTGCCGACACGGGCATCTCTCGCACGGCGCAGCCCCATCGGTTGCCTTCAGTTGGCGAGACCGCTTTTGACCATCCATATCGTCCGCCGCGCGCTGGCGCTCGCCGCTGAAGGCGCACTGTCATGACCCGTCGCCGCATCCTGGTCATTGACGGTCATCCCGATCCTGATCGGGGTCGGCTGATCCACGCACTCGCCGACAGTTACGCCAACGCCGCTCATGCGGCAGGACATGATGTGCGGCGCATTGATGTGTGCGAACTTGAATTCTCGTTGGTCGGGTCCAGCCACGACTGGGCGGACGGTGCCTATATGGCGACGGATATCCACCATGCGCAGGAGACGATCGGCTGGGCGAAGCATATTGTCATTTTCTATCCGCTGTGGCTCGGCGACATGCCAGCTTTACTCAAAGGCTTTTTCGAGCAGGTCATGCGGCCCGGCTTTGCTTTCCGTCCACGCGAAGGCAAGTTGCCGGAAAAGGCGCTGAAGGGCCGGTCAGCGCGCATCGTCGTCACCATGGGCATGCCGGCATTATTCTACCGCTTCTATTATGGCGCCCACAGCGTCAAAAGCCTGGAACGCAATATTTTGAAACTTGTCGGGATCGCACCGGTGCGCCATCTTTTGCTGGGCGCTGTCGAAGGCGCGGCAGACCGCCGCGAGGCCTGGCTGGAAGAATTGTCGGGTCTCGGCGCGGCCGGCGAATAGCGGTGACCCGCTACGACCATCGGACGCGAATCCTGGCGGCGGCGCTGTCTGCACTGGCGGGTTTTGTCGATGCCGTCGGCTACACCGCAAGCGGTGGGTACTTCATTTCCTTCATGAGCGGAAATTCGACGAGGCTCGGGGTCGGATTGGCTGCGCATACGGGCGAGGCGGCCATTGCTGCCGGCCTCATCCTGTCATTCCTCATGGGAGTTACCTTGGGATCGTGGATCGGCGCCCGCGCGGGCGATCAAAGGCGCGGGGCGGTGCTGGGTAGCCTCGTCGTGCTGACGCTCCTTGCGTCCATAGCGGCCACTCTGGGCTGTCTTATGACAAGTCTCGTGCTTTTGGCGGTGGCGATGGGCGCGGAAAACGCAGTCTTTGAAGAGGATGGCGAAATCCGCATTGGCCTTACCTATATGACGGGCACACTCGTCAAAATGGGCCAGCGGCTCGCGGCGGCATTGCACGGTGGCGCGCGGTTTGGCTGGTGGCCCTATCTTGTGCAATGGGGTGGCCTGCTGATCGGCGCGATAATGGGTGCCATGGCCTATCATCAGTTGGGACTGGGCTGCCTCTGGTTGGCGAGCGGCACCGCAGGGCTGATCTGGCTGGCGGGACGAAAGCGCGTCAGTTCAAAAGCCTAGCCTGCCCTGTCACATTAGAACGCCGCTTGGTGCTTTTGCCGTTGGATCACATGCCGTTGATGCGATGATTGCGGGGTGCCCACCCGAAGACACAGGAGTGCTCCCCCGCTAAACAACGTATGCATCAATGGCCCAGGACAAGCGGTAGCGTGCAGTGGCTGAGCAGGCGTTTGGTGACGCCGCCGAACGCTTCCATCAATCGGCCATGGCTGTAGGCGCCCATGAGCACATAGTCCGCACGCCACTGCGCGGCTTCCTCGGCAATGATGGCGTCGACTGTCAGCACGCCGTCATGGACCGCGAAGCGGATATCGGCGTGGATGTCGTGGCGCGACAGATATTCGGCGGCCTCATCCGCATTGGATTCGTCGCCCAAGCGCCGGGCCATAAGCACCCGCACGTCGGTGGCGAGCTTGAGCAGGGGAATGCAGGCGCGCATCGTGGCTGCCGCTGATTCCTTGCCGTCCCAGGCGATCAGCGCCCGTCCTGTTTCAAAGCGTTTGAGCGTTTCGGGCATGGCGACGACGGGCTTGCGGCTTTTCACCAGGATGCGGCTTGCGATATCGCGCATGTCGGGGTGAGAGACGCTCAGCTTCCGGTTGAGAATGATCAGGTCGGCCAGCGTGGCCGCCTCTATCACGCAATCGGAAGGGTTGCCGGTCGCGTCGATCCAGTTCCAGCTTACGCCTTCATGGGCCAGCCTTGTTTCGAGCGCGGTCCTGTTCTTGCCCTCGCGTTCACGCTCATCATCCAGGAGCATGGCGGTGCCGATCCCTCCATCATAGATGTCACCGGCCAGAGCCGGCAGCATCGCAACGTCCAGACAGGTGAGGTGACCGGCGAGCGCCCGGGTCAAGTCCAGTGCGGCCTGCAGGCGGGCCTCCTGACCTTCATCATCGTGAACAAGCAGGAATATGTTCTTCATCATGGCCTCCATCGTGTCTTGAGAAAGTTTATGGGCACTGCCCAACGCTCGATATGCGTGATGATACGGATAAAAGGCCGCCCGGAGGACCGGGCGGCCAGTCACTGAGCCGGGGTCGCAAGGCTCAGAGGGCAAGGATGACCTTCACCTTGATCTGGTCGTCGGGTTTCGAGACATTCCAGGTGAACATAGCGATGATGCGCTTGGCGATCTCATGGTCTGTGGTCTTGGGATGTCGACTAATGCCTGCTGCATGGTGCCCTCCCTTGGCTACCGTGATATTGTGGAGGGCAGCGCGCGCCATCAGAATCAGCAAATGTCCGTAGGGGTTTCCCCCTACGCGACGCAGCAGCAGGCAGATCTGGGCACCGATGTGTCGGCAGAAAGCGGACTTAAGGTTCGGCATCCGACATATCGGGCGCTTTCAGCTCTGCGCGAAACGCCGCCAGCCGTGCCCGATAGCCCTGTGCGTCGCCGAACTCGAGAAAGTCATAATAGCGCTGGTGAGGATCGGTTATCCGGACCGCATGTTTGATCGGACACCAATATTGTTCGGTGCGGCTCGAAACCTCGCGCGCATAGGCGATGACGCCATTGCCATAGCTGCAATAGCGGCAGTTGAGGCCCTCGATCCAGTTGAGATAGCCCAAGCGGCCGCGATCGAACGCGATGTAATCCGATCGCTTCACGCGAACGATACCGTAAGCGCGAAAGCAGATCGCCTGGTAGAGCGTGACCCACAAGTCCAGCAGGACTAACGGCACTACCATCGAATAGATGACGGGCGCGGACAGGATCGTCAGCAGCGAGGACCGCGCAAGGAAGCGCCCAACGCCGGTGCGCAGCCGCTTGTGCTCGGCAACCACACCCTGCTCGAACTGCACGAGATGTTCCTTGAGCGACCATCCAAGCGCCTTACGGCGGCGCTCGATCTCCCGATCCAGCTCGGTCTGGAGCTGAACGATCTCGCGCGCGAGGGCCTGCATGCGCGCCGTCATAAGCGGTCTCCGCAGCACGCGTTCACGGTGTGACGAGGACCTTGAGCGCCATCGTTTCGGCCGCGCGTCCGAATATGTCATAGGCGGTCATCATATCGGCGAGCGCGAAGCGATGGGTGATGAGCTGTGCTGGATCGACTTTCTTGGCGGCCACGGTCTTGAGCAGCATGGGCGTTGTCACCGTATCGACAAGCCGCGTCGTGATGGTGATATTGTGCGACCAGAGCCGTTCGAGATGGAGGTCCGCTTTCATCCCGTGCACACCCACATTGGCGATCACGCCACCCGGCGCGACCAGTTCCCCGCACAGCTCGAAAGTCGCCGGTGTGCCGACGGCTTCGATCGCGGTATCGACGCCCCGGCCGTCGGTCAGCTGCTTGACCGCAGCGATGACGTCTGCGGCCCGGCTGTTGAAGATGTCGGTCGCGCCAAAGCGTCGGGCGACTTCGAGCCGATTGTCGTCGATGTCGATCATGATGATCTGCGCTGGCGAATAGAATTGCGCGGTGAGCAGGCTGGCAAGGCCGATGGGACCAGCGCCCACGATCGCTACCGTGCTGCCCGGCGCGACCTTGCCGTTGAGGACGCCACATTCAAAGCCGGTGGGCAGAATATCGCTGAGCATGACGAGCGCGGCCTCATCGGCTCCAGGAGGGATGGGATACAGGCTCGTATCCGCATGGGGTATGCGCACATATTCCGCCTGTGTGCCGTCGATGGCATTGCCAAGCATCCAGCCGCCGGTCGCGCAATGGGAATACATACCCTTGCGGCAATAGTCGCACCGGCCGCAGGAGGTGATGCACGAGATCAGCACATGATCGCCGGGCTTGAATGCGGTCACCCCTGCTCCGACCGCTTCGATGACGCCGACGCCTTCATGGCCCAGGACCGTTCCGGGCAGGCAGGTGGCGACATCGCCCTTGATAATATGAAGATCGGTCCCGCAGATCGTCGTATGGATGATCCGCACCAGGGCGTCGCCGGCGTCGATGATCTCCGGCTTGGCATGCTCGTCGAGCGATTTCCGGCCGGGACCGTGATAGACTAGCGCCTTCATGAGATACTCCTTCGTTCGCGGATTGCGACGGGACCGTTGCCGACGGGCGAACCCGGTCCTGATCGGCTTTGAGCGCTGTGCGCGACATGCGTAGATTTACGGACAGCGCCCTCGAAACGCTGCACGCCGCAGCCCGTTCTGCGCTCCATCCGACATCGAGCTTGCCGTCATTGCAGTGATCTGACGCTTGGCCCTTCTTCGGAAAAAGGGGCAGGGTGGACCCGGCGCGCACAGGCTTTTCGCGCCTCCTGTTCGACGTCGAACAGGCATTGTTCGATATAGTGCTTCTTTGTGTCTGCGACGATGTTGGAAAAATGGACGCGATGCGCGCTCGCGAGCGAAAAGGCATTGCGCAGGTAGGTGTCGAAGACGTTCCGCAGGGATTCAAAGGCCCCCTGCTCATCGAGCCACTGACGGCTTTCGCCCGACGAGGTAAAACTCAAAAGATCCTTTCCGCTCATCAGCGGGTGGGACATTCGGGCGCGAACCGCGCGATGCGAGAAGCCGGCACCAAGAACACGGTCGACATAGCCCTTGAGCATGGCCGGCGGTCCACCGAACCAGATCGGATAGACGAAAACGAAAATATCGGTGCCCGACAGCAATTCCAGTTCATGCGCCACATCGGGTGCCAGCGCGTAGGGGCGGGCGGCAGGGCGCTCGTCATCTTTCAGCACTGGATCAAAGCCAATGGCGTAAAGGTCGCGAATGAGGGCTTCATGGCCGAGCAATCGAACGCCCAGGCAATAGCGATCGGCGACGGCGCGCGTGAAGCTGGACTTGGACGGGTGGCAAATAATCACCGCATGCTTGGGCGTTTTGCGCTGGCTCATTGCCTCCTCCTTGGACCGTGGCAAGCAGAAGCTAGGCCAGAAAGCATCGGGCCGACGCTGGGAACATTACGTAGCTCCAGCGACAAAGGTGCGCCGCAGGATCGAACTTGCAGCCGCCGGAGCCGCGCTCGATCCGGGAAACGGGACGTGCTTGCGGAGGGGCGCTGCGCAAAGCGCTGACTGACCGACGAGCGTGGATTCTCCAGCCTGACCTTTGGCATACGTAGCTTTACCAAATGCGGTAAGGCGCATTTGAGCGCATTCTCCCTGGCAGGTGTCAACGCCGGTATAAAATGGGGCCAGGCACCGGTTTAAAAAGGGGCCAGT
>CAZLSU010000076.1:0-15132 GCA_964562225.1 uncultured Sphingobium sp.
CATCATCTGCGCGCCGACATGCTCGGCCTGCGCCTGCATCTGCTCCATCAGCCACGGTCCCTGGATCACATCCTTGAACCCCGGATAATTTTCGACATCGGTCGTAATCGTCAACTGCCCGCCCGGCTGCATCCCCTGCACCACGATCGGCGCCAGACCCGCGCGCGCGCCATAAATGGCGGCGGACAGGCCCGCAGGGCCGGAACCCAGGATGAGCATGCGGGTGGAATGGGTGGCGGTCATGGAAGAGGCTTTCTTGGAGGCGATTCGTGTGGGTGAAGAGATAGGGGGTGATGGCGTGGGCGCAAGCGACTAACCAAAGATCCTCCCCGGCACGGGGAGGGGGACCAGCGAAGCTGGTGGAGGGGGCTTGCCCCGAGGGAGTCGATCGAAGGACGCGCCCGCCGCCACCCCTCCCCGGCACGGGGAGGATCATGGCATATAGCTCTTTTGAATTCATGCGGACGTCCGGAGAGTCTACCGCTGCGCAACGCCCCCCTATCCTCTGCGATCTCTGCGGCCTCTGCGCGAACATTTTGCGCGCAGAGGCCGCAGAGATCGCAGAGGATGAAGGTTGACCCCTCTGCTTCTCCGCGGCTCCGCGTGAACATACTCTTGGTGTAATGATATGCGATGCACGGGGAGGAAAATCCTGTCCTACACTCACCGCCCGATGTTATACCGAAAACCGGCTCTTTCTCCCGGCCCACCCTCTCCCCGCACCAGCGAAACATCATTTCCTACTCTTGATCGAAAATATCGAAACGAGCGGGAAATATGCGAAGTTAAGCGTGGACGCCTCGCGAATCACCGGTCACAATTCCCCCCGCGCCCTTCTGATCTCGAACCATTTGCGCACATTCTCATTATGCTGCTGGTAGGTATCGGCAAAAATATGCCCACCCTTCCCGTCAGCCACGAAATAGAGCGCCTTGGTCTGCGCCGGTTGCAGCACCGCCAATATGGACAGCCGCCCCGGATTGGCGATCGGTCCCTTGGGCAGCCCGGTCATTGCATAAGTATTATAGTCGTTGACCGCCGCGATCTCGGATTTTCTGATCCTCCGTCCCAGCGGCTTGCCCTTGGTGATCGGGTAGATGATCGTCGGGTCGGCCTGCAACATCATGTTGGTGCGCAGCCGGTTGCCATAGACGCCCGCGACCGTCGGCCGCTCGGCGGCAACCCCGGTCTCCTTCTCGACGATACTGGCCAGGATGATCGCCTCGCGCGGGGTCTTGACCACCGCCGCCTTGCTGCGCTCCGCCCACAGATCGGCCAGCGCCTTGTCCATCGCCGCCTGCATCCGCTTGACCACCGCCGCCCGCGTCTCGCCCCGGTCATAGGCATAGCTGTCGGGCAGGATGCTCCCTTCTTCCGGCACCGCAATGTCGCCGGTCAGTTGCTCGTTGGCCATCAGCCGCTCATGCACCAGCACGGACGGCATGCCTTCGGGAATGGTGATCAGCCGGGTCAGCGCCTTGCCGCCCTGAAGGATCGTCAATATCTCCGCATTGCTCGCGCCCATCGGAATGCGGAACTCGCCCGCCTTGATAGGCTCGCTCCCGCCGAAGATCTTGGCCCGCGTCAGGAACGCATCGGCGGATCGCACCGCGCCCGCCTGCTTCAGGATCACCGCAGCGGCGGACAGCGTAGATCCATCGGGCACCACGATCGTCATCTCGCGCGGGGCCGGACCTTCCTCGGTCCAACAGCGCACGAACTGGAACGTGACCAGCGCCGCGACGGCCAGGCCGATCAGCAAGATGATGCAGCCGAGCCTACGCATATATCGCCTTCCAGTTAACATGATGCGTTCCCCGGCGAAGGCCGGGGTCCAGTTCGGACGTTGGGACTGGACCCCGGCCTTCGCCGGGGAACAGTATCAAGCGAAACTACCCCTAGATCGCCTTCATGATCAGCGACGCATTGGTGCCGCCGAAACCGAAGCTGTTGTTCAGCACCGCCCGCACCTTGCGCTGCTTGGCGACACGCGGGACCAGGTCGACGCCCAGGCAGCTTTCGCTCGGATTGTCGAGGTTCAGCGTCGGCGGCACGATGCCGTCGCGCATCGCCAGGATGCAGAAGATGCTCTCCACCGCACCCGCGCCGCCCAGCAGATGGCCGATCGCCGACTTGGTCGAACTCATCGACATATGGCTGATCTGATCGCCGAACAGTCGCCGTACCGCGCCCAACTCCAGCTCGTCGCCCAGCGGGGTTGATGTACCATGGGCGTTCACATAGTCGATATCTTCGAGTGTCAGCCCGGACTTCTTGAGCGCCATCGCCATCGACCGGAACGCACCCGATCCTTCGGGATGCGGCGCGGTCACATGATAGGCATCGCCCGACAGGCCATAGCCCAGCACCTCGGCATAAATCTTGGCACCGCGCGCCTTGGCCCGCTCATATTCCTCCAGCACGACCACGCCCGCGCCCTCACCCATGACGAAACCGTCGCGGTTCACATCATAGGGGCGGCTGCCTTTTTCAGGGTCGTCGTTGAAATGGGTGCTGAGCGCCCGCGCCTGGGAGAAGCCCGCGATCCCGATCGGGCAGATCGCGCTTTCCGCGCCGCCCGCCAGCATCACGTCGGCATCGTCCATCGCGATCATCCGCGCAGCGTCGCCGATCGAATGCGCGCCGGTCGAGCAGGCGGTAACGACCGCGTGATTCGGCCCCATCAGGCCATATTTGATGCTGACCTGGCCAGAGATCAGGTTGATCAGGCGGCCATGGACGAAATGCGGGCTGACCCGGCTCGGCCCTTTATTGGCCAGCACCAGCGATTCGCTCTCTATGCCCGGCAGGCCGCCGATACCCGATCCGATCGAACAGCCCGCGCGGAAGCGTTCTTCCTCGGTCATGTCGAGCAGGCCCGCATCCTTCAACGCCTCGCTCGCCGCCGCGATGCCAAAGACGATGAACAGGTCGACCTGCCGCTGAACCTTATGATCCACCTCCAGATTGGCATCGAAGCCATAGGGGTGGTCGGCCGGCTTCACTTCGCAGGCGATCTGGCATTTATAATCGGTCGGGTCGAACCGCGTGATCCGTGCCGCGCCGGATTTCGACGCGATGATATTCTTCCATGTGGTTTCGACATCCGCGCCCAGCGGGGTCACCATGCCAAGGCCGGTTACGACGACACGACGCATATCCTAACTCCAACTTCCCTTATGACTGTTCCGCCATCCCTTAACCGCTTGCGTAGCCCTTGTCGAAGGTGAGTCGAAGGGTCGCGGTATGGCGTGGACGGACGCCAGATACAAAACGGCTCTCCACAATCCGGGGTCACCGGCAGGAGAGCCGCTTGCCAGTTGCCTGGACCGGAGCTGCCTTTGTCGGTCAGCCCCGGAAAGACGATTACTGCTTGCTGTCGATATAGTCGATCGCATCCTTGACGGTGCCGATCTTCTCAGCCGCGTCGTCGGGAATCTCTACGCCGAATTCTTCCTCGAACGCCATCACCAGTTCGACAATGTCGAGGCTGTCTGCGCCCAGATCGTCGATGAAACTGGCATCTTCCGTCACCTTTTCGGCTTCGACGCCCAGATGCTCGACGACGATTTTCTTAACGCGATCCGCGGTCTCACTCATGAGTGGTCCTTCTTCTTGGGTACTAAGACAATATGAATGGCTGTTAAGCCTGCCCTAGTGGCAAGCCCGGATAGAGGCAAGAGGCAAGGCAGCCAAGCCGATTTCTTGAGTCAGGGGTGCGATCCGGCCTGACCTGACCGATGATTGATCGCGTTTAACCGAAATTTCAGCATGATGCACCCATAAGATCGTGATGTTCGCACGGCTCTCCCTCGACCGGCATATCACCGCCGCGCGCGTCCGCTTGACCGCGATGCTGGTCCTCGCCGCCACCATCATCGGCCTGATGACCCTGTTCGTCAGCGCGCACGGAACGGTCGACGGCCTCGGCCGCCCGCTCGGCACCGATTTCTCAAACGTCTGGACCGCCGGATGGATGGCCGATCATGGCCGCGCCGCCGACGCCTGGGACTGGCCGATGCAGCATGAGGTGCAGAAAAGCATCCATCATGATCCCAATATCCCCTTCTACGGCTGGCATTATCCCCCGCCCTTCCTGATCATCGCGACGCTGCTGGCGCAGTTTCCCTACACGCTGGCGCTGATCATCTGGCAGGGTCTGACACTGGCCCTGGCGCTCACGCTGGTACAGCGCATCCTGCCGGGGAACCGCCAAGCAACCCTGGTCGCGCTCGGCGCGCCGGTCGTCCTGGTATGCCTGGGCCATGGCCAGAACGCCTTCCTGACCGCCAGCCTGCTGGGCGGGGGGATGCTATTGCTCGACCGACGACCATGGATCGCCGGCGTCCTGCTCGGCGCGCTGGTCTACAAGCCGCAATTTGCGGTGCTAATCCCCGTCGTCATCCTCGCGCGCGGCAACTGGCGCGCCTTCCTGTCGGCCGGGCTGACCGTCGCGGCGCTCTGCCTGCTGACGCTGGCGATATGGGGCTGGCCGGTGTGGGCGGCGTTCGTCGAATCGCTTAACCTGACCCGTCATATCATCATCGAAAATGGCGCGACGGGTTGGGAAAAGATCCAAAGCCCCTTCGCCGCCGTCCGCCAATGGGGCGGCTCCATTCCCGCCGCCTATGCGGTGCAGGGCGTCGCCACCGCCGCCGCCATCGCCGCCGCCGCACTCATAAGCTGGCGCGGATCAATGGAAGTGCGTGGCGGAGCGGTGCTGGCCGCCGCCCTGCTTTCGACCCCTTATGTGCTGGACTATGACTTTGTCCTGCTGGGCATGGCCATCGCATTCCTGACCGCCGACATGCTGAAACGCGGCGCGCTGCCGGGCGAGGCAAGCTGGCTCGCCTATGCCTGGATCGCGCCGCTATTCGGCCGCGCCGTGTCGGAATATACGCTCATACCCGTCAACCTGATCGCGGCGATCGCCGTCCTGGCGCTGGCGGGACGGCGGGCCATTGTCTTTGACGGCGCGATCAGATCATCGCCATTCCGCCGTTTACATGCAGCGTCTGCCCGGTGACATAACCGGCTTCCTTGCTCGCCAGATAGACCACCGCTGCGCCGATGTCCGCGCCATCGCCCAGGTCGCCCGCCGGAATCTTGCTATTGATCGCGGCCTTTTGCGCATCGTTCAGCCCATCGGTCATCGCCGAGCGGATGAAGCCCGGCGCGACGCAGTTGACGGTGATGCCCCGGCTCGCCAGTTCCTGGCCCAAAGCCTTGGACATGCCGATGATCCCGGCCTTGGACGCGGCATAATTGGACTGGCCCGGATTGCCGGTGACGCCCACGACCGACGTGATCGATATGATCCGCCCGAACCGCGCCTTCATCATCGGCTTCGCCGCCGCGCGGCACAGGCGGAACGCCGCCTCCAGATTGACCGAAATCACGTCCGACCATTCCTCATCCTTCATGCGGAGGATGAGGTTGTCGCGCGTAACGCCCGCATTGTTGATGAGGATGTCGATCTTGCCCAGCGCCGCGATCGCCTGCGGCACCAGCGCATCGACGGCCGCCGGATCGGACAGGTCGCACACCAGCGTCTTGTGATCACCCCCCAGTTCAGCCGCAAACGCCTCCAGCTTCTCCGCATTGCTCCCCGATAAAGCCAACGTCGCGCCCTGCGCCGCCAACGCACGCGCAATCGCCGATCCGATCCCCCCCGAAGCGCCGGTAACGAGTGCGGTCATGCCTGTAAGGTCAAACATCAATTAAGCTCCTTCAAGATTGTTCGCGCAGAGGCGCAGAGGACGCAGAGTCAGTATGATTATTAACGAGGCGCCGGATGCCTTCTCGCATCGTTTCGCCACCAAAGTTTAGGATCAGGCCAACAGACTGACGCGTCAGCCGCAAATAGGTCAGCAATTGCTTGGCATGCACCTTCTGGATATGTTCGACCGACTTTATTTCTACGATCAGTCGTCCATCCACCAAAATATCGATGCGGAACGCGGCTGTGAATTGCAGACCGTCATAATCTATATCGACCGGCTTCTGCCGGTCGACGCTATAACCCATATGGACCAGCTTCGCCGCCATCACCATTTCATAGACGCTTTCTAACAGGCCGGGACCAAGGTCGCGATGGATATGCATCGCAACACCAATCACATCCCTGGTGATATCATCGATCTCACGGCCCCTCTGCGTCCTCTGCGCCTCTGCGCGAAAAAAATTAGAACCCCGCCAAAGCCGCCTCGATATCGTCCATCGTCACTATGCTGGTCACGGTCGCGTCGGGCGCGATGCGCTTGACCATCGGACCCAGCACCTTGCCGCCCAGTTCGACGAAATCCGTCACGCCTGCTTCCCACATCGCGGCAACGGACTCGCGCCAGCGCACCCGGCCCGTCACCTGCTCGACCAGCCGAGCACGGATATCGTCCGGGTCGGCGATCGGCGCGGCCAGCACATTGGCGTAGACCGGCAGCAGCGGCGCATTGATCACCGCCTTGCCCAAGGCTTCCTCCATCGCGTCGGCGGCGGGCTGCATCAACGGGCAATGGAAGGGCGCGGACACGGGCAGCAGCACGCCACGCTTGATGCCATGATCCTTGACCATCGCCACCGCCCGCTCGATCGCGCCGCGATGCCCGGAAATCACCACCTGGGTCGGGTCATTGTCGTTGGCGACGGTGCAAACCTCGCCTTCGGCCGCCGCATCGGCCAGCGCCTGCGCTTTCTCGATATCCGCGCCCAGCAGCGCCGCCATCGCGCCCTCGCCGACCGGCACGGCCGCCTGCATCGCCTGGCCCCGCAGCTTCAACAGCCGCGCCGTCGTGCCGATGTCGAACGCCTCCGCCGCGCACAGCGCGCTATATTCGCCTAGCGAGTGCCCCGCCACGAAGTCGCCTTTGTCGGCCAGCGTGAAGCCGCCCTCCCGCTGCATGACGCGCAGCGTCGCCAGCGCATTGGCCATGATCGCGGGCTGCGCATTTTCGGTCAGCAACAGATCGCTGTCCGGCCCTTCGATCATGATACGGAACAAATGCTGCGACAGCGCGTCATCGACTTCCTGGAACAGTTCGCGTGCGGCCGGGCTGGCATCGGCCAGCGCCTTGCCCATGCCGACCGACTGGCTGCCTTGCCCCGGAAACAAAAATGCCCTCATCGCTCTTCCTCATTGCGTAAGTCCTGAACTGGCAAGGACTTTTCATCTCATTACACTTTACGACATAAATGCCGTTGAGCCAGCAACGCATATTGGGCAGGACTGTGGCTCAAGCCCTCCTGCCGCAGCGCCCGCTGGCGTTCGCGGTGCCCCCTTACCGATGACGGAGTGCAAGGAAAAGGTGCGATATCGCATATCATGGACGCTGGGGATGGCGCTGGCGCTGTCCGCCTGCGCGGTCGGCCCGGATTACCGCCCCCCGCAGACGGCCGCGCTCGGCGTGCCTGCCGCCTATACCCAGGGCAGTGACGCAGCGTTGGCCGATGCCGATCTTGCGGGCTGGTGGACACGCCTGAACGATCCGGCACTCAGCGGCCTGATAGATCAGGCGATCAGCAATAATCTCGATATTGTGCAGGCACAGGCGAGGCTACGCCAGGCTAGGGAATCGCTGCGCCAGACCAATGCCGCCTTCCTGCCGCAAGTGAGCGCCAACGGCAGCGGCGGCCGCAACTATTCCAGTCAGGGCAGCAGCACACGGGTCGATGACAATGGCAATGTCATCAGCGGCGGCACCGGCAACTGGAGTGGTCGCTACAGCGTCGGCGCGAACGCAAGCTGGCAATTGGACCTGTTCGGCGAGCTGTCCCGCTCATCGCAGGCCGCCCGCGCCGATCTCGCCGCCAGCGGCTATGATCTCGCCAGCGTTCGCCGCACGATCATTGCCGAACTGGTCGCCAATTATGTGCAGGCGCGCCTCGCGCAGGAGCAGTTGACCGTCGCCCGGCAAAGCCTGCGCGTTCAGCAGGATAATTACGACATCGCCCGCTGGCGCTTGCAGGCGGGGCTTGTCTCCTCGCTCGACGAACAGCAGGCCAAGGCGCAACTGGCCCAGACCAGCGCCACCGTTCCCCAACTCGAAGCCGGCATCAAGGGATCGCTCAACCGCATCGCCGTGCTGACCGGGCAGGCCCCCGGCGAAGCGACCCGCACGCTGGAAGCCCCAGCCCCCATCCCCACCGCGTCGGCCGCCATCGCCACCGGCATCCCCGC
Organism: uncultured Sphingobium sp.; assembly: GCA_964562225.1. Taxonomy (GTDB): domain Bacteria; phylum Pseudomonadota; class Alphaproteobacteria; order Sphingomonadales; family Sphingomonadaceae; genus Sphingobium. The sequence goes on from CAZLSU010000076.1 coordinate 8,174, forward strand.
CGACACGCTGCGCCAGCGCCCCGACGTCCGCGCCGCCGAACGCGCGCTCGCCGCCGCCACCGCGCGGATCGGGGTGGCGCAGGCGCAGCTTTATCCCTCGCTCGGCATCAGCGGCAATATCGGCTCCAGCGCCGCGTCCTTCAAAAGCCTGTTCGACATCATCACCGGCAGCGTGTTCGGCAATGTCGCGCAGGTCATCTTTGATGGCGGCCGCCTCGCCTCGCAGGTTCGTTCGCAGCGCGCCGCCACCGACGCAGCCTTCGCCGCCTACAAACAGTCGGTGCTTGTCGCGCTGGAGGATGTCGAAAACGGCATGAATGCGCTCACCAGCGCGCGCGCCCGCGCCGCCCAATTCGCCATCGCCTACGAAGCCTCGAACAACGCCGCGATCATTGCGCGTAGCCAGTATCAGGCGGGTCTCACCGATTTTCAGACGCTTTCGACCGCCGAGCAGGCGCTTCTTTCCGCCCGCAACAGCCTGTCCGGCGCACGGTCGGATGAAGTTCTGGCCGTAGCCCAGCTCTACAATGCGCTGGGTGGCGGCTGGCAGACCATGGATGGACGCCCCGATGAGCAATGACGTGACGCCCGCAGCCGCTGACCAGGATCTGAGCGATTTCCTAGGCACCCCGCCCGAAAAACCCTATCGCAAATGGATCATACGCGGCGCGATCGGCATCGTCCTGCTGATCGCCATCCTGCTGACGGCGCGCTGCTTTTCCGGCGACGACAAGCCCAATTACGCGACCCGCGAAGTCCGGCGCGGCGACAGGCAATCTAAAACCCGTCAATCAGGTCGATGTCGGCTCCGAACAGTCCGGCAAGATCACTTCCGTCTATGTCGACGTCAACGATCGCGTGACGAAGGGCCAGCGCCTCGCCGAACTCGACACCCGCCGCCTGACCGACACGATCGCGCAAAACCGTGCGCAGGTCGCCTCCGCACAGGCCGGGGTCGCCCAGTCGCAGGCGCAGGTGGCGCTGGCCAAGGCGACGCTCGACCGGCAACTCAACGTCTTCCAGCTTTCGGGCGGCCGCGTTCCCGCCAAGACCGAACTGGACAGCGCGCGCGCCGACTATGCGCAGGCGCTGGCCTCGCTCAACTCCTCCCGCGCACAGGTGCAGGTCACGCAGGCCCAGCTTTCCACCGCCCAGACCAACCTGTCGATCGCGCAGATCGTATCGCCCGTCACCGGCGTGGTCCTGTCCCGCGATATCGAACCCGGCCAGACCGTCGCGGCGTCCCTGAATGCGCCGGTGCTTTTCACCATCGCCGAAGACCTGACCCAGATGGAGGTCGAGGTGTCCGTGGATGAAGCCGATGTGGGCCAGGTCAAGGACGGCCAGCCCGCGACCTTCACGGTGGACGCCTTCCCCGGCCGCACTTTTCCGGCCCAAGTCACCCGCGTCAATGTCGGCTCCAACGCCAGCAGCGCCTCATCCACCAGCACGACCACGACCAGCACCAGCGGCACCGTGGTCGCCTATACCGCCGTGCTGGGCGTCGAAAATGGCGACGAGACGCTGCGCCCCGGCATGACCGCGACCGCCGACATCATCGCCCAGCAATTGAAGGACGTACTGCTCGTCCCCAACAGCGCGCTGCGCTTCAAGCCTGCCGCCGGGGCATCATCGGGCAGCGGCATCACCAGCGCCCTGATGCCGCGCCGCCGCGGCAACCGCGCCACCCGTCAGGTCAATTTCGGCGCGGGCAGCAGCCAGACCGTCTATGTGCAGAGTGAGGACGGCACCCCCAAAGCAATCCAGGTCATTGTCGGCGCCAGCGACGGATCGCGCACCGCGATCACCAGCGGCGATCTGAAAGCCGGGATGCGTGTCATCACCGGACAGTTGGCGGCCGGGCAGGAACAACCCGCCGACGATAGGGCCGATCGCGACGCACAGCCCAAGGCCAGCGGCCCGCGCTCACCAGCGACCGACGGCAGCCCCGCCAGCGTCGGAAAGCTGGGCAATTCCACCGGCGCCCCGCCTGAAACCGCGCCCGTCGCGCCCGCCGAACGCGCGCCCGACCGCCGTCGCGAGCCGTAACCATGGCGATCGACCCCATCATCACGCTGCGCGGCGTCACCAAAGGCTATGGCAGCGGCGCGACCGCTTTTCAGGCGCTCAAGGGCATCGACCTCGACATTGCCCAGGGCGATTTCGTCGCGGTGATGGGGCCATCGGGGTCGGGCAAATCGACGACGATGAATATCCTTGGCTGTCTCGACGTGCCGACCAGCGGACAATTCCTGTTCAAGGGCCGCCATGTCGAAACGCTCGATCGTGATCAGCGCGCGCTGCTGCGCCGCCGCTATCTCGGCTTCGTGTTCCAGGGGTTCAACCTGCTCTCCCGCACCACGGCTTTGGAGAATGTCGAACTGCCCCTTCTCTATCGTGGCGACGACAAGAAAGCGCGCTATGAGGCGGGGATGGCCGCGCTGGACAAGGTCGGCCTCAAGGACTGGTGGGACCATACCCCCGCCGAACTGTCGGGCGGCCAGCAACAGCGCGTCGCCATCGCCCGCGCCATCGTCACCCGGCCCGATGTGTTGCTGGCTGACGAGCCGACCGGCAATCTCGATTCCGAACGCTCGGTGGAGATCATGGAATTGCTGACCGACCTCAACCGGGAAAACGGCATCACCGTCATCATGGTCACCCACGAATCCGACATGGCCGCCTTTGCCCGCACCATCATCCATTTCAAGGATGGGCTGGTCGAGCGGGTCGAAAGCAAGGTGGTGGCGTGAATATTATTATCAACATCCGTTCGGTTCGAGCGTGTCGAGAACGCAGCGCCCCGTTCTCGACAGGCTCGAACCGAACCGATGTGGAGCCTGTTCGATCATGCTAGGCACAACCATCATCCTCGCCTTCCGTGCGATCAACCGGCACAAGCTGCGCAGTTTCCTGACGACGCTGGGCATCATCATCGGTGTCGCGGCGGTCGTGACGATGGTCACGCTGGGCAATGGCGCGACCGCCGCCGTGCGCGAACAGATTAGTTCCCTGGGTGCCAACATCCTGCAACTGCGCCCCGGCCAGGGTTTCGGCCGCGGCGGCGGCGGCCCGCGCCCGCCCGACTTCAAGCCCCAGGACGTAACCGCCATCGAAGGGCAACTAACCGGCGTGCGCGCGGTCGCGCCGATGGCGCAGTCCACCGGTACGGCGATCTATGAAGGCAATAACTGGTCGACCACCATCTACGGCACCACCGCCGCCTATTTCGAGGCGCAGCAGTGGAAGCTGACGCAAGGCCGCCTGTTCATGCCGGAGGAGGAGGAAGCGGGCAAACCCATCTGCATCATCGGCAATACCGTGCGCCAGAACCTGTTCCAGGGGGCCGACGCCATCGACAAGCGGATGCGCATCAAGGGCGTATCCTGTCAGGTCGTTGGCACGCTGGCGACGCGCGGCCAAGGCGGCTTTGGCGATCAGGACGATGTGGTCATCATGCCGATCAAGTTCGTCCAGCGCCGTTTCACCGGCAATCGCGATATCAGTCAGATCATGGTCGCGGTCGACGACGCCTATGAAACATCGACCGTGCAAGCGAGTCTGGAAGATCTGATGCGCGAACGCCGCCAGATAAAGGCAGGCGCGGAGGATAATTTCAACGTCTTCGATACCAAACAGATTTCGGACACGCTGACCGGCACCACCACCATCCTGACCCAGATCGTCGGCGCGGTCGCGGCGATATCGCTGCTGGTCGGCGGCATCGGCATCATGAACATCATGCTGGTATCGGTGACGGAGCGCACCCGCGAAATCGGCATACGCCTCGCCATCGGCGCAGTCGCAGGCGAGGTGCTGCTCCAGTTCCTCGTAGAAGCGATCGTGCTGTCCTGCCTCGGCGGCCTCATCGGCCTCGTGCTCGCGCTCGCCGCCTCGGTCGCCATCGCCCCGCTGATGCAGGTGCCTTTCATCTTCGATCTCAAGGTCAACCTGATCGCCTTTGTCTTCTCGGCGGTGATCGGCGTCGTGTTCGGCTATTTCCCCGCCCGCCGCGCCGCCGCTTTGAACCCGATCGATGCGCTGAGGCACGAATAAAGATTGTTCCCCGGCGCAGGCCGGGGTCCAGTCCCAAGCGTGAGAGCTGGACCCCGGTCTGCGCCGGGGAACGAAAATGTACGCCTGTTCAGCTTAAAACGCATCCTGATACAATTTCCGACACTCTTGGCCCTTCCCCGGCACATGCCTGCGACAGCTGCATCCTATCTCTGTCTTCGACGCCAAGAGTGGCGCCCGAGATGAAGGAGCAAAAAGATGTTCAAGAAAATTCTGATGGCGCTGGCCGCAACCACGCTGGTCGCCAGCCCGATGGTCACCGCGCAGGCGCAAGCCGCCCCGCATGATCGCCAGCAGCAGACCCGCACGGTCGTGAAGCACAAGGCCAACGGCCGCACCGTGGTCCGTCAGAAGACGACCGTGCGCAACGACTATCGTAACGACTATCGCGACAATGGCCGCCGCTACGGTAACCAGCATCGTTGGGCCAAGGGCCAGCGTTTCGACCGTCGCCAGGCAAGCAATTATCGCGTGATCAACAATTATCGCGGCTACCGCCTGAACAGCCCACCCCGTGGCTATCAGTGGGTCCAGTCGGGCAATGATGCGGTGCTGATCGCGATCACCAGCGGCATCATCGGTGCCGTCATCGGCGGCGCGATCCGGTAACGGCTCACCAGCCTCACTCCAAAAATGCCTCCGGGGTTCGCTCCGGGGGCGTTTTCATGAACAGCATGATCCAGGTTAAATACTTGAAATTAAAACTTTTGCTGTTGAACGGCGGTAGGCCAAAACGGAAATTGCCATGCCACTGCATCAGATCATGTATATCAGCACCGTCAGCGGATCGGTCGACATAGCCCAGTGCCGGGAAATCGCGCGCCTCTCCGCCGTCAATAACGCCCGCGACGATGTGAGCGGCCTGCTGCTGTTCAACTCCCGCCGCTTTCTGCAAGTGCTGGAAGGGCCGCAGGAGGCGCTCCATCGCATCTACGACCGGATAGGCAAAGACCCCCGCCATCGCGCTGTGGTGAAACTGCGCGAGGGGCCGATCGAAACACGCGAATTTGGCAACTGGGCGATGGCGTTCGACGATCCGTCCGCGCCGTCTGTCGACCTCAAGGAGAAGGTCGACGCCCTGCTCGCCAGCGCCACGCCATCCACCCGCGCCCACTTCATCGGATCGGCGGAAATGCACCGCGCCAGCTAGACCAGTCCGGTCAGATAATAGACCGCGATCACCACGAACACCGTCACCGTCTTGATCAACGTCAGCGCGAATATGTCCTTATAAGCTTGCCGGTGGGTCAGCCCCGTCACGGCCAGCAGGGTAATCACCGCGCCATTATGCGGCAGGCTGTCCATCCCCCCGCTCGCCATCGACGCGACCCGGTGCAGCACTTCGCGCGGAATGCCCGCCGAGTCGCCCGCCGCCGCGAACTGTTCGGCCATCGCGGCCAGCGCAATGCTGAGGCCCCCGGAGGCCGACCCGGTAATTCCCGCCAGCGACGTCACCGTGATCGCTTCATTGATCAGCGGATTGGGAATGGATTTCAGCGCCTCCTTAACGATGAGAAAGCCCGGCAGCGCCGCGATGACCGCGCCGAAACCATATTCCACCGCCGTGTTCATCCCTGCCAGCAACGCCCCGCCGACCGCCGCCTTCGACCCTTCGGCAAAGCGCGTCGCCACGGTGCGAAACGCGAACAGCAGGATCGTCGCGATCCCCAGCAGCAACGCGCCTTCCACCGCCCATAAGGCCGAAACCTGCGCCACCTTCACCGTCACCGGTTCTGCCAGCCCCGCCAGCGACACGCTTGCCTCTTCCGCCCGCACCAGACGGGGGATCAGCATCGTCAGCGCCAGATTACCCGCGCCCACCACGATCAGCGGCAGCATCGCCACCAGCGGATGCACGGGCGGCGCACCATCATCGACCTGTTCAGGCTCGTTCACCAGCGTATCGGCCGCGCCATAGCCCTCTCCGCCCGCGATCAGGCTGCGCCGCCGCCAGTCGAGATAGGCCAGGCCCGCAACGACGATGAAGGCCGACCCGATCAGCCCCAGCACCGGCGCGGCCCAGGTCGTCGTGCCAAAGAAACTGGTCGGGATGATGTTCTGGATCTGCGGCGTCCCCGGCAGCGCATCCATGGTGAAGGTCAATGAACCCAGGCCGATGGTGGCGGGCACCAGCCGCTTGGGAATGTCCGCGCGGCGGAACATCTCGGCGGCGAAGGGATAGACCGCGAACACCGAAACGAACACGGATACGCCGCCATAGGTCAGCAGCGCCGTCACCAGCATGATCGCAGGGATGGCCCGCGTCGCGCCCACAAAGCCGATCACCGCCGTCACGATCGCACGGGAAAAGCCCGAAATTTCGACCAGCTTGCCGAACAGCGCGCCCAGCAGGAACACCGGGAAATAAAGTTTCAGGAAGGTCGCCACCCTATCCATGAACAGCCCGGAAAAGACGGTCGGCACGGCGGACGGATCGGTCAGCAGCACAGCCAGCATCGCCAGCAAAGGCGCCATCAGGATGACGCTCATGCCCCGATAGGCGGCGATCATCAGGAGGATCAGCGAGAGTGCTGCGATTGCGACTGCCATGAAATCTCACCTCTCAAAGCCTACATCCGTTCACCCTGAGCTTGTCGAAGGGCTGCACTTTTCTCGCACCACGCAATAGAAGAAAGAACAAGGCTTCGACAAGCTCAGCCCGAACGGATAGCGGGATGATTGCCACCTTGCCTTTCCCGCCCATTTCCGCCATAGGCCCGCCTTCGCGCGGATCGGGGTGACTCGGGCTGCGCGGAAAATATGAGACGACAGCCGGAGGGGCGACGCACATGGGGTGCGCGTCAGCGATCGGTCAACATGAAGGTATTAGCATGGCTCTGTACGAGCATGTGTTCCTTGCGCGCCAGGATCTGGCACAGGCGCAG
>CAZLSU010000077.1:0-15082 GCA_964562225.1 uncultured Sphingobium sp.
CTGGCGAGCGACACGGATCGTATTCTTGCGACGGCCATAATAGCCCTTCGCCTGAACCAAAATCCTCTTATGCTTCGCCTTGGTGGTTACACCACGTTTTACGCGTGCCATTGTCCTCTACTCCTTACTTCAGGCCGTAGGGTGCCCAGAGGCGGACGTGTGCGACGTCGGCTTCGGACAGCACGGAAGTGCCACGGTTCTGGCGAATATATTTCGCGTTATGGCTCATCAAACGGTGACGCTTGCCAGCGAAACCATGTTTGACCTTGCCGGTGGCGGTGAATTTGAAGCGTTTCTTCACACCGCTCTTGGTCTTGAGCTTGGGCATTTTGGTCTCCTTGGACGGACGTTGCGGACGATCGCGGCAGCCCTACTGGCCGGACCGTCCCATCACTTTCCCACAAGCCAGCAAGCCCATGGGAACGCGCGCCTATAGGTGGGCATATCCATAAAGGCAAGCGATTCGGACCCAAAATAGCCGCAGGGCGTTACCCCGCCATGGCCGATATCGATCCTGCACCAGCCCCATCGGTCGCCGCGCGAGGAAGCCGGGTGCGGCGCGCGCGCGAAGGGTGGCGCAAATTGCCGTTGCCGGTGCGGATCATGCTGTGGATCGTGGGCATCATCTTCGCCATCTGGCTGATCCTGTTCATCACCAAGGGGCGGTTCCTGAAAGGGCCGTTCGAGCGGATCATGACCAGCCGCCTGGAGCGCAAGGTCGCGGTCGGTGGCGACTTTCAGCTTTATTTCGCGCCTATCAGCATCAAGTTTCTGGCGGAAGGCTTCAGCATTGCCAATGTGCCATGGGCGAGCCGGCCGCATCTGTTTCGGGCCGACCTGATCGACACGCGCATATCGCCGCTCAGCCTGATTTTCGGTGATAGATATCGTGTGACATGGCTGACATTGCGCAAGGGGGCGGTGGACCTCGAATGGTCCAGGGACGGGAAGACCAACACATGGACGCTGGGCGACCCCAATAGGAAAGGTGAGCCGCTCAATATGCCGCTGATCCGGCAGGCGGTGCTGAGCGGGACGACGCTGCGCTATCGCGATCCCCGGATGCAGTTGGCGACCGACATCGCGTTCGAGACGGTCAAGGCGACCGATACCCGCTTTGCCCACGATATCCGCTTCACCGGTGACGGGACGATGCGGGCCAAGCCCTTCCTATTGCGGGGCGGGCTATTGTCGCCCAACGCGACCTTGAGCGGCGGCAAGAACAGCCTGGTGCTGCATGCCGCTTCGGGACCGACGATGCTGGACGTGACCGGCACGCTGCCTGGGGCGACCGAACTGGACGGGAGCGACCTGCGGCTGGTGACGCGCGGGCCGAATCTGAGCCTGTTGTTCGATTTTCTGGGCGTCGCGATTCCCGACACACGCACCTATCGCTTCACATCGGCGCTGACCAAGGCAGGCGGCGAATGGCGCTTCACCCATTTGAAAGGCCGATTCGGCGATAGCGATCTTGCGGGACGGATGACCGTATCGCTGCCGGGCGGGCGCGTGTTCATCAAGGCGGACCTCGCCACCCGAACGCTCGATATCATCGATGTCGGACCCTTTATCGGCTATGATCCGCAGCGGCTGGCGGCGCAGGGTGCGGCAGGCGCGATTGAGACCGAGGGCGGTCGGCCCCGCCTGCTGCCCGATGCGCCATTGCGGGTCGATGCGCTGCGTATCTTCGATGCGGACGTCAAATATACGGTCAAGACGGTCCGCGCCGACAATGTGCCGATTTCCAATATCGCACTGGGGCTGACGCTCGATCATAGCTTGCTGTCGCTCAAGCCGCTGACCTTCGACATGGCGGGCGGGCATGTCGCGTCCGATATCGAGATAAATGCGCGTGGCGCGCCGGTGCGCACCAGCTACGACATTCGCCTGTCGCCGACCCCCATGGGCAAGCTGCTGGCGCGCTGGGGCGTCGAGGAATCGGGTACGAGCGGCACGATCAAGGCGCGGGTGCAGATGACGGGGCTGGGCGATTCGGTGCGCGAATCGCTGGGCACGGCCAATGGGCGAATCGCGGTCGTCCTGCCCGCAGGCAGCATGTGGGCGCGCAACGTACAGCTTGCCGAACTGGATGTCGGCACCTTCATCACCAAGATGTTTCAGGACAAGCTGAAGCAGCCGGTCGAGATTAATTGCGGGCTGATCGCCTTCACGGTGCGCGACGGCGTGGCGGCGGCGGACCCGATCCTGATCGACACCAAGAAGAATGTGATGCTGGGGCGCGGCGGCTTTTCCTTCCGCAACGAGAGCCTCGATCTGGTCTTTCGCGCCGATGGCAAAAAGATCAGCCTGTTTTCCGGCCAGTCGCCGATCGGCATCGGCGGCTATTTCGCCAAGCCCGGCATCAGCGTGATCAGCCCGGAACTGCTGGCGCGCGGCGGGGCGGCGGCGGGGCTGGCGGTCGTCGCGACGCCGCTGGGCGCGGTTCTGGCCTTTGCGGATGTCGGCGACGCCAAGGGCGCGGCCTGTGGTCCCGTACTGTCGGGGGCCAGCGCGGCGGCACAGCGGACCAAGGGCGGCAAGCCGCGCGACGATGTCGGGCGCGGAACGACGGCGAAGGATGAGAAAGGCAAGGGCAGCAAGAGCGAGCAGAAGGGGCAGGACAAGAAGTTCCTCGGACTCTTCTGACGGCGCTTACCCGCACTCCACCGTGACATGCGCCATGCAGGGCAGGGCGTGGATGCGGGCGCGGATATTGGGCGCGTCGGCACCGGGTGCCAGACTGATGATGGCGGCGTGGGCATGCGGGCCGATGCGCCAGACATGCAGATCCTTTATGGTCGCGCCCTCTGCCTCGATCAGGCCGCGCATCTGCGCCATCAGCGCGGGTTCGGCGGTGTCGAGCAGGATGGCGGCGGTGTCCTTCATCAACCCCCAGGCCCAGCGCGCGATCACCACCGCACCCAGCAGGCCGACCGCAGGGTCCAGCCACAGCCAGCCGAGATAACGCCCGGCGAGCAGCGCGACGATCGCCAGCACCGATGTCAGCGCGTCGGTCAGCACATGGACATAGGCGGCGCGCAGATTATTGTCGGCATGGCCATGCCCCGCATGGCTGTCGTCATGATCGTGGCTATGATCATGGCCGAGCAGCAGCGCACTGGCGAGATTGATGACCAGCCCGACCACGGCGACCAGCGTGGCCTCCCCGAATGCGACGTTCACCGGCTGAAACAGGCGTATGCCCGATTCGATGGCGATGAAGAGCGCCATTCCCATCAGCAGCAGGGCGGACGCGAAGCCGGACAGATCGCCGACCTTGCCCGTGCCGAACGTATAGCGCGGATCGCGGGCATGATTGCGCGCATAACGATAGGCGATGGCAGCGACGGCGAGCGCGCCCGCATGGGTCGCCATGTGAAAGCCGTCCGCCAGCAGCGCCATCGACCCGCTGAGCCAGCCGAACAGGATCTCCACCACCATCGTCGCGGCGGTCAGCCAGACCACCCAGACCGTCTTGCGCGCATTCTTCTCATGCCCGTCGGACAGGTAGATATGGTCGAAATAATGGCTTTCCTCGGGCGTATCTGGGCAAGGCGCGGCGGCGTGATGCGTATGATCGTGCCGGCTATGATCGTGTGGCCCACTCATTTGCCGTAGCGCCGGATGAGGGCCAGCATCTCTTCGCTGGCGGCCTGCCGCTCCGCGTCGGTCAGGCCCGGCCGGGCGACATGCTCGCGCATATGCTGTTCGATCAGCTCCTCCATCAGGCTGCCGACCGCGCCGCGTACCGAGGCGACAAGCTGAAGCGTTTCCGAACAGCCCGCATCGCCGGCAAGTTGCCGTTCGACCGCGCCGACCTGCCCGGCGATGCGGCGGACGCGATCGAGCAGCTTCTGACGATTTTCGACGATGTGCATAGGATAGCCCCCTACCCTATGGCGGGCGCTTCCGCAAGATCAGCGTTTCTTGCGCATCCGCCCCAAATAATCCCGCTTGCCGATCACCACGTCCTGCGCGCGCAATATTGCGTAGGCCGTGGTGACGTGGAAATAAAAGTTGGGCTGCGAGAAGGAGAGAAGGAAATCCTCCGCCAGAAAATAGATATTCGCTTCCCCGAAGCCAAAGCACATATCCCCGCCCTGCAAGGCGTCGATGTCCGCAGGATCATAGGCGGCGAGCATTGCGATGGCGGTATCGACCCGTTCGCGCAATCCGGCGAAGCTGTCCGGCGGGGTGGTCTGATCCGGGCGGAAAATGCCCGCCTTCACGCCTTCGATAGCGCCCACCGAATGCACCACGGCCGATTTCACCTGATAGGCAAAGGGCCGCATGTCGGGTGCAAGCCTGGCCTGAATGATGGTTTCAGGTGCCAGCCCCCGCTCGGTGCAATGCGTCTCTGCCTTGTCGATAAGCGCGGCGACGGTTCCCAGCATCTGCTGGTAGCTGGGGATGATGATCGCATAGAGCGAAAGGGCCATGGTTCGTTCCTTCTCCGGTTTGGCCTGAGGCTAAAGCAGGAAGATGGCGCGATCCAGCGCGGATCGCTTTGCGCTTTGTCCCGTCTGCGATAGAGCCGCCTTCATGACCGAGCAGCTTCATTGCGACCTGGCGATCGTCGGCGGCGGGCTGGCCGGGGGGCTGATCGCGCGCGCTTTCGCGGTGGCGCGGCCCGACATGTCGATCCTGCTGGTCGAACGCGATGCGACACTGGGCGGCAATCATATCTGGTCGTTTTTCGATGGCGACGTTGCGCAAGCCGACCGCTGGCTGGTCGATCCGCTGGTCGGGCAGCGTTGGGACGGCGGGCATGATGTGCGTTTTCCGGGGCACAGGCGCGGACTGGCGACGCCCTATAATAGTATGCCGTCCCCCCTGTTCGACAGGCATCTGCGCGATTTGCTGGGCGATCGCGCGATTTTGGGCGCGGATGTCGCGACCATCGGGCCGCGCCAGGTCGTGCTGACGGATGGGCGCATGATCGGCGCGCGGGCGGTGATCGACGCGCGGGGCGGGGGTGATCTGTCGGCGCTGCGGTGTGGCTGGCAGAAATTCGTCGGGCAGCGTGTGCGACTGGACGCGCCGCACGGGATCGACAGGCCCGTGATCATGGACGCGACCGTGGCGCAGATCGACGGTTATCGGTTCGTCTATCTGCTGCCCGGCGATGAGCGAACCATCTTCGTCGAGGACACTTATTATAGTGATACCCCCGACCTCGATGAAGCGGCGATCGAGGCGCGCATCGCTGACTATGCCGCGGCGCAGGGCTGGCGGGTCGAGGCGGTGTTGCACCAGGAAACCGGGGTGCTGCCGGTCGTTTACGGCGGCGATTTCGATCGATTCTGGCCCAGGCATGATCCGGTGGCGCGGGCCGGGGTGCGTGCGGGGCTGTTCCACCCGATGACCGGCTATTCGTTGCCCGATGCGGTTGCCTGCGCGCTGTGGCTGGTCGATCAGCCGCTCGACACCCTGCCGGGCGCGACCCGCGCCCGCGCCGCCGCGCACTGGCGCGCGGGTGGTTATTACAGGCTGCTCGGCAAGATGCTGTTCGGCGCGGCGCAGCCCGACCAGCGCTGGCGCATTTTCGATCGCTTCTATCGACTGTCCGCGCCGCTGATCCAGCGCTTCTATGCCGGACGATCTACGCGCACTGACCGTTTGCGCATCTTGTGCGGTCGCCCGCCGGTGCCCATAAGAGCGGCCATGCACGCATTGTTGAAATCCGCCGTCTGATGGACAGGTCCGCTATCGTCATAGGCGCCGGCTTTGGCGGCCTCGCGCTCGCCATCCGCCTGCAATCGGCCGGGGTGCGCACCACGCTGGTGGAGGCGCGCGACCGCGCCGGGGGCCGCGCCTATATGTGGCAGAAGGACGGCTTCACCTTCGACGCCGGGCCGACCGTCATCACCGATCCGGCCTGCCTCAACGAATTATGGCGGCTGTCGGGGCACGACATGGCGCAGGATGTGACGTTGCTGCCCGTATCGCCCTTTTACCGGCTGAACTGGCCGGACGGCACCAATTTCGACTATTCCAACGACGAAGCCCATCTGCGCGCGGAAATCGCCAAGCTCGATCCGGCCGATGTCGCGGGCTATGAGCGGTTCCTGGAATATTCGGCGGGGGTGTTCGAGGAAGGCTATCGCAAGCTGGGCGCGGTCGCGTTTCTCGACTTCGCCTCGATGATCAAATCCGCCCCGGCGCTGGCGCGCTATCAGGCGTGGCGGTCGGTCTATTCGATGGTCTCCAGCTTCGTGAAGAGCGACAAGCTGCGTCAGGCGCTGTCGTTCCACACGCTGTTGGTGGGCGGCAATCCGATGGACACCAGCGCCATCTATGCGCTGATCCACAAGCTGGAGAAGGACGGCGGCGTCTGGTTCGCCAAGGGCGGGACCAACCAGCTGGTGCAGGGCATGGCGACCCATTTCGAGCGGCTGGGCGGTGTGCTGCGGCTCGCCGATCCGGTGGTGGAGATCGAGACGTTCGGCGACCGGGCGACGGCGGTGCGCACCGCGTCGGGCTGGCGCGGCGAGGCCGATGCGGTGGCGAGCAACGCCGACCTGATGCACAGCTACAAGGATCTTTTGGGCCAGCATCCGCGCGGGCAAAAGCAGGCGGAGAAGCTGGCGCGCAAAAAATGGTCGCCCAGCCTGTTCGTCGTCCATTTCGGCATCAAGGGGACATGGCCGGGCATCCCGCACCATATGATCCTGTTCGGGCCGCGCTATAAAGGGCTGCTCACCGATATTTATGAGCATGGCGTGCTGCCGCAGGATTTCTCGCTTTATTTACACCACCCGACCGTCACCGATCCGTCGATGGCGCCCGAGGGGCATTCGACCTTCTACGCGCTGGCCCCGGTGCCGCATATGGGCAAGCTGCCGATCGACTGGGATACGGTCGGCCCGCTCTACGCCGAACGCATATTGGACGAGATCCAGCACCGCTTGATCCCCGACATCCGATCGCGCATCGTCACGCAATTCCATTATGCGCCGCCTGATTTCGCGACTGACCTGGCCGCGCATATGGGCAGCGCGTTCAGCCTGTCGCCCCTGCTGACCCAGAGCGCCTTTTTCCGCGCGCATAATCGCGACGATGTGATCCCCAACCTCTATCTGGTGGGCGCTGGCACCCATCCGGGCGCGGGCATCCCCGGCGTGGTGGGCAGCGCCAAGGCGACGGCGGCGCTGATGCTCGACGATCTGCAAGTGCGGACGGTGTGATGAAAAGATTGGCTGTCTATTGCGGTTCGGCGACCCCGGCCGATCCTTCCTTTGTCGAGGCGGCACGCCATGTCGGGCGCAGCCTTGCGCAGCGCGGTATCGGCGTCGTTTATGGCGGCGGGCGGCTGGGCCTGATGGGGGCGGTGGCGGACGCGGCGCTGGAGGCAGGCGGCGAGGTGATCGGCGTGATCCCCGACGCGCTGGTCGGGGCGGAGGTCGCGCATCGCGGCTGCACGCAACTCCACGTCGTCCAGACCATGCACCAGCGCAAGGCGTTGTTCACCGACCTGTCCGACGGTTTCGTCACCATCCCCGGCGGCGTCGGCACGATGGACGAATTGTGGGAAGCGATAAGCTGGGCGCAGCTTGGCTATCATAACAAGCCTGTGGGCCTGCTCAATGTCGGCGGTTTTTACGACCAGTTGATCGCGTTCAACCGGCACATGATCGACACCGGATTCATCCGCGCGCAGCATGCCGGGATCATGATCGCGGCGGACGATATCAATACGCTGCTGGAGCGGATGGCGGATTACCAGCCGCATCAGACGATCTTTGCGATGAAGGCGGCAAATCTCTGACTATGGACCGCCCTGCCCTGGTCGCCCATGCCCGCGACAGCATCGCACGCGGGTCAAAATCCTTCGCGATGGCATCGAAGCTGTTCGACCGGACGACGCGCGAACGGGCGTGGCTGCTCTATGCCTGGTGCCGCAAATGCGACGACATTGCCGATGGACAGGACCATGGCGGCGCGATGAGCCAGGTCGCCGACGGGCAGGCGCGGCTGTCGCGCATGCGGGTGCTGACCGACGCGGCGCTCAAGGGAGAACCGACTGGTGATCCGGCATTTGACGGCTTTGGCGTCGTGATGCGCGAATGCGCGATCCCGGTGCGTTATGCCCATGACCTGATCGAGGGTTTCGCGCTCGACGCGCGCGAATGGCGGCCGCGCAGCCAGGATGACATGCTGCGCTATTGCTATCATGTGGCGGGCGCGGTCGGCTGCATGATGGCGGTGCTGATGGGGGTCGACCCCGACGACAGCGCGACGCTGGACCGCGCGTGCGATCTGGGCCTTGCCTTCCAGCTCGCCAATATCGCGCGCGACATTGGCGAGGATGAAGCGGCCGATCGCTGCTACCTGCCCGAGGATTGGCTGGTCGAGATGGATATCCCCCCCGGCGAGCATATGAAGCCCTGGGCGCGTCTGCGGCTGGCGGTGCTGGGCAAGCGGCTCGCCACCATGGCCGCCAGCTATGAAGCGAGCGCACGCCACGGCACGGGCGCGCTGCCGCCGCGCGCCGCCTGGGCCGTGCTGGCGGCGGCGGGCATTTATGGCGATATCGCCCGCGAAGTGGCGCGGCGCGGCGAACGGGCGTGGGACCGGCGGATCGTCACGCCCAAGCGCGACAAGCTGGGCTGGGTGGCGCGCGCGGGGAGCCAGGTGGTGGGGCGGGCGCGGCGCTGGCCTGCGGGTACGCCTCGCCCGCAGCTATGGACGCGGCCTTAGCGTAATGCGCTGTTCCCCGGCGAAGGCCGGGGTCCAGTTCAAACCTTGGGACGGGACCCGGCCTTCGCCGGGGAACGTCCTTTTTACGCGCAGGCCGGCACATCATCATGGTAGAAAGCCTGCACCGCGTCCCACGCTTCCTGTGCGGTTTCGACCCAGGTGATCAGGTTGATGTCGGCGGGGGAAATCACGCCTTCGTCGGCCAGCGCATCGAAATCCACCACGCGGGTCCAGAAGTCCCGGCCGAACAGCAGGATGGGGATGGGCTTCATCTTGCCCGTCTGGATCAGCGTCAACAGCTCGAAAAATTCGTCGAACGTGCCGAAACCGCCGGGGAATACCGCCAGCGCGCGAGCGCGCAGCAGGAAATGCATCTTGCGCAGCGCGAAATAATGGAACTGAAAACTGAGTTCCGGCGTGACGAACCGGTTGGGGGCCTGTTCATGCGGCAGTACGATATTCATGCCGATCGATTCCGCGCCGACATCCGCCGCGCCCCGGTTGGCCGCTTCCATGATCGACGGCCCGCCGCCGGAGCAGACGACGAAATGGCGGCAGCCCTCATCGCTCACCGGATAGGCACCGGCGATCGCGGCGAGCGCGCGCGCCTCGTCATAATAGCGTGCCTTTTTCCCCAGATTTTCGGCGATGCGGCGCTGATCGTCGGTGGTGGCGGCGGCAATCCGTGCCTCGACCTGGTCGGGCTGCGGGATGCGCGCCGATCCGTAGAAAACGAAGGTCGATTCGATCTGCGCTTCATCCATCAGCAACTGGGGCTTGAGCAATTCCAGTTGAAAGCGGACCGGGCGCAAATCCTCACGCAGCAGGAATTCGGTATCCTGAAAGGCCAGCCGATAGGCGGCGCTGCTGGTCTGGGGGGTGCCAACCGCTTTGCGCGCGTCGGCAGCTTCCTGCCGGGCGGGGCGGAACTTGCGTTCCTCTATCTCTTTTTGCGTCATCCAAGCCACCTAAGGATTGGCGGCGTCAAAGCCAAGAGCCGTCAGCGGCAGAACCCGCCGCGCCCGCCCATATCGAAATGGAGATGATCCTTATGCGCCGCATTATAGTCGGGGCTGAGCACGGTGCGGAAGCGTTTGCAGGCGCTGGCGTGGATCACGGTCAGGAATTGCCGGGTGCGCCGGTCGCCTTCCCACCCGTCCTTGACCGATATCCGCCGCCCGTCGTCCAGGACGAAAGCGGAAACATCGACTGCATTGCTGTGCGCATGTTCGGACAATTTGCCGCTGCCCGCGATCGGGCGGCAATTATAGGTGCCGAACGTTTCGATCCGCACGATTTCCGCCCCCAATATGCTGCGCGCGGCGGGTTGCACGCCATAACGCGCCCAGGCGGCGAAATTGGCCGCCAGATTACACGTCATCGCCCCCAAATTGGTGGCGGGCACGCCGATGTCGAGCAGCTTGACGCTGTTCAACGCGCTGCATCCGCCGCCGAAGGTGCGGTCGGGCAGGGGGGTGAAGGCGACATCCTGCGATTGCAGCTTCGCGAAACATTGGCGCGCTTCCATGGTCGGCACCACGGCGGCGCGCACGGGTTTCCATGCGCGTTCCACCCGTCCGCGCGGCACCAGATCGCCGCCGCACGCACTCAGCATCATCGCCATGGCCACGGCCAGGGCCGCGCCGCGCAATAGGGTCATATCGCTCGCCTGCTTTTCCATGAGTCGCCACTGTAGCAGCCCGAATCTTTACGATAGTTAACGCCGCGATCAGCTCGTCCCGTTTTCGCAACATCCTTGACAGACCCGCCGAAATCTCTAGGGCGATCGGCGGGCCACGCGGCCCCAACGCCGCGCTGCTCTCTGTAAGGAGACGCTACATGACTGATTTGACTGCCGTTGACGCCACCATTGCGCGTGCGCAAAAACCCGCCACCCGTCCGGCCCGCCCCTTCTTTTCTTCCGGTCCCTGCGCCAAGCCACCCGGCTGGAGCGCGGACCGGCTGGCAACCGACTCGCTTGGCCGTTCGCACCGCGCCAAGATCGGCAAGACCCGCTTGGCCTATTGCATCGACCTGATGCGCGAGCTGCTCGGCCTGCCCGACACGCACCGCATCGGCATCGTGCCCGGTTCCGACACGGGTGCTTTTGAAATGGCGATGTGGACGATGCTGGGCGCGCGCCCGGTCACGACGCTTGCTTGGGAAAGCTTTGGGGAAGGCTGGGTGACCGATGCCGCCAAGCAGTTGAAGCTCGATCCCACGATCATCCGCGCCGACTATGGCCAGTTGCCCGATCTGAACGGTGTGAACTTCGCCCATGATGTGCTGTTCACCTGGAACGGCACCACGTCGGGCGTGCGTGTGCCCAATGCCGACTGGATTCCCGCCGACCGCGAAGGGCTGACCTTCGCCGACGCGACCAGCGCGGTGTTCGCTTATGAGATCGACTGGACCAAGATCGACGTCGCCACCTTCTCCTGGCAGAAGGTGCTGGGCGGCGAGGGCGGTCATGGCGTGCTGATCCTGGGTCCGCGCGCGGTCGAACGCCTCGAAAGCTACACCCCTGCCTGGCCGCTGCCCAAGGTCTTCCGCCTGGTGTCCAAGGGCAAGCTGGCCGAAGGCGTGTTCAAGGGCGAGACGATCAATACCCCGTCGATGCTGGCGGCCGAGGACGCGATCTTCGCGCTCGAATGGGGCAAGTCGATCGGTGGCGCTGCGGGTTTGATCGCGCGGTCGGATGCCAATGCGGCGGCGCTGGACAGGATCGTGGCGACGCGAGACTGGTTGGGTCATCTGGCGGTGGAAGAGGCTTCGCGCTCGAAGACCAGCGTCTGCCTGACGGTGGACGGCGCGGACGAGGCGTTCATCAAGGCGTTTGCGGCCCTGCTCGAAAAGGAAGGCGCGGCGCTCGACATCGCGGGGTATCGCGATGCGCCGGCTGGTCTACGCATCTGGTGCGGCGCGACCGTCGATACCGCCGATATCGAGGCGCTCGGGCCGTGGCTCGACTGGGCCTATGCGACCATGAAGGCCGCTTAATTCATTTACGTCGCCCCGGCGCAGGCCGGGGCCGCCATGTTGCATGTCACCCATAACGGCCCCGGCCTTCGCCGGGGCGACGGAGTTTTTCTCATGCCAAAAGTCCTCATTTCCGATCAGATGGACCCCCGCGCCGCCGCGATCTTCCGCGAACGGGGCGTGGAGGTCGACGTTATCACCGGCAAGACGCCCGAAGAACTGATCGCCATCATCGGCGATTATGACGGCCTCGCCATCCGCTCATCGACCAAGGTGACAAAGGCGATCCTGGACGCCGCGACGAACCTGAAGGTCATCGGCCGGGCCGGGATCGGCGTCGATAATGTCGATATCCCCTATGCTTCGGCCAAGGGCGTCATCGTCATGAACACCCCGTTCGGCAATTCCATCACCACCGCCGAACATGCGATCGCGCTGATGTTCGCGCTGGCCCGCCAATTGCCGGAGGCGGACGCATCGACCCAACTCGGCAAGTGGGAGAAGAACCGCTTCATGGGCGTGGAAGTGACCGGCAAGACGCTGGGCCTGATCGGCGCGGGCAATATCGGGTCGATCGTTGCCGACCGCGCGCTGGGCCTCAAGATGAAGGTCGCCGCCTTCGACCCCTTCCTGACCGCCGAGCGCGCGATCGACATGGGCGTGGAGAAGGTGACGCTCGACGAATTGCTGGCGAAGGCCGATTTCATCACGCTGCACACGCCGCTGACCGACCAGACGCGCAACATATTGAGCCGCGAGAATCTGGCCAAGACCAAGAAGGGCGTGCGCATCATCAATTGCGCGCGCGGCGGACTGATCGACGAGGCGGCGCTGAAGGATGCGCTCGATTCGGGGCATGTCGGCGGCGCGGCGCTCGACGTGTTCGTCACCGAACCGGCCAAGGAATCGCCGCTGTTCGGCACGCCCAATTTCATCTCCACCCCGCATCTGGGCGCATCGACCGACGAGGCGCAGGTCAATGTCGCGTTGCAGGTCGCCGATCAGTTGAGCGATTATCTGCTCGACGGCGGGATTACCAATGCGCTCAACGTGCCCAGCCTGTCGGCCGAGGAAGCCCCCAAGCTGAAGCCCTATATGGCGATCGCCGAGAAGCTGGGTTCGCTAATCGGCCAGTTGGAAGGCGACCAGATCACCGGCGTCGCTGTCGAGGTGGAGGGCCATGCTGCCGAACTGAACCAGAAGCCGATCACGGCGGCTGTGCTGGCGGGGCTGATGCGCGTCTATTCGGACACGGTGAACATGGTCAACGCGCCGTTCCTGGCCAAGGAGCGCGGGCTGGACGTGCGCGAAGTGCGCCATGATCGCGAGGGCGATTATCAGACGCTGGTGCGCGTGACGGTGACCACCGAAACCGGCGAGCGGTCGGTCGCGGGCACGCTGTTCGGTCATGCGTCACCCCGTCTGGTCGAACTGTTCGGCATCAAGGTGGAGGCCGATCTGGCCGGGGACATGCTCTATATCGTCAACCAGGACGCGCCCGGCTTCATCGGTCGCCTGGGGTCCACGCTGGGCGAGGCGGCGGTCAATATCGGCACGTTCCACCTGGGCCGCCGCAACCAGGGCGGCGAAGCGGTCTTGCTGCTGTCGGTCGATGGCACGGTGACCGAGCCGCTGCTGTGGGACATCTGCAAGCTGGCGGGCGTGAAGAAGGTGAAATTGTTGCGCTTTGGGTGATCGACGTCTCATTCCGTTCGGTTCGAGCGTCCGTCGAGAATAGTTCTCGACAAGCTCGAACCGAACGGCGGTTGGGGATGGCCTAGCCCTCAATTTCCGCTAAAGGGCAGCGCATGACCAGCATCCCCCCCGGCCTGCTCCCCGAAGGATTGTCCGACCGTCTGCCGCCGCAGGCGGAGGCATCGGCGCGGCTGGCGCGGCGGGTGCTCGATACCGTGGCGACTCACGGCTATGAGCGGGTGATGCCGCCGCTGGCCGAGTTTGAGGATACGCTGACCCACAGGCTGAAATCGGCGCGGGCGCAGGATCTGTTGCGCGTGATCGATCCGCTGTCGCAGCGCAGCCTGGCATTGCGGCCAGACATGACCGCCCAGGTCGGGCGCATTGCGTCCACCCGACTCGCCAGCGCGGCGCGGCCGCTGCGCCTGTCCTATGCCGGCCCGGTGATCCGCCTGAAGGCCAACCAGTTGCGCCCCGAGCGGGAGCGGTTGCAGGTCGGCGCGGAACTGATCGGCACGGACAGCGTCGCCGCCGCGGTGGAGATCGTCAATGTCGCGATCGCCGCGTTGCAGGCGGCGGGTGTCCGCGGCGTCACCATCGACTTCACCTTGCCGGACCTGATCGATACGCTGGCCGCCGGTCCGTTGCCGCTTGACCCCGCCATGATCGAGGCCGTGCGGACGGAACTGGACGCCAAGGATGCGGGCGCGCTCGTCGGTCTCGGCCCGGACGCCGCCGCCTATCTTCCGCTGATCGAAGCTGCCGGTCCTTTCCATGCCGCGATGGACAGGCTGGAGGCGCTGAGCGCCGCCCATGGCGGCGCGCTCGACAGCCGGATCGCCGGGCTGCGCGCCATCGCAAAGCCGATCGGCTGGGACATCACCCTGACGCTCGACCCGACCGAGCGGCACGGCTTTGAATATCAGAACTGGTTCGGCTTCTCGATCTTCGCCGATGGCTTTACCGGTGAGATCGGCCGGGGCGGCAGCTATGCGATCCTGCGCGGCGATGGCAGCGAGGAAGCGGCGGTCGGCTTCTCGCTCTATCCCGATCCGCTGATCGATGCCGGATTCGGCGGCGAAGCGCCCAACCGGCTGTTCCTGCCGCTGGGGCATGACGTGGCGCGTGCCGCTGCGCTGCGCGGCGAGGGCTGGCACACGGTCGCGGCGCTGGCGCAGGGCGATGACGGCGCGGCGTTGCGCTGTTCGCACTGGCTGGACGGCGCGGAGCCGAAAGCCTACTGACTTGACCTGCCGGTTCCCCCCGGCTAACCGCCAGCCCGCAAGGGCGTGAGCGCGTCCAATCGATCCAGTCCGGTCGCCGAGCCCCGTCGAAGGGCGGCCAGGATGTGCGCGGCGGGCGGAGATCTGTATCCATGGCAAATGTGACCGTAATCGGCGCCCAGTGGGGCGACGAGGGCAAGGGCAAGATCGTCGACTGGTTGTCGGAACGCGCCGATGTCGTCGCACGCTTTCAGGGCGGGCATAATGCCGGGCATACGCTGGTGGTGGGCGAGAAGGTCTACAAGCTCTCGCTCCTGCCTTCGGGTATCGTCCGGGGCACGTTGTCGGTCATCGGCAATGGCGTGGTGCTCGACCCGTGGCACTTCAAGGAGGAGGTCGCCAAGCTGGCGGGGCAGGGCGTCACCATCACCCCCGACAATCTTCAGATCGCCGAAACCTGCCCGCTGATCCTGCCCTTCCACCGC
>CAZLSU010000078.1:0-14889 GCA_964562225.1 uncultured Sphingobium sp.
GGGCATCGTCAAGGCCTATACCACCCGCGTCGGCTCCGGCCCGTTCCCGACCGAACTGGAGGACGCCACCGGCCAGCGGCTGGGCGAGCGCGGCCATGAATTCGGTACGGTCACGGGGCGCAAGCGCCGCTGCGGCTGGTTCGACGCGGTGCTGGTGCGCCAGTCGGTCGCGGTATCGGGCGTCACCGGCATCGCGCTCACCAAGCTCGATGTGCTCGACGGGTTCGACACGCTGAACATCTGCGTCGGCTATCAGATCGGCGACCAGACCTATGATTATCTGCCCGCCCATGCGCAGGATCAGGCCAAGGCGCAGCCGATCTATGAGAGCATAGAAGGCTGGCACGATACGACGGCGGGGGCGCGTAGCTGGGCCGAACTCCCGGCTCAAGCGATCAAATATATCCGCCGGATCGAGGAGCTGATCGGCTGCCCGGTCACGCTCGTCTCCACCAGCCCCGAGCGCGAGGATACGATCCTGGTGCGCGATCCGTTCGCGGACTGACCGCGATGGCAGAGAAGTTCGAGCGCCATCGCCAGCCCTGGACCCAGGACGAGATCCAGAAGCTGCACACGCTGGCCAAGAAGGGCATGGGCCTAAAGGCCATCGCCAAAGCGCTGACCCGCACGGAGGAATCGACCAAGGCCCGCGCCAAGGAGGATGGGCTGAACATCGCCAAGCTGCGCTGATTGAACAGTTCTCCGGCGCAGGCCGGGGAACTACATGAATCAATCCATGCCATAGCTTTATGCTTCGGCCACGCGCCCATCCTCTTCCCCCGCCGATATCACCGTAGCCGCGACCAGGTCGCCGGTCACGTTGAGCGCGGTACGGCACATGTCGAGCAGCCGATCCACGCCCAGCACCAGCCCGATGCCCTCGGGCGGTACGCCGACCATGCCCAGGATCATCGCCACCACGGGGAGTGATCCTGCCGGCACGCCCGCCGTGCCCACCCCGCCCAATATGCACATCATCATGACCATCAACTGCTGCGGGATGCTGAGGTCGATGCTGAAAAACTGGGCGAGGAAGATCACCGTGATCCCCTCGAACATGGCCGTCCCGTTCTGGTTGGCGGTCGCGCCGACCGTCAGCACGAAACGCGCGATCCGACGCGGCAGGCGCAGATTATCCTCGGCTACGCGCAGGGCGGTCGGCAGGGTTGCGTTGGAAGAGGCAGTGGCGAAGGCCATGACCGTCGCTTCCTGAACGTCGGCGAAGAAACGGAGCGGCGAGCGTTTGGCGATCAGCGCAATCAGCAGCGAATAAACGCCAAACATCTGGATCGCGAGCGCCAGCAGCACGACGCCCACATAGGCGGACAGCCGGATCAGCAAATCCCATCCGAATTGCGCCGCCAGGTTGAACATGAAGCAGGCGATAGCCACCGGCGCCAGGCGGATGACGAGGCCCATCAGCCGCATCGTGACCGCCAACATGCCTTCCATCGCGGACAACAGCAATTTCGTCTGCGGCGTCTGTACCAGCACCAGCCCGATGCCGACGAACAGGGCAAAGACCATCACCGCCAGGATATCGTTGCCCGCCATGGCCGCGACGATATTGTCGGGTACGATCGCGATCAGCGCGGCGATCCCCTGCGGCGCGTCACTGCCCCGGCTCAGCAGCGCCCTTGCGCCGGGGCGCGCTTCGTTCAGCATCGCGCGCGCCACCGCCGGGTCTATTCCCGCGCCCGGTTGCAGCAGGTCGACGACCAGCAGGCTGACCGCTACCGCCAAGCCCGATACGACCAGCGTATAAAGCAAGGTGCGCAATCCGATCCGCCGCAACGCCCGGACATCGCCCATTTCGGCGATCCCTACGATCAGCGCGGATACCAGCAACGGGATGACCAGCATGAACAGCAGCCGCAGGAAAATCTGCCCGATCGGCCCGGTGACATAGGTCGTTACACCCTCTAGCCACTGCGCGTCGGGCGCCGTTACATAAACGATCAGGCCCAGCGTCAGGCCGATGGCGAACCCGCCCAGCATCTGCCACTGGAGCGACAGCGCCGCCGATTTTCTGCCCGGCTCGGCGGCTGTTTCGGGCAGGGTGCCGGTCAATGACATATCCTTGGATGGTGACTTTGCCTACCCAACGGTCCAGCTATCATTCCGGGTGCATATCGTTAGGCTTCGGCTGGCTCCCGGTTCAGCGCGTTGATCGCGCTATGCACCAGGGTCTCGGCTTCATGGCGGTCGAGACCCGCGGGGATGATGTCGCCCACCTTGTAGGTGATGGTCCCGGCGGTCTTGAGGAATTTGCCGCGCGGCGAGACGCGGCCGCTGTCGATCGCGATCGGCACGACGGGCAGCTTGAGCAGGCCGTAAAGCCCGGCGAAGCCTGCGCGCAATGGCGGCGATTCGCCATGGGCGACGCGGGTACCCTCTGGAAACAGGCAGATCGGCCGACCCTGCGCAATCGTATCGCGGGCGGCGGCGCGCAGCGTGCGCAGCGCGCTGGCCCCGGCATTGCGTTCAATCGGGATCAGGCCATAGCCGCGCGCGATGCCGCCCCACAGCGGAATGTTGAACAATTCCGCCTTGGCCGCGATGGCGGGGCGGCGCAACACGGTCAGCAGGTCGATCGTCTCGAACATCGATTCATGTTTGACGATATAGAGATAGGGACCATGCGGCAGGTCGCCGACGATGCGGACCTTCTGCCCCAGCAGCCAGCGCGCGCAGACACGGTGATAGCCGCTCCATAGTCGGGCGAGTGGCAATATCCACGCCCGGCTGACCAGATTGGCGGCCATCGCGGCCAGCACGATCAGCAGGCTGCCGCTGTAGAAGGCCAGGGTGAAGGCAAGCGAACGTAGCGCGGTCAGGACGATCATGGATTCAGATACCGATCAGCGCGGCGGCGCGGCGCAGGAGATATTTATTATATTCGCGCACCAGCATATTGAGGCTGGGGCGGCTGGCGACCGCGTCATAGACGATGGTGACATCGCCCGGCAACGCCTGCCGCAATTCCAGCGCCGCGCGCCGCATATGCCAGTCGGTCGTGACCAGCCGCACCGTGGCATAGTCGCGACGCGCGAGCCAGTTGGCGGTTTCGATCGCGTTGGAGCGGGTGTCGATGGCTTCGCGGCCCAACGTGATGCAGCAGGTGAAGATGCGTTCGGGCACCTTATATTCGGCGGCGAGTTCGGCCGGCCGGACGGCGCGATCGACCCCCGAAATGAGCATCCGCTTGGCGGCACCATCCTGTAGCAGGACCAAACCCCGATCGATCCGCCCCGCCCCGCCCGTCAGGACGACGATAGCGTCGGTCCGGCGGCCGTCGAGCGGCTGGGGCAGGAACATCGCGAACCAGGCGAAACCGAGCATCCAGCCCAGCAGCGCCACGGCGAGCGTGCGGACGATCATGCGGCTGGCCCGGTCATAGCGCCCGGCCCAGCGCGCGCAGCACGGTCAGCCGCGCGGCCAGCGTGGACAGCAGCACGCCGCCGACCGGCAGCGCGGCCAGCAGCAGCCAGCCGGTCCAGGGCAGGCTGATCGCGCCCAGCAGTTCGCTGCCCGTGGCGGCCAGCCGTCCGCCCAGCGTCAGTAGCACCAGCAGCGCCGCCACAAAGCCGAGCGTGCCGCCGAACAGCGCGTCGAGCGCGATGCGTCGCTGAAACAGCCGCGCGATCTGCACATCGGTCGCGCCCATCAGGTGCAGCACTTCGATCGTGCTGCGGTGCCCGTCATGCGCGCCGCGCGCCGCCAGCACGACGATGGCGGCGGTGGCGATCGCCATCAGCACGACCAGCCCGACCGCCAGCCAGCCAAGGGCGGAGAGCAGCCCGGCAAGCGGCTGTAGGAAGGCGGCATGGGGTTCGATCCGGGCGGCGGGGCTGATCCCTGCCAGCAGGCGGCGCAGCGTCGCGATCTTGGCATCGCTATGGCCCGGCGTCAGTTCGACGTCGATCAGCGCGGGCACGGGCAGGTCGCCATTGGTCGCTTCTTGGCCCAGCCAGGGACGGAGTTGTTCGACCAGTTGCGCCGGTGCGACGGGACGCGCGGCGCGCACATCGGCCGCACCGCGCAGCGCGGCGATGGTGCGGCCGGTCAGGCGGGTGCGGATTTCCGGGTTCGCCTCGACGATCTGCACCGTCGCGCGCCCGGCCAGGTCGGACCCCATGGAGCGGACGGCCGCGCCCAGGCCAAGCCCGCAGGCCGCGGCCAGCACGGTCAGGAACATCATGATCGCGATCACCCAGGGCATCGGCCCGGCGACCCGCCCTTCGGGCAGCAGCCGGTTACGCGCGGCCTCGGCGGCCTGACGATCGGCACGGGTCATCATGCGGACCCTTGCGGTTTTGGCGGATATTTGAGCGAACCTGTAGGATCGGCAAGGCGGCCCCGGTCGAGCCGCATCATCTGCGCGCCGCTGACCTGTCCGATCAGCGGCAGATCATGGGTGGCAACGACGATGGTCGTGCCCAGCCGATTGAGCGCCTCGAACAGGGTGATCAGCCGCTGTGCCATGTCGGCGTCGACATTGCCGGTCGGCTCGTCGGCGACCAGGATTTCGGGCCTGCCGATCACCGCACGGGCGATGGCGACGCGCTGTTGTTCGCCGCCCGACAGGGTTGCGGGGCGCGCTTGCGCCCGATCGGACAGGCCGACCCAGTTCAGCATTTCGGCCACCGGCGCATCGACATCCGGTTCGGCCATGCCCGACAGGCGCAGCGGCAGCGCGATATTGTCATAAGCGGACAGATGGGGGACCAGCCGGAAATCCTGAAACACCACGCCGATACGGCGCCGAAAGCCGGGCAGGCGCTTGCGGGGCAGAGTCACCACATCCTCGCCGAACAGGCGGATGACGCCGCGGCTCGGGCGTTGGGCAAGGTAGAGAAGTTTCAGCAATGACGTCTTGCCCGCACCCGACGCGCCGGTGAGGAAATAGAAGCCCCCGCCATGCAGCGAGAAACTGACGTCGGACAGGGTTTCGCTGTCCAGCCCGTAGCGCAGGCCCACATTTTCAAACTGGACGATGGTGGACATAAATTGACGACTTCCCCGCCCCATAGCCATGGCACAGGGCACAGGGAGGCGTAAAGCCCGGCGTCCCTTTGCGCCTAGCGTGCCGCCGACTCTTGCCCTTATGTCAAGGGCGTGACAAGGAAGCGACATGATCCTGGTGTGCCCGAATTGCGCCACGCGCTACATCGTACCGGATAGTGCCGTAGGCGCGACGGGTCGGCAGGTCCGGTGCGCGGCCTGCAAGCATAGCTGGTTCCAGGACCCGCCTGCCCTGCCCGAACGCCCGGCTGGGCTTGCCGATGTGCCCGCACCGCTGCCACCTGTTCCTGACGTCGTGACGTCAGCACCGGTCGAGCATGTCCCGACCGAGCCTGGGCCGATTCCGGCTGACGTCACGGAGCCGGCAGAACCGGCGGCCGAACCCGCGCCTTTGCGGGCGCCTGCCTTTGCAACCCCGCCGGTGTTCGACGATATTGCGCCGCCGCCCTATGACGGGCCGGTAGAGGAAAGCAGCTTCGCGCCCGCACCGCCCTTCCGCCCGCGCCGCAATCCGGCCAGGCTGTGGACCTATGCCGCGATCGCTTTTTTCCTGGGGATCAGCGCGATCGGCGGGGCGCTCTATTATTTCGGGCCGCCCGGATGGGCCGTCAGCCTGGGGCTGGTCGCCGACGAGGGCGATCCGGACCTGCTCTTCTACCTCTCCAAGCCTGCCGAGCGCCGCAAGCTGCCGACCGGCGAGGAATATTTCGCGTTCGGCGCGCGGATCGTCAACAGCGGGCAGCAGACGCTGCCGGTGCCCCCGGTGCTGGTGCAGTTGCGCGATCGGCAGAACCGGCTGGTGTTCAGTTGGACGACCAAGGCCGACCGGCCCCGCCTGAAACCCGGCGAGGAAGCCAGCATCAACGAAAGCCGGATCGACATTCCCAAAAATGCCGAGAATCTGTCGCTGACCTTCGTGGAATAGCCCCGCCCTTTCGACGAGTCGCGCGGATAAGTTTGCGAAATGTGACATTTTCATTACAAGCGGGCGAATGCGCCAGATCGCCGCCCTGCCCTATGCCACCGATGCCGATGGAGCGATGCGCATATTGCTCATCACCTCGCGCGAAACGCGGCGCTGGGTGATCCCCAAGGGCAACCGGATCAAGGGGCTGGCCGGGCACCGCGCCGCCGAACTGGAAGCGTTCGAGGAAGCGGGCATCCACGGCATCGCCTGCCCGGCGCCGATCGGCCATTATCGTTATGACAAGCGCCGCCGCAATGGAAACACGCGGGAAGCGACGGTCGAGGTTTTTCCGCTTGCCGTAACCGGCCAGCTTGGCCAATGGCCCGAACAGGGGCAGCGCGAACTGCGCTGGTTCCCCATTGCCGAAGCGGCGTGCGCGGTGGATGAGCCGGAACTGCAATCGATCATCGCCGCATTCCGCGCACCATCACCAGCATTGATATGGCTGGCGCGCCTCTCACCGCGACACTGGCTTCCGATATTGATGCACCGCCGTCGCAGCGCCGTCGATACTGGGCCGCGCCGCTAGGCCACCCGGCCCAGGCGGTGGTAGAGATTGGCATATTTGACCGACTCCGGCTGATCCTGAACCTCGCGCAGATAATGGGCGATGGCGGTGCGGATCAGCCCGAAATCCTCCGGCGAAAAGACCGCGCGGGAGCGGGCGGGTTGCGGGTGGCCTGTGGTGTCGTCAGTCATGGTCATCTCCTGATATTCGTCTGCTGTCCCCGTTATGGCGAGCGCCAAGGGCCGGGGGAAGGACGATCAGTGGCCCCATGTCATGGCAAGACTTGTTCATACTGTCATGATATGACATCATGTCTGAATGGCTGATCTGTCCGACCGCAAGCTCTATCTTGGCCCCAAGCTGCGCGTATTGCGGCGCGAACTGGGGATCAACCAGACGCGCATGGCCGAGGAATTGGGGGTGTCGCCCAGCTATCTCAACCATCTGGAGCGCAACCAGCGGCCTTTGACCGCACAGATGCTGCTGCGGCTCGCCAACACCTATGACATCGACATTCGCGATTTCGTCGCATCGACCAGCACGGGCACCGCGCGCGAACTGGGCGAGATATTGTCCGATGCGCTGGTGCGCGACATCGGCGTCGCGCGTGACGAGATATTGGAGGTGGCCGAAAATTATCCCGGCGTGGCCGAGGCGGTGGCGCGCTTCTATCGCGCGCTGACCGATCTGCGCCAGATGCCCGACCGGGTCCAGGCGGCGGATGGACGCGGCGGGGCGGTTGCCGCGCCGCTCGAATGGCTGCGCGCGGCGATCGCCGAACGGGGCAATCATTTCGCGGAGATCGATGCGGGTGCGGAGGCGCTGGCGGGGGAGATGGCCGACGAACCCGCTTTGTTGCAGGCCGATATCCGCGCGCGGCTGAAGGAGCGGCACGGCATGGGCGCGCAGATCGCGCCCGAAAATGTGCTGGCGGGCGCGCTGCGCCATTATGACATGCACCGGCGGCGGCTGTTGATGAGCGACCGGCTGCCCGCGTCGGGACGGCTGTTCGCGCTCGCCTATCAGCTTTGCGCGCAGGAACTTGCCGACCTGATCGCCGCCAGCGTGGCGCGCGCCGCCCCGCCCGATGAGGATAGCCGGCGGCTGGCGACGATCGCGCTGACCAACTATGCCGCCGCCGCATTGGTCATGCCCTATGCGCGCTTCCATGGCGCGGCGGAGGCGAGCCGTTACGACCTGCCGCTGCTGATTGCGCGCTTCGGCGTGTCGGTGGAACAGCTTTGCCACCGGCTGACCTCGCTCGGCCGCAACGGCGCGCGCGGCGTGCCCTTCTTCATGGTCAGGATCGACCGGGCGGGCATCATTTCCAAGCGGTTCGACGGCGAAGCCTATCCGTTCGCGCGGTTCGGTGGCACCTGCCCGCGCTGGGACGCGCACGGCGCGACGACGCCGGGACGGGTGGTGCCGCAACTGATCGAGACGGTGGACGAGCGACGCTTCGTCACGCTGGCGATCGCGCTGCCGGACGAGGCCAATCCGGCGGCGCGAGGGCGTGCGGTGATGGCGATCGGCTGCGAAGCGAAACATGCCGCGCGGATCGTCCATGCCGACGGGCTGGCGCAGGCGACCGGCGTCGGCCCGACCTGCGCCCTGTGCGAACGCCGCGCCTGCCCCGACCGCGCGCTGCCCCCGGTCACGCGCTCGCTGGACCTGCACGGCTATGAGCGAAGAGCGACGCCTTATCCGTTTCGGCGGGTTTGACGGGGGATCAGGGCGACGCGCGTTCAGTCTAAACCGTTCGGGCTGAGCTTGTCGAAGCCTTGTGCTTCCGTTCAAAAAGGACAGCCCTTCGACAGGCTCAGGGCGAACGGAGAAGAGTTGATCCTTTCCTTGCCGCGCCCAGCCGTCGCCCCTCCATCAGCTTGCGGCTGGTCCCCCTCCCCGTACCGGGCAGGGGGATCGCATATCGAAGCAACCCTCTCACAATCGTCACCCTGAACTTGTTTCAGGGTCCATTTCTCGTCTCGAGCGGCGGCTTTTGAGGCGCGATGGATGCTGAAACAAGTTCAGCATGACGAGGTTTGATAGGTGGAAATCCATATGCGATGCCCCTGCCGTACCGGGGAGGAATGATCTTTCGCCGTCATCCCAGCGAACGCTGGGATCTCACTTCTTCCGGCAGGCGCAAAAGGCAGAGGGATGCCAGCGTTCGCTGGCATGACGGGGGTTGGCCTTGACCCAGCCCACCAACCCGGCAAAGTCGTTCCATGTCCATTGCCTATCTGAACGGTGTTTATCTGCCGCTGTCCGACGCCCGTGTGTCCGTGCTGGACCGGGGGTTTCTGTTCGCCGACGGGATTTACGAGGTGGCGGCGGTGATCGCGGGCAAGCTGGTCGACAGCGCGTCGCATCTGGCGCGGTTGCAGCGGTCGGTGGACGCGATCGGCATCGTGCTGCCGGTGCCGCTGGCGGCGATCGAGGCGGCGCAGAAGGAACTGGTGCGGCGCAACGGGCTGGACGAGGGGCTGGTCTATCTCCAGGTCACGCGCGGCGCGGATGTCACGCGCGATTTCCTGCCTTCGCCCGACCTGACGCCGACGCTGGTGATGTTCGTCCAGGCGCGGCCTTTTCTCGATACGCCGGGCGCGCGGGACGGGATCGCGGTGGCGACGATGCCCGATTTGCGCTGGGCGCGGCGGGATATCAAGAGCGTGGGGCTGCTGGCGCAGGCGATGGCCAAGCAGGCGGCGCGCAATGCGGGCGCGCAGGAGGCGTGGATGGTCGAGGACGGTTTCGTGACTGAAGGGGCGTCCTCCACCGCCTTCATCCTGATCGACGAGGGGATCGTGACCCGGCCCTATAGCCAAGCCGTGCTGGCGGGATGCACCGGGCTGGCGTTGGCGGCGCTGGCGGCGGAGATCGGCGTGCCGGTCGTGCGGCGCGCCTTTACCGTGAAGGAGGCGCTGGCGGCGCGCGAGGCGTTTATCGCCAGTGCGTCGACGCTGTGCCAGTCGGTCGTGCGGATCGACGGACAGGTGATCGGCGACGGTCGGCCGGGACCGGTCGCCATGCGGTTGCGCGCGCTCTATATCGAATTTGCGCGGGCGACGGGGGTTTGAGGCAAGACCGCGTTAAAAAACCGGTCCCTGCACCGGCCCCTTGGGCGCGACCTTCTTGGCGCTGTCGATCGCATCCATCAGGCCGGGCGTGCGGGTGTCGCGTGTGGCGTAATCGCGGGCGGACATGCCTGCGATGCTGTCGCGCTTGTCGGGGTTGGCGCCTTGGGTCGCAAGCAGGCGGACGAGCGAGACGTCGCGCAATTGCACGGCGCGGATCAGCGGGGTTTCACCGCTGTCATTGGCCTTGTCCACCTGGGCGCCATGGGCGATCAGCAACCGCACGCCATCCTCGAACCGGGCCTGCACAGCGTCCATCAGCGGGGTGTCCCCGGCATTGTCCGCCAGATTGGCGTTGGCCCCCTTGGACAGCAGGAAATTGACCCAGGTCGCGTCGCGCCGGGCGATGACCAGATGCAGCGCATTTTCACCGCTCGAAATATCGCGGCTATTGACGACGGTCGATCCCGGTTTCTGGAGAAGATTGGTCGCCTTTTCCCCATCCCGATCCTTGACCGCCTTCAGGAAATTATAGCCTTCGGAAAATTGCGCCTGCGCAAGCGCGGGCGACATCATGGCAAGCGCCAGCAGCAGCTTCGCCCCCATCATGCCCCATGAAGATCGACCGTTCATGCGTTGCGCCTTGTCCACCATTTCCGAAGTCCGATATTTGCAAATGCGCCCGTAGCAGGGCATGGCTGGACGCGCCATGAACAAAGCGCTGTCCGCCCTTCTCACCGCCCTCGCCCTGCCCGCCCTGGCGATGCTCGCCGCCTGCAATATGGGGGGCGGCGACAATGCGTCAAGCGGGGCGTCAAGCGGGACCGACAGCGTCGCAGGCGAACTGACCGGCGCGCGGATCGGTGCGCCCTTCACGCTGATGAACCAGGATGGCAAGCCAACCCGCTGGGCCGATTTCGACGGCAAATATCGCCTGGTCTATTTCGGCTATACCTATTGCCCGGACGTATGCCCGGTGGACCTGCAACGCATCATGCAGGCGTTCGCGCGGTTCGAGAAGGAAAGCCCGGCGCTGGCCGCCAAGGTGCAACCGATGCTGATCAGCGTCGATCCCAAGCGGGATACGCCCGCCGTGCTCAAAACCTATGTCGCGGCCTTTCACCCGCGCCTCATCGGCCTGACCGGCACGCCCGACCAGATCGCGAAAGTGGCGAAGGATTTCGTCGTCCTCTATAATGAGGAGGAGACGAAGGGCGCGAGCGACTATCTGGTCAGCCACAGCCGCACGCCCTATCTGTTCGGGCCGGATGGCAAGCCGATCGCGCTGATTCCGGTGGATGACCCCGCGACGGCACAGGATGAGGGCGCACCGGACAGGGTGCTGGCGGCCTTGCAAAAATGGGTGAAGTGAATTTCTGGGAAAAGCCGCTGGATCAGCTCGACCGCGAACAGTGGGAAGCGCTGTGCGACGGGTGCGGCAAATGCTGCCTGCACAAGGCGGAGGATGAAGATACGGGGCGCATCTACCCCACCAATGTCGCCTGCCGCCTGCTCGATCGGGTCAGCGGCCAATGTTCCGACTATAAGCATCGGCGGCAATTCGTGCCCGATTGCGTGCGGCTGACGCCCAAGCTGGTGGACGAGATAAGCTGGTTGCCGCGCACCTGCGCCTATCGGCTGCGCGGCGATGGCAAGCCGTTGCCGGACTGGCATTATCTGTTGAGCGGCGATCGCGAGGCGGTGCATCGCGCGGGCGAATCGGTGCGCGGCTGGACCGTGGCCGAAGTGGACGCAGGCGACCTGGAAAATCATCTTGTCGATCGGGACATCTGATCCTGTCCTGCTGGTGGACGGTGTCGCCGTGCCGGTGCGGGTGCGGCGATCGCCCCTGGCGAAACGCTATCGGCTGACGATCGACGCGGCGCGGGGCGAGGTGCGGCTGTCGCTCCCGGCGCGGGCCAATTTGAAACGGGCGCTGGGATGGGCGCAGGACCATGGGGCCTGGGTCGCTACACAGATGGCGGCGCGGCCCGAAGCCGTGACGCTGTGCGATGGCGCGGTCTTCGCGCTGGAAGGGCATGAGGTGACGATCGCATGGCGCGCCGATGCGGGACGGCGCATCCTGCTGGACGAGGGGCGGCTGATCGTCGGCGGAGCGGCGGAATCGGTGGAGGCGCGCGTATTGCGCTGGCTGAAGGCGCGGGCGAAGGCAGTGCTGTCGGCGGAGACGCTGGATTATGCGGCGGCGCACGGGCTGGATGTGGCGTCGGTCGGCATCGGCGACGCCCGGTCGCGCTGGGGCAGTTGTTCCTCGGGCGGGGCGATCCGCTATAGCTGGCGGCTGATCCTGGCACCGGCCTGGGTGCGGCAATCGACCGTGGCGCATGAACTGGCGCATCGGCTCCACATGGATCACAGCGCCGCCTTCCACGCTGCCCATGCGCGGATATTGGGGCGAGACCCCCGGCCGGCGCGGGCCTGGCTCAAGCTGCATGGCGCGGGGCTGCACCGGATCGGGGCATAGGCGGATCGCCTGACTACCCCTACATAGGGGTGTGAACGCCGCGCTGCCCCCCATCCTCACCGACTGGTTCGCCGCACGCGGATGGACGCCGCGACGGCATCAGATGGCGATGCTGAGCGCGGCGCGGGCGGGAAGCCACGCGCTGCTGGTCGCGCCGACCGGGGCGGGCAAGACGCTGGCGGGTTTCCTGCCGACGCTGAGCGACCTGATCGCCGACCCAGCTGAGGGGCTGCACACGCTTTATGTCTCGCCATTGAAGGCGCTGGCGGTGGATGTGCAGCGCAACCTGCTGACCCCGATCGAGGAGATGGGGCTGCCGATCCGGGTGGAGACCCGCACCGGCGATACCCCGTCCGACCGCAAGGCGCGGCAGCGCGCCCGCCCGCCCCAGATATTGCTGACCACGCCGGAATCGCTGTCGCTCTTATTGTCCTTCCCGGACAGCATCCTGATGTTCGCGAAGCTGCGCACCATCATCATCGACGAAGTCCACGCCTTCGCGACGCAGAAGCGCGGCGACCTGCTGGCGCTTTCGATGGCGCGGCTGTCTGCGATCAATCCGGGGCTGCGCCGCGTGGCGCTGTCCGCGACGGTGGCCGATGTCGACGGCTATCGCGCCTGGCTGGCACCCGATGGCGACATCGACATGGTGACGGCGGTGATCGGCGAGGAGGGAGCAGACCCGAACGTCGCGATCCTGATCCCGGAGGGGCGGGTGCCCTGGTCTGGCCATTCGGGCAAATATGCCGCAGCGCAGGTGATGGCGGAAATCGCCCGGCGCGAAACCACGCTGGTCTTCTGCAACACGCGTGGCCTCGCCGAACTCATCTTCCAGGAATTATGGTCGGCCAATGACGATAATCTGCCCATAGCGATCCACCATGGCAGCCTGTCGGTCGAGGCGCGGCGCAAGGTCGAATCGGCTATGGCGGCGGGCCGGCTGCGCGCGCTGGTGGCGACCGCGTCGCTCGATCTGGGGGTGGATTGGGGCAATGTCGATTGCGTGATCCAGATGGGCGCGCCCAAAGGATCGTCCCGCCTGTTGCAGCGGATCGGCCGCGCCAATCACCGGCTGGACACGCCCAGCGAAGCGATCCTGATCCCCGGCAATCGCTTTGAATATCTGGAGGCGCGCGCGGCGCTCGACGCGGTAGAGGCGGGGGAGCGCGACGCCGATGATTTCCGCGCGGGCGGGCTGGATGTG
This sequence comes from uncultured Sphingobium sp., assembly GCA_964562225.1. Taxonomy (GTDB): domain Bacteria; phylum Pseudomonadota; class Alphaproteobacteria; order Sphingomonadales; family Sphingomonadaceae; genus Sphingobium. The sequence continues at coordinate 13,267 of CAZLSU010000078.1, forward strand.
CTGGCGCAGCATGTGATGGGCATCGCCTGTGCCGGGCCGTTCGAGGAGGCGGCGTTATTGGCGGAGGTGCGGTCGGCATTACCCTATAGCGCGCTGACGCAAGAAGCCTTCGCCAACGTGCTGCACTTCATCGAGGGCGGCGGCTACGCCCTTAAAGCCTATGACCGGTTCAAGCGGCTGGCGCAGGATGCGGACGGTCGCTGGCGGGTCAGCCATCCGCGCTTTGTCGCCCAGCACCGGATGAACGCCGGCATCATCGTCGATCAGCCCGCGCTCGCCGTCCGCTTCGCCAACGGGCGCAAGCTGGGCACGGTGGAGGAGGGGTTCGCCGCGCAACTGGCGCCGGGCGACTGTTTCTTCTTCGCCGGTACCGCGCTGGAGGTGGTGAAGATGGACAGCAGCGACCTGACCGTGCGTGCCACCAGCAAATCGGCGCGCATGCCCAGTTGGGGCGGCACAAGGATGGCGATGTCGACGCGGCTGGCCGACCGGGTCCGGCATTTCCTGGCCGCGCCGCAGGAATGGCACCGCTTCCCCGACGATGTGCGCGAATGGCTGGAAATGCAGCGTCATCGCTCCGCCCTGCCCGAACCGGGGCAGTTGCTGGTCGAAACTTTCCCGCATGAAGGGCGGCATTATATGGTCTGCTACAGTTTCGAGGGCTGGAACGCGCACCAGTCGCTCGGCATGCTGCTGACCCGGCGGATGGAAACACAGGGGCTGATGCCGATCGGCTTCGTATCCAACGATTATGCACTGGCGGTGTCGAGCCTGAAACCCGTGACCGACCCGCAGAGCCTGTTCACCGCCGACATATTGGACCATGAATTCATCGAATGGGTCGAGCAATCGAGCCTGCTGAAACGCGCCTTTCGCGACGTGGCGGTGATCAGCGGGCTGATCGAGCGGCAGCATCCGGGCAAGCGCAAGACCGGGCGGCAGGTGACATTCTCCACCGACCTTATCTATGATGTGCTGCGCAAATATGAGCCGGGCCATATGCTGTTGAAGGCCGCCTGGGCCGACGCGCGCGCGCGGATGACCGATGTGGGCCGACTGGGCGACCTGATCGACCGGGCGGCGGGCACGATGCTGCACAAGGTGCTGGACCGGGTCAGCCCGCTGGCGGTGCCGGTGCTGATCATGATCGGGCGAGAGCAGATCGGCCAGCATGCGACCGAGGACGCGCTACTGATCGAGGCGGAGGCGCTGGTCGAAACGGCGATGCGCCCGGATTGATAACAAGTGGAGAGAATAGCGACGCATAGAGGGAAGCTAGGCGTTCCCCGACGAAGGTCGGGGTCCAGTTCAGAACGTGGGGCTGGACCCCGACCTTCGTCGGGGAACTGCCATATATCGGTTCAATCCGATGCTGCCAGACAAATACCCCGCGTCAGTCCCGCCTGTCGTCCACCATGTCCGACGCCAGTTCCAGTCCCGCCCGGCCGTGCGCGGCGGTATGCGCGGGGGCCTTGGGATGGGGCACGTCCTCCGGCTCTTCGACCTCCAGCATGCCTTCCCATTTGGTGATGACCGACGTGGCGATCGCATTGCCCAGCACGTTGGTGGCGGTGCGGCCCATGTCCATGAAATGATCGACCGCCAGGATGAAGGCGACACCCT
>CAZLSU010000079.1:0-14856 GCA_964562225.1 uncultured Sphingobium sp.
GTTCAAGCGTCTGGGCGTGATGGGCGACTGGGCCGATCCGTACCTGACCATGAAATTCGATGCCGAAGCGACGATCGTCGGCGAACTGCTCAAATTCGCGGAAAGCGGGCAATTGTACCGCGGTGCCAAGCCCGTCATGTGGTCCCCGGTCGAAAAGACCGCGCTGGCCGAGGCGGAGGTCGAATATGAGGATGTTACGTCGACCCAGATCGACGTGGCGTTCGAGATCGTCGAAGCGCCGAACGCGCCGGAGCTGGTCGGGGCGTTCGCGGTGATCTGGACGACGACGCCCTGGACGATCCCGGTTAATCAGGCGATCGCTTATGGGGAGGAGATTGAGTATGATCTCTTCAGTCTCGAAATTTCAATGGACGGTCGTACAACCGTTACGGATGGTGAGGAGAGCGTCCTGCCAGCTGTAGAGTGGCTTAAGTCTTGCGGATTGGATGTTCATAAAAAGCGGTTTCTCGTCGCTGATGACCTGATCGAGCGTTTCGTTCGCTCCGTTCAGAGTGAGATTGATCGACTTACAAAGCCGCAGGTCGGCTTTGAAAAGGTAACAGTTTTTGCAAGAGGGGTTACTGAAGAGCCTTCGGGTTGGGCATCCAAATCGATTGATATCTCTGGACGACAACTCGTCGGAGCCATCGCCCGCCACCCTATGGCTAAATCCCTCCGTCATCCCGGCGAAAGCCGGGATCCCGCTTCTTCTTCCGCGCCCACCGCGCAAGGCAGCGGGACCCCGGATCAAGTCCGGGGTGACGGGAAAGCGCAACTCGCCTTCTTCGACCGCCCCCGTCCCTTCCTCCCCGCCGCCCACGTCACCACCGACGCGGGCACCGGTCTCGTCCACATGGCGCCCGATCATGGCGAGGAGGATTTCATCGCCTGCAAGGCGCTGGGCATCGACCCGGTCTTCGCGGTCAACGATGCGGGTTTCTATCGCGACGACTGGGAATGGCTGCCGGGACAGGGCAGCGTCATCAACACCAAATTCAACGGCATCGACGGCCCGATCTGCACCGATCTGCGCGCGGCCGGCGCGCTGCTGAGCGCCAGCGATTTCCGCCACAGCTATCCACATAGCTGGCGGAGCAAGGCGCGCATCATCTACCGCTGCACCCCGCAATGGTTCATCCCGATGGATAGGGCGACCAACGCCGTCGCCCCGGCGCAGGCCGGGGCCGCCCTCGATGGTGTGCAGCCTCTCGACCAGACCCAGACGATGGCGGTCCCGGCCTTCGCCGGGATGACGAATGGCGCAACCCTGCGCGAAGTCGCCCTCGACGCCATCGCCCACACCCGCTGGGTGCCCGAACGCTCGCTTAACCGCATCGGCGCGATGGTGCGTGATCGGCCCGACTGGGTCATCTCCCGCCAACGCGCCTGGGGCGTCCCCATCGCCCTCTATGTCCATCGCAAGAGCGGGCAATATCTCGTTGATCCGGCGGTCAATGCGCGCATCATCGCCGCGTTCAAGGGCGCGGGGGCGGACGCCTGGTTCGGTGCGGATCATCAGGCGCTGCTCGGACCCGATTACGACCTTAATGACTATGAGGTCGTCAACGACATTCTTGACGTCTGGTTCGACAGCGGCTCGACCCACAGTTTCGTGATCGAGGCGCGTTACGGGGAGGGCGTGCGCGCCGACCTCTATGTCGAAGGGTCCGATCAGCATCGCGGCTGGTTCCAGTCCTCGCTGCTCGAATCGAGCGGCACGCGCGGCCGCGCGCCCTATGACGCGGTGCTGACCCATGGCTTCGCGCTCGACGGGTCGGGCAAGAAAATGTCCAAGTCGCTCGGCAATGTGGTCGACCCATTGAAGATCATGGGCGAGAGCGGCGCGGACATATTGCGCGTCTGGGTCGCCAGCACCGATTATTTCGACGATGTCCGCATCGGCAAGGAAGTGCTGGCGGGAGCGTCGGACGCCTATCGGAAATTACGCAATACATTCCGCTACATGCTTGGCGCTCTTTCCGATTACTCTGAGGATGAGGCGGTCGCCTATGCCGACCTGCCCGAACTTGAGCGCTACATGCTCCACCGCCTCGCGACGCTCGACGCCGCGCTACTCGCAGTGGTCGATAAGCGGGTAGATAGTGAGGACTGGCTCCAGTTCGGCAGCTACACCCGCGCCCTGTTCGATTTCGCCAATAGCGACCTCAGCGCCTTCTTCTTCGATATCCGCAAGGACTGTCTCTACTGCGACGCGAAGAGCGATCCCAAGCGCCGCGCCTACCGTACCGTGCTCGATACGCTGTTCCACGCGCTGGTCCGCTACGCCGCGCCGATCATCCCCTTCACCGCCGAAGAGGTGTGGCAGAGCCGCTTCCCGAGCGACGACGACAGCGTTCATTATCTGGAATGGCCCGAGGTGGATGCCCGCTGGCGCGATACCGGCCTGAACGACAAGTGGGAGCATCTGCGCGCCAAGCGCATGGAGGTCAACGAAGCGATAGAGCCGCTCCGCCGCGAGAAGATCGTCCGCTCCAGCCTGGAAGCCGACGTCACCATGGGTGAACTGGTGCCGACGGGCGACGTCGATTTCGCCGAACTGGCGATCGTCGCGCGCATCGCAATGGGCGTGGGTGATGGCATCATCGTCAAGCCGTCCGAGTGGCACAAATGCGGCCGCTGCTGGCGCTTGCTGCCCGAGGTTACAGAGGATGGCACCCTGTGCGACCGCTGTGACGAGGTGCTTAAGGCATGAACGCCAAGTCCGCCACCAACCACCGCCCGCTGGGCCTGACCGTCGCGATCGTCACGCTCGCGCTCGACCAGCTTATCAAATATGCCGTTGCCTACCCGCTGGCGCTCAAGTCGCGGACGGATGCGGGCATCGACATTGTGCCTTTCTTCCGCCTGCGCTGGCTGGAAAATCGCGGCGTCTCGATGGGCTTCTTCCATGCCAATACGGACCTGATGCGCTGGGCGCTGGTCGGCATGACCATAATGATCGCGACCTTCGTAGGCGTATGGATGTGGCGCGAAAAGGCGCGGCAGGATGTCGTAGCGCTCGGTCTCGTGCTGGGCGGCGCGATCGGTAATATCGTAGATCGCAGCCGGTTGGGCTATGTCATCGACTATGCCGACCTGCATTTCGGCGACTGGCGCCCCTTCCTGATTTTCAACCTGGCCGACGCCGCCATCACCATCGGCGTGCTGATCCTGCTTGCGCGGGCGCTGTTGCTGCGCGAGAAGGGCGCAAATTCGGAGTCATGACTATAATGCGTAAACTGATCCTCGCCGCCGGCCTTGTTTCCAGCCTGACGGCCTGCGGTTCTACCGGCCTGTTCGACCGTGAACGGCCCGATGAATTCGCCGTCTCGCGCCAGGCCCCGTTGATCATTCCGCCCGATTTCGCGCTGGTTCCCCCGGCTCCCGGTGCGCCATCCGCCGCCACGGTCGATTCGGGTCGCGCCGCGATGGACGCCATGTTCGGCGGCCCCGCCCCGCGCAGCGCCACCGAGTCCGAAGCGCTCGACGCCGCCGGTCGCGGTACTGCCGCTGCGGGCATCCGCTCGTCGGCGGGTGATCCGGCGACCGAGGTCGTGGAGAAGGGCGCACTGACCCGCGACATCATCGCCGCACCGGAAGGCGACGGCCAGGACGCGCGCGCTGCGGTACCGCCGCCGCAGTAAACCGTACCGGTTTTACAAACCCCCGTTCGGGCTGAGCTTGTCGAAGCCTTGCTCTTCTACTCAAGAAGTGCGGCCCTTCGACAAGCTCAGGACGAACGGAGGTTGGTTAGCAGGCCTCAGGCCCGAACCTCCGCCCCGATCCCCGCGCTATTGTGCCGCAACGCCGTCAGGACCGTATCGACGATTGCGTCGGCGTCCAGCCGGGCGTCGGCATATTGCTTTTCCGGCTTGTCCTGGTCCTGGAAGATGTCGGGCAGGCGCATCGTGCGGATCTTGAGGCCGTTATCGGTGAGGCCCAGGTCGCTCGCCAGCGTCAGCACATGCGCGCCAAGCCCGCCGATCGCGCCTTCCTCGACCGTTACCGCCACTTCATGCGTTGAGAGCAGGCGACGGATCATCGCTTCGTCCAGCGGCTTGGCGAAGCGCAGGTCGGCGACGGTGGTGGATAGCCCCTTGGCTTCCAGCGCTTCGGCCGCCTTGAGCGCTTCCTCCAGCCGGGTGCCGAGCGACAGGATCGCAACCTGCCGCCCTTCGCGCACGATCCTCCCCTTGCCGATCGGCAGCCTTTCTGGCGAGGTGGGCAGGGGAACCCCGGTGCCGTTGCCGCGCGGATAACGCACTGCGATCGGGCCGCTGTCATGCATCGCGCAGGTGTGGGTCATATGCACCAGTTCGGCTTCGTCCGCTGCCGCCATCACGACGAAATTGGGCAGGGTGGCGAGATAGGTGACGTCGAAACTGCCCGCATGGGTGCTACCGTCCGCACCGACCAAGCCTGCGCGGTCGATCGCGAACCGAACGGGCAGGTTCTGGATCGCAACGTCATGCACGACCTGGTCATAGGCGCGTTGCAGGAAGGTCGAATAGATGGCGCAAAAGGGGCGCATGCCCTGCGCGGCGAGACCCGCAGCGAAGGTCACGGCATGTTGTTCGGCAATGCCGACGTCGAAGGTGCGGTCGGGGAATGCCTGACCGAACTTGTCGAGGCCGGTGCCCGAGGGCATGGCGGCGGTAATCGCGCAGACGGTGGGATCGCGCTGCGCTTCGGCGATCAGCGCGTCGGCGAAGACATTGGTGTAGCTCGGCGGGCCGGGCGGGGCCTTGGCCTGGGTGCCGGTGATGACGTCGAATTTCTGGACGCCATGATATTTGTCGGCGGCGTTCTCGGCCGGGGCATAGCCCTTGCCCTTTTGTGTCACGACATGGATCAGGCACGGCCCCTCGGCGGCGTCCCGGACATTTTCCAGCACGGGGATGAGCTGATCGAGATTATGGCCGTCGATCGGGCCGACATAATAGAAGCCCAGCTCCTCGAACAAGGTGCCGCCCATCGCCATGCCGCGCGCGAATTCGTCGGTCTTGCGCGCCGCCTTGTGCAGTGGGCCGGGCAGCTTGCGGGCCAGGCGCTTGAGCACTTCGCGCACCGACAGGAATTCGCGGCTGGACACGATCCGGGCGAGATAGGCAGACAGGCCGCCGACCGGCGGGGCGATCGACATGTCATTGTCGTTCAGGATCACGACCAGCCGATTGCCCGCATCGCGCGCGTTGTTCATCGCCTCATAGGCCATGCCCGCAGACATCGCCCCGTCGCCGATCACGGCGATGCCCTTGCCCGGCGTTCCCGCCAGCTTGTTGGCGATCGCAAAACCCAACGCCGCGCTGATCGAGGTCGAGCTGTGCGCCGCGCCGAACGGGTCATATTCGCTCTCTGACCGCTTGGTGAAGCCGCTGAGGCCACCCCCCATACGCAGCGTACGGATGCGGTCGCGCCGGCCGGTCAATATCTTGTGCGGATAGCATTGATGGCCCACATCCCAGACCAGCCGGTCGCGGGGCGTATCGAACACATAATGGATCGCGGTGGTCAGTTCGACGACGCCCAGCCCGGACCCCAGATGGCCGCCGGTGACGCCGACGGCGGAGATGACCTCCTGCCGCAATTCATCTGCAAGTTGGCGCAGGTCTTGGGGCGCGAGCTTGCGCAGGTCCGCAGGAACAGGCGCGCGGTCAAGCATGGGGGTGCCAAAAGGAAGGGGCGCTGGCAGGTCAGTCATGAAAGAAGGATACTCCGGTCCTTGCCTTGGCAGGCATGGGGCAGGGGATCAACCCGCGTCAGGCCGCGCATTTGGCGCAGGTGCCCAATATCTCGATTACCGGGCGCTCAGGCGTGAACCCTTCATGCACCGCGACGTTTCGCACGTCGCCGGTCACCTTGTCATCATCGACATGGGTCGCGGCCTTGCAGTTGCGGCAGACCAGGAAGATGCAGTCATGCTGGCAACCGGGATGGGCGTTGGCGATATAGGCGTTGGCGCTTTCCACCCGCATCGCGATATTGGTTGATACGAACAGATCGAGGATGCGATAGACGCTGTTGGGCGCGACCCGTTTGCCGCGCGCCTTTGATACCGCATCGGCGATATCGTAGGCGGAGGCGGGCTTTTCCTCTGCTGCCAGCGCGTCGAAGATCGCCGCGCGCATCGGGGTCCATTGTTCCGACTTGGCTTCCAGCGTGGCTTGCGCCGCGTCTGCCAGCTTTAGGCCCTGCGGCTCGTGATGATGGTGTTGCGCCATCCACCCTATCTAGGCTTAGCCGGGGGGCGGGGCAAGTGTCCGGCGGGGCATTGCCACGACGTCAGTTGCGCAGCGCCCTGCGGCTGGCGAAGCCCATCATGGCAAAGCTGGCGGTTGCGGCGACGATGTTGGCGAAGGCCGCGCCGATCGTGCCGTAGAGCGGTAACAGTATGGCAAGCAGCAGCAGGAGCAGGACGGTGGCTGCAAAAGTGATGCGCAGCGACAGCGCCGCGCCGTCGGTCGCCATCAGCAAAGGGCGGAAACTGACGCCGACGAGCTCGATAGAGGCCGAAATGCCTAGCAGCAGCAGCAGCGGATAGGCGGGCAGGAAATCCTGTCCGGCGATCAGCCCTAGCAGCGGATGGCCGATCAGCAGGATAAGGCCGATGATCACCGCGCCCGCGATCAGGGCGAGGCGGTTGGTGCGGCGGAACAGGGGGCGCAGCGCTGCGGTGCCATCGGTCCCGTGGGTGCGGGACAGTTCGACGAAGATGCTGCGGGAGAGGAGGGACGATATTTTGGTAAGCGAATTGGCCAATTGATTCGCCAGCCGGTAGAGACCCGCGCCGGTCGGGCCGACGAAGGCGCCGATGATCAGCACGGCGACCTGCTGGCCGACGCTCGACAGGGTGGATTGCAGGTTCGTCGCGGTCAGGAAGCCGACGATGCCGGGATTTTCGCTGCGCGCGTCGAGCATGCGTCCCGCGCGCCAACTGCCCACCCGGCCGCGCCCCTCACGCAGGGCGAAAAACCAGTAGGTGACCGCGCAAAGCAGTTCCGCCCCCCCCCATGCAATCAGGAAGCCGCGTATCGACGGGCCGGTCGCCAATACCCCAAGGGCACCGATCATCCGGCCAAGCGGCACCATCGTTTCGGCGAGCGCGCCCGTGTCGAACCGGTCGAACAGGCGCAATATGCCGGTCGGCGTTGACCGGATAGTGAAGACCATGATCGTGCAGAAATAAAATGCCTGCCATGCCAGGTCAGCCGATAGCTCCATCAGCGGACCAAATAGCCAGATCAGCAGGCCCGCGACGGCGCAGCCCACGACCGCCGATGCGATGTCGATGGCCAGGCAGAAGCGTATCAGGCGGCTGATCGCATCCCTGTCATCATTGGCCAGATGGGTCTGACCATAGCGAATGACGATTTGCCAGCTATCGAAATTGACGAGGGTGCGAATGGCCTGCGCGGCGCTGAGCACCAGCGCGAAACGGCCAAAATCCGCCACGCCCAACGTGCGGGTGGCGATGGCAAGATAGACCAGGCTCAGCACCGCGCCTGCGCCCTTGCCGCCCAGCAGCCAGCCGGTATTGGCAAGGATACGCGCGAAGGCAGCGTCGCCCCGCGCAGGACCATCGCTCGACGGCCTGCGCCAGATTTTCCATCCCGCCACTCTTGCCGAACCGCTCTTTCCCATGGAGGCGCGGGTTTAGGCTGTGCGGCAAAGATTGTCGATGGTGCGTGAACTGGCTAGGGCGGCGGGCATGACGATCGACAAAGCCATCATTCTGAGCGCAGGGCAGGGTACGCGCCTGCTGCCCCTGACAGCCGATATGCCCAAATGCCTGATCCGCATCGATGGCAAGGCGATATTGGACCATCAACTCGATGCGCTGGCTTCGGTTGGGGCGGGGCAAATGACGATCGTTGGCGGCTATCGCTTTGACCGGCTAGCGGCGCATGTCGAACGGCGGGGGGACGGCACCGGATTGCGGCTCAATCCCTTCTGGATGGCGGCCAGCAGCATCAGCAGCGTGTGGGCAGCGCGCGACCTGCTCGATGGCGATTTCGCGATTCTCAACGGCGACACGGTTTATGCGCCGGCGCTGCTCGCGCAGGGGTTTGCCGCGTGCGGGCCGGGCATCAACCTGTTCATCCAGCCGATCGAAACGCCGGAGATCGACGACATGCTGGTCGAGGTGGAAGGTGGCGCGGTGCGGGCGGTCGGCAAGGCGCTCGACCCGGCGCGCGCGCGCTATCGATCATTGGGCATCATCGTGGGGTGCGGCGACACCGGGCAATATCGGGTTGCACTGGACGCCGTGATCACGCGGGAAAGCGGCATATTGAGTTTTCACCATGCCATCATCGGCGAAATCGCGCGCACCGGGGGCGTGAGGGCGATCCTGCTCGACCGGTCTGACTGGATCGAGATCGACCGACCCGAAGACATCGCCGCCTGGCACGACCGGCGGGCATGAAAGGCGGGGGTATGAAAGGCGAGGGTAGGGGCGGGCAGCGCCGGGCCGACGTCGCGTTCCTGTTCCTGGGAGAGATGCTGTTGGTGCCGCATCTGTGGCCGATCGTCGATGCGCTGGCCCGGATGCGGCCGGACCTGACGATCGATCTGTGGATCAGCACGGCGGCGCATGAGGCGCTGCTGGGCGGCTGGCTGGACAGCGCCGTGCATCGCGGTGTGCGGTTGCGCCGTGCGCCGGGGTTTACGCGCGGCGTATCGGGCGTGGTGGGGGATAATCCGGCGCTGCCGGCGAAACTGCCGATGCTGCTGCGGCTTGTACCCCGCCTGTGGAACGTCCCGCTGGTCATATGCGCCGAGCAGACCAGCCTGTGGCTGCCAAGGATGCTGCCGATGAAGGCGCGTTTCATCTTCACCGTGCATGGCGCAGGCCCGCTGAACTACAACAAGGACGGGCGGTTGCGCCATGCCGCCGCGCTGTTCGTGCCGAGCGACTATCTGACCGCCGAGCATATCGCGCACGGCATCGCGCCCGATGCGGTCGTCGTGACGGGATATGCCAAGGCGGGCTTTCGTCCCTCCATCACGGCCGCCGACATCTTTGCGACGGAGCGCCCCGTGCTGCTCTACACCCCGCATTGGCAGCGGTACCGGTCTTCCTGGTGGGACTGGGGCAGGGACATTGTTGCAATGCTGGCGGCGCAGGATCATTATAATGTCGTGATCGCGCCACATCAGCGATTGTTCGAGCGCGACACCGAAGCGCGCACGTTTCTGGAACAATTCGCAGGGCACCCGCATATCCATTTCGACAGCGGCAGCTTTGCGATGGTCGATGGCAGCTATACGGCAATGGCCGATCTGTATCTGGGCGACAGTTCCAGCCAGATCATCGAATATCTGGCGCGGCCCCGGCCCTGTGTGGTGCTGGACAGTCCCGCTATGGACTGGAAGCCTGACGATTATCGGCGATGCGGTACCGTGGTGCGCGGGCTGGACGATCTGTGGCCGGCGCTGCTGGCGGCGGCGGAGGCGCACGCCGCCTATCGTCTGGTCCAGCAGATGTTCGCCCGGAAGGCGCTAGGGGATGCGGGGCAGGACGCCCCGCGCCGCGCGGCATCCGCCATCATTGATCGGCTTCAGGCCGGCTGATCCATCCAACTCGTGATCGCGCCGCCGCGACGACGCACGGAATAAGCCCGAGCCAGGCGGACGGCATGGACGACCAGCGAAATGATGATCCACCAGGCCAGCGCGATCAGGCCGATGTCGGGCCTGCCGAACAGCAGTCCGGCGAACAGGATCACCATATTGGGGTTGCGCCGCGCGGTGACGAGCCGGAACTGGCTGTCGAACCGCTCCCAGACATGAATGTCCATGCCGAAATCGCGGATGAACAGCCCTTCGATCACGCGCTGGAGGACATAGCCCGCGACGACCGCCGCCATCACCAGCGCAAAGGCCTGGGTCGAAAGCGCAAGGCCCCATGCGCCAAGCCCCACGCCCCAGAAATACCACCAGAAGGGCGGGTGGACCAGATCGACGCCATGGTCGAAGATATTGCCCCATTTGGAAGCTGTGATGGTACAGCGGGCGAGCTTGCCATCGACGGTGTCGAGCACCATGAAGATGAAGCCCGCGAGCATGCCAGGCCAGTAATCGCCCTGCGCGAACAGCCATGTCGCCAGCACGCACAGGGTCGCGCCGATCGCCGTCACCATATTGGGCGTCATGCCCAGGCTTGCGGCGATGCGCGTCAGCCATAGCGCCAGTTCGGGCCACAGATATTTGGTCAGCAGGTCGGTAACGCCCTTGTAGGCGCCAACATAACTGCGCCGTTCGATGGCGCGGCGGGTTTCGGGGTTCAGCGGCGTGACGAAGGGCTGTTCAAGCTTGCGGAGCTGGCGGTTGTAAAGCTTGCGTCCGTCGGACAGGTCGATGACGCTCGCGGCTTGCATCGGATCGCTCTCCACCGGGATCTGGCCGACGATCGGAGTCCCCCCCCAGACAAAGAGCGTGCCGGGCGTTTCGAGTACGAGGCGCAGCAGCAACGGATCGAACGCATAGGTCAGGTTGAAGATCAGCATATGTCCGGGGGACAGGCTGTTGCCCGATTTCGCGGCGCTTTCCGCCATGCGGCGGCAGCGCTCCGCGTTGGTCATGCCCCAGATCGGGGTGCTGTTTTCCCCGGTCAGCCGGACGGGGCCAAGGGCCGTCATGATCGTTTCGCTCATGATGGCTTTCAGAGCAGTAACTGGACGCGCTTGCAAGCCAGTCGCACCCTTTGGCATGGCTTTAACGACGCATGGCCCTCTATGCGCTGGACCTTTGCCCAATTTTTGTTATGCGCACCTGCAACCTGCAAGACATTTTCCAAGAGGCATGAAAAGCGATGGCCGAATTTGCATTGCCCAAAAACAGCAAGATCAGCGGCAAGGGCGTGGCGCATAAAGCGCCCGAAGGCGCGACCAAGACGCGCAGCTTCAAGGTTTATCGCTACGATCCCGATTCCGGCCAGAACCCGCGTTACGACACGTTCGAGATTGATCTCGATTCCTGCGGCCCGATGGTCCTGGACGCGCTGATCAAGATCAAGAATGAATATGATCCGACGCTGACCTTCCGTCGGTCCTGCCGTGAGGGGATTTGCGGTTCCTGTTCGATGAACATGAACGGCAAGAATGGCTTGGCCTGCACCACCGCGATCGAGGAATGCAGCGGCAAGGATGTGCGCATCACCCCGTTGCCGCATATGGACGTGATCAAGGATCTGGTCCCCGATTTCACCCATTTCTACGCCCAGTATAACAGTATCCAGCCCTGGCTGAAGACCGTGTCGCCGCCGCCTTCGGGCAAGGAGCGGCTCCAGTCGCCCGCCGAGCGCGAGAAGCTGGACGGCCTCTATGAGTGCATCCTGTGCGCCTGCTGCTCGACAAGCTGCCCAAGCTATTGGTGGAACAGCGACAAGTTTCTTGGCCCCGCGATCCTGTTGCAGGCCTATCGCTGGCTGGCCGACAGCCGCGACGAATATACCGGCGAACGACTCGATGAACTGGAAGATCCGTTCCGCCTGTATCGCTGTCACACGATCATGAATTGCGCGAATGTGTGCCCCAAGGGTCTTAGCCCGGCAAAGGCGATCGCCGAGACCAAGAAGATGATGGTCGAGCGGCAGCTCTGACCGGCGTGCGCGAAGCGGCGGAAGGGGACTGGTTGCTGTTCGACGTGTCGGGCAGCGACACCTGGCCCGAACAGTGGGAGCCGATCCCCTACCGCGCCGACGGGGATGGCCGTTTCACCTTTCGACTCCAGCCGCCGCCTCATAGCGGTAACCGGCTGGGCGGCATTCATGGCGCCTTTTTGGCCGGGATTGCCGAATGGTGCATGGGCCTGCCCTTCTACCATCGATCCGCCCAGGCGGGCATCGTCACCATTTCACTGGCGTTCGACTATCCCGCCGGGGGCGTGATTACGTTGCCGATCGAGGGCAAGATCGAACTGGTGCGTGAGACCGGGCGGATGATGTTCGTGGCGGTCAGCATCCGCCAGGGCGACGCGTTGTTGCTGCATGGCCATGGCACGCTGCGCAAACTGACATGACGATGCATGTGTGCGATCGTTATCATGCGCTGGTCGCGGCGGGCGAGTTGCGCGCCGATCCCGATCAGGAAGCGGCGGCGGTGCGGCTCGACCTGTTGCAGCGAGAGCTGGAAGAAGTCCCGGCGCGTGGATCGACTCTGTGGAAGATGTTGCGCAAGGCCCCCGAACCGCCGCGCGGCCTGTATATGTGGGGTGGGGTGGGGCGCGGCAAATCCATGCTGATGGACCTGTTCTTCGACAGCGTGCAAATCGTCCGCAAGCGGCGCGTCCATTTCCATGAATTCATGCTGGACGTCCATGCCAAGCTGGCGGAAGCGCGCAAGTCCGAGAGCGGCGATCCGATCCCGCCGGTCGTCGCGGCGCTGGCGGACGAGGCGCGGCTGCTCTGCTTCGACGAGATGGTGGTCAACAATATGGCGGACGCGGCGATCATGTCGCGGCTGTTCACCGGGCTGCTGGCGGCGCGGGTCACGATTGTCACCACGTCCAATCGCGGGCCGGACGATCTCTACAAGGACGGCCTCAATCGCCAGCTTTTCCTGCCCTTCATCGCGCTGATCAAGGACCGGCTCGACGTGCTGCCGCTCAATGGGCCGACCGATTATCGGCGCGACCGGTTGGGCGATGCGACATTGTGGCACGCGCCCAACGGGCCGGAGGCGACCGTGGCGCTCAGTCAGGCATTTTTTCGCCTGACCGACTATCCGCCCGAGGATCGCGCCCATGTGCCGACCGAGGAGATTCCGGTACAGGGCGGGCGGACGCTGCATGTGCCCAAGAGCCTGAAGGGCGTGGCGGTCTTTTCCTTCAAGCGGCTGTGCGCGGAAGCGCGGGGCGCGCCCGATTATCTGGCAATCGCGCGCAAATATCACACGGTGATCATCGTCGGCATACCGGTGCTGGGACCGGAGAAGCGCAACGAGGCGGCGCGTTTCGTGACGCTGATCGACGCGCTCTACGAATATCGGGTGAAGCTGCTCGCGTCGGCGGATGCCGCGCCGATCGCGCTCTATCCGGTGGGCGATGGCGCGTTCGAGTTCGAGCGTACCGTATCGCGGCTGATGGAAATGCAGTCGGACGCCTATCTGGCGCTGGGGCATGGGCCGAAATAGGGCATGCGGCCTTTTCCCCATGTGGGGAAAGGTTCGGGCGGACAAAATAAGGCCGGGCGCTTGCCGCGAGGGGGAGGCGCCCGGCAGTGTACCGCTGCAGGGAAGGCCACGGCCAGGGTAGGAGCCGGAGCAACAGGGCGTGGCACCTCTCTAATGCAATTGCGAATGAGTTGCAAAGATAATTTCTTTTCCCGTTATGACTTAGGTTGAAACAGTAATAATATCGGCCTAAGCGGTCGGGCAATTCCAAAATTCTTGTTCTTGGAGGAAGGCAGACATATGGCCCGTAAGAAGATCGCGCTCATCGGCGCTGGGAATATTGGCGGCACGCTCGCCCACCTGGCGGCGCTCAAAGGGCTTGGCGATATCGTCCTGTTCGACGTCGTCGACGGCGTGCCCCAGGGCAAGGCGCTGGATCTGTCCCAGTGCGGCCCGGTCGAAGGCTTTGATTCCACTATCATCGGCTCCAACGACTATGCCGACATCGCGGGTGCGGACGTCATCATCGTTACCGCCGGTGTCGCCCGCAAGCCGGGCATGAGCCGCGACGACCTGCTCGGCATCAACCTGAAGGTCATGAAGGCCGTGGGCGAGGGCATCAAGAACAACGCGCCCGACGCCTTCGTCATCTGCATCACCAACCCGCTCGACGCGATGGTGTGGGCGCTGCGCGAATTTTCCGGCCTCCCCCACAATAAGGTCGTCGGCATGGCGGGCGTCCTTGACAGCTCGCGCTTCAACCATTTCCTCGCCGAAGAATTCCAGGTGTCGGCCAAGGACGTCACCAGCTTCGTGCTGGGCGGCCATGGCGACACGATGGTCCCGGTCATCGAATATTCGACCGTTTCGGGCATCCCGATTCCCGACCTCATCAAGATGGGCCGTTCGACCCAGGAGCGGATCGACGCGATAGTCCAGCGCACCCGGTCTGGCGGTGGCGAGATCGTCGCGCTCTTGAAGACCGGCTCGGCCTTCTACGCGCCCGCGACCAGCGGCATCGCTATGGCGGAAGCCTATTTGGGCGACCAGAAGCGCGTCCTGCCCTGTGCCGCCTATGTCGAGGGCAAATATGGCGTTGACGGCCTCTATGTCGGTGTTCCGGTCGTCATCGGCGCGGGCGGCGTCGAGGAAATCATCGAGATCGCGCTGAGCGACGAGGCCAAGGCAAATCTTGGCGTCTCGGTCGATGCGGTCAAGGAATTGCTGGTGGCGTGCAAGGGGATTGATCCTTCGCTCGCCTGAGCCAAGACCTGCACCGTTCCGAGCCAGGTAAGTGCGCAGCCTGGCGCGGGGCGATCCAATAAAGTGCCACGCAACGGCTATTGAAGGGGCATCCATGTCCATTCTGATCGACAAGAACACAAAGGTCATCACCCAGGGGATGACCGGTGCCACCGGCACTTTCCATACCGAGCAGGCGCTGGCCTATGGCACGCAGATGGTCGGCGGCGTGACGCCGGGCAAGGGCGGGACGACGCATATCGGCCTGCCCATGTATAATACTGTGGCCGAGGCCGCTCATGCGACCGGCGCGACCGCATCAGTCGTCTATGTTCCGCCACCATTTGCGGCCGATTCGATCCTGGAAGCGATCGACGCGGAAATTCCGCTGATCGTGTGCATCACAGAAGGCATTCCAGTGCTCGACATGGTGCGCGTGAAGCGTTCGCTGTCGGGCAGCAAGTCGCGCCTGATCGGCCCGAACTGCCCCGGCGTGCTGACC
>CAZLSU010000080.1:0-1446 GCA_964562225.1 uncultured Sphingobium sp.
ATCAATGAATCACGAATAACCTAAATCCGCCAGAGTTTTTGCGGGTGTCCAGCTGCCGGATTGCGTGCACGGCAGACTACGGTAACCCGATCAGTGCAGGTCACGACCTGCTCCACTACAAACTGATGCGGCACGAGCGGCAGAAGGCGCTTGGGCATGGCTCTACAAGGGCTCCAGAACAATGGAGCCTCTCTGAATCAGCGAGATTCAGGGTTTGTTTCCGTCGCCTGCATCGAAATTGCGGGAGAGCCCACTTTTGCGGAATCTTCGGTGCCCGTTGACAAGCGCTTCCACGTCCCGAAGATTTTCTCGATCCGGCCGCGAATGCGATGGATGGGTTGGTTCCATTCATGGAGCTTTCGCAGTGTCTCCTGTTCGTCGCGGCCCCATGCGCCCGTAGCGACGATCCGCGGTACGCCACCCTTTGCAAAGACTGCGTCACGGAAATGAGTGCCGCGATAGGCGCTGTCAGCAAACACCTCGCCGGGGTTGTCGGGCAGCGCAGCGGGACCGGCCTAGCCATCGTTGATATTGGCAGAGGTGATCGATACTTCCTCAACCAGCGCTGTATCAGCGTCCGCTTCAACATTGTAGCGCGACGATTACGGAGTCCGGTTTCTCATCCAGATCGTCGCGCAACAGGCGAGTTGCACCTGCTGGCGCCGCCGCGCAAGTGCGGCATAGCCACTATAGCCGTCGACCTGCAGGATGCCCGCAAAGGTGCCGAGATGCGCCTCGGGCCGTTCCGCTTTGCGATCTGGGGCGTAGACATAGGCGACCATTGGCGGGTCGCCGCCACCCATGGTCGATCGTCACGGGCGTAGGCCCATAGCTGACCCGTCTTAGTTCGTCCGCGTCCCGGATCGAGCACCGGGGCAGTCGTCTCATCAGCGAACAGCCGCTCGGCTTGCCGCAACTCGGCAAGAATACGCTCTCGCAAAGGGCGCAGATACCATGCAGCCCGGCCGACCCAATCTGCCAGCGTCGAGCGGTCCAGGTGGATACCCTGCCGGGCGTAGATCTGGGCCTGTCGATAGAGCGGCAAATGGTCGGCATATTTAGCGACCAGCACCTGCGCGATCAGCGCTTCGGTCGGGATGCCGCCTTCAATGATGCGCGCCGGTGCCGGCGCCTGAACGACAGCGCTCTCGCAGGAACGGCCGCCGTAGCGCGGGCGGCTTGTGAACAGCACACGAAAAGCAATAGGAACGACGTCGAGCCGCTCGGCCACATCCTCGCCGATCTGGTGGAGAGTGCCGCCGCAGCAGGGACAGGCCTTATCGTCGATATCGATGACCTGCTCGATCCGTTCCAAATGCGCAGGCAGAGAGCCCCGGTTGGTTTTGCGGGGGCGATCGGCGCGTTGCCGCCCAGCCGGGGCTTCGCTGGCCGCGGGACTGTCAGGAATTTCGTGTGCGGCGAGGCGGTTGACCATCAGGCCGTCAT
>CAZLSU010000080.1:1456-14781 GCA_964562225.1 uncultured Sphingobium sp.
ACGTTCGCCGAAGAGCACGGCAAATTGCGCCTTCGCCATGTTCCACTCACGCGGGGGCATTTTCCACTCTTTCTCCGATCGGTTCAAGATCAGATATAGCAGTTTGGTGGCAGCATCATCGTTGGGGAAATGCCCCCGGGCACGGACATACCACGCCTCAACCTCTATTATTCAGCCTATCGAGACTATTGTTCGATATCTTATTAGTAACGTTATGCTCGCCGCTGTCAAAGCGATGAAAGCAGCAACTACAATTGGCGCATCACTCTGCGCGCCGATCATGCGAAAAAGCGACGCCGCCAGTAATGCTCCTAGCGTTTGGCCGATCAACCGTGACAAGGAAAGCATTGCAGAAGCCGCTCCAGCGCGAGAATGGGGTGCGGTAGCCAACATACTATGGTTGTTCGGGACTTGGAAAATCCCAAAACCCAAACCGCAAATGGCCACCGCTGCAATTATCAAGAACACTGAGCTGCCCGGATGTATAAACGAAAGGCAAATTGCTCCTCCCGCAAGTGAGATTAATCCCGAACTACACAACCCGGCCGACGAAAAGCGATTAACTAGGCGGCCGGCAACGAATGCGGCAATCATGATGCCGATCGGCAGCGGAACCATGAGCATGCCGATCAATTCAGGCCCGAAATGCAACCGTTGTTGTAGAACGAAAGGAAATGATAGTGTTATCAGTATCATAACTGCATAAGCTGAAGCGGACATGCCATATGCTAAACGAAGAGAGCCCATCTTCAGCAAATCCAGTGGTACCATCGACTCATGGCTGATAGAAGTACGCTTCCGGAGGAAAAATATAGCAGAAACCGCAACGCCGACTTTAATGAATGTCCATTCTGAGGAGGAGTTTTGGGCCAAATCACTGAGAATAGAAAAACCTGCAGCGAAACCCAGACAGCACATTAGTGCCGAAATCGTGTCAAAAGAGCGTTTCGCAGACGCCGTGGAAGGGAGAGCCCACCATCCGAGCGCTAGCGCAACCAGACCAAACGGAAGGCCCACGGCAAACACCGCATGCCAATTTGCAAACGAGAGGACCACTGCGCATGCCGCTGGCCCCGATGCAGAGGCGAAGGAAACGGCAATGGTATTGTAGCCAATTCCACGCGGGACGAGTTCGGGAGGATAAA
Source organism: uncultured Sphingobium sp. (assembly GCA_964562225.1). GTDB lineage: Bacteria > Pseudomonadota > Alphaproteobacteria > Sphingomonadales > Sphingomonadaceae > Sphingobium. Next base: position 2,602 of record CAZLSU010000080.1, read on the forward strand.
TTGACCGGACCAAAGCTCCGCTGGTTACCATTACCGCGGCCGCACCAATTCCCTGCACAAAACGCGCGACAGCGAGCATAGTCAGGCTACCAGCGAAGATACTGCCAGAGGCGGCGATCATGAAAAGCAAAATGCCTGACAGATAGACTTTCTTGTAGCCGAGTATATCGCTCACCTTTGCCATCGGCAAAAGGGCCATTACGATTGCTATCTGATAGGCGTTGATCACCCACACCGACTTCGCGGCGGTCAGTTGAAGCCCTTTGGAGATGAAGGGCAGTGCAACACTAGCGATCGATGCGTCAATAATGGTTAGAATTATCGCACACCAGATCGAGAGAGCCGCCCAATATCGCCGGGCATCTCGAAGTCCGTTTCCAACTGGAGAGGTGTCTGAACAGTTTGACCAGACGCTGGTGCCCCGTTTATCGATCGAATTCATCCGTCTGCTACTTTGTGACTTGTAATCATCCTGATTCATTTTAAACTTTACCAAGTCTTCAATTGAAAGCCGCATTGCGTAAAAAGATAGGACTAAACAACTTGGTCGTAACCCGAGATCGGCACGGTGTATTTCGACCGACTAACCGCCTTTAATTTTAGCTTCGGAACTGACTGAAGGCATGTTACGAAATCCAATCAATTAAGGTCACCGCGCGTACGTCAAAAGTTTACCAGGCACCCGCATAAAAGCGCATAGGACGATATGCAGTTGGCACTGAGGCAGTCACATAAACACAATACCCCTCTCTAGACGACCGCAGACCACATTTAACGAGATATAGACTAATTCTCGAAACAGGCCAATGACGGAGTATGTTTTCACATCAATAGGTGCAAATATCCTAATTAGTTACATCAATAACTACAATCATCCCTGTAATGGATAGGCTGCCTTTGTAGTATATCTAAAATACGGTTAAATAATCAATCTCACCCGCTCTGATGCCAAGATCGATCAAACACGGCTGTATCGCCAAATCACATCTTGAGAATGGCCTTAATCGCATTACCTGTTTTTTCTGTGTCTTCGACAGCCTGATTAATCTGGTCAAAATCGTAGAACGTACATAGCCGCTCGAACGGAAAAAGGCCGGCCTCTCGCATGGCAATTAGTTGCGGAATAAAGACTTGGGGAGTGCTTGAGCCTTCGACCACCCCACGTAGCTTGCGACCGAAAAGCATGTTGTTCATATCAAGCGTGAATTCGGTGCCCAACGCCGCACCGCCGACGACGGCTGTTTCCCCCATCGTATGCGTACTGTCCACTGCGCTTCGCAGAACTTGAGGTATGGCAGTGGTATCGATCGCATAGTCCGCGCCGCCATTGGTTCGGGCAATAATCGCCTCTTGGGCATTGGTGGTCGTTGCATCGACAAGATCAGTCGCGCCTAGTTCACGAGCCAATTGAAGCCGCGTTGGATTGCGATCGACTGCAATAATCTTAAGGCAACCGGAAGCCTTAGCGGCCATCACAGCACTGAGCCCGACTGAGCCGACGCCAAAGATTGCGATCGACGAACCCGGGGCGGGCTGCAGGGCGTTTAGGACAGCGCCTGCACCGGTTTGAATTCCGCAACCCAATGGACCAAGCAACTCGATCTGGGCGGAGTCGGCGACCTTTACGCAGTTGTTTTCATTCGCGATTGAGTAGGTTGCGAACGAGGACTGACCGAAGAAGCATGCATTCAACTCTTCTCCATTGCGCCGGATCGGGGTCGTTCCGTCCAGCCTGCGCCCCATGAAATTGAGTGGAAAAAGGCTTGGGCAATAAGCCTGGTGACCTTTCATGCATGACGGGCAGGTTCCGCAATAGCTAAACGACAACACTACCTTGTCGCCAGCTTTAACTGTGGTGACGCCGCGCCCGACCTTTTCGACAATTCCTGATCCTTCATGGCCCAAGACGGCAGGAAGCGGCGTTGGATAGTATTGGTCTCGTACAGTCAGATCAGTGTGGCACATCCCGGCCGCAGCGATCTTGACAAGCACTTCGTTGTCGCGGGGTTCCTCGATGTCGATCGCATCAAGAACGAACTCACCCCCCTTGCGTTCGATGATCGCGGCATAAGCTTCCATATCGAGTCTCCCTCTCCAGCGCTCTGCGGCGCACGTTCAACAGAAAAAATACAGGTTCTTGTCTTGGGTAACCCTTGCATCGAGCAGTAGCTTACGTCGGAAGACCTTAAACCCGTCGTCAACGCGGCGCATCTTGTCTTCGCGCCCGAGTGTATGCACAGTCATCTCAAGCTGGCGGCGATTCCGATAAACGAGCACGTTCGAATAGACGTCGAATTCTCCGTTCCCCGTGTCGAACGCTTCGATATTGCTGACGAAGTAACGGATTTTGGAAGGCGGATCCTCCATCCACACGGTACCCGTATAAAGTCGCTGAACGCGTTGATCAAGTTCGCCATAATCGTCATTATATATCGCGGCGTCGTCAGGCGTCGGGTCAGGACGACGGTCCCTAAGAAATCGCTGTTCGTAGATCGGCATCCAGTAATGGATGTCCTCGGCTACCATATTATTCAACCACTCGCGATATTGTCCGGTCTGCCATAATCGAACTTCGGCGCGGTAGTGCATATCTATGGCGTACTGGACGTCTAATCCCGCCAGAACTCGTTCAACCGACATAAACACTCCGGTTTCGGTAAGTTATGAAAAAGCTTTAGGGCTCGTGACCGACTACTCGGCCGCGTCGAGCTTTGCCGTCCAGTAGTCGCGATTGAGGAAAACTGAGTCCCATACGCTGTCGTTCGCTTTCACGGCATCCCAATTGGGTGCATCCAGCAATTCCTTCCAGAAGCGATAGAAACCCCGATGGGACGTCTCCCCGATAAAGCTGGAACCGACGATCCCTGGATAGACCGGATGCGGCCCTTCGAAGCCAACGCCCATGCTGGAGTCCATCCGCCCGTCGCGAGTGATGTTTCCGCGATTGACAAATGTGGCTGACGACATGTTCTCGCCATCGTCGCTTTCCAGCGTTCCGGCCGTTCCGAAACTCCGGCTCGCTTCGCGCTGAATGATGCTCTTGGTTTCCCGGTCTGCGTCGCGCGGCACCATCGTATAAGTCCAAACCTCAATCTCATGCGGTCCCCGCGGATGCCAGACTTTGAATGTGTTGGTGCCATAAAGGAACGAACAACTCGGGAAGATCGAGCAATTCCAGTGACCGACATAAAGACGCTCACGCTCTGGCCCGAATTTCCGCAGCACTTCACCGCGCGTGTCGGCCAGATATTTTGCCCAACCATCTCGCTTGACGTGGATAGCGGGGGCGGCATTGTCGATCACGCCAAATCCGTGGCCGTGCCGAGTCGTGAATTGAAGACCGAGATCTTCGAACGGCATTTCAGCGCGATTGCCAGCCAAACCGGCGAGTTCTCCGCCAATCCCATGCAAGGCACCGGCGTGGGTCCAGCCAACATGATATCCGTCACCGACGAAATTTTCGGTCGGCACCTTCCAGTTACAAGCCAGAATGCTTTTCATCGGAGGGCCGAGCAATTCCAGCCCGCCGCCGGCGCCTTCCCAAATCGTATCAAGATACCAGCAGAATTCGCCCAGATATTCCTCGAGGCTTGGTGCGTCAGCATCGCCGCAGCCGAAAATGAAACCCTTGTAGGTTTCTACCCGGACATGTTTGGCGCCCAGTCGCGCTTTATCAAGTTGGCCGTGATAGCATCGCGATTCGAGCGGCACATCCACGAGGCTGCCGTCCTGCCCGTAAACCCAACCGTGATAGTTGCAGACGAAAGCCTTCGCATTGCCGCTGTCGGCGTGGCAAATCTGGTTGCCGCGATGGGTACATGAATTGATGAACGCCCGGAATGAACCATCGGGCTGATGCGACAGGATGACTTTGTCTTCGGCCATATAAGTAGTGATGAAGTCACCGGGTTTTGGCAGAAGAGATTCGTGGCCCAGGAACAGCCATGACCGTCCGAAAATCCGCTCCAGTTCGAGATTGTATACGTCTTTGTCCCAGAAAATTTCGCGCGATTGGGTCGATTCGACAGTGTCGACAAGGCTGGGATTTCCGGTCATTCTTCTCTCCGCAAAGCTCATCAAGCTCGCACAACAAGGGCGATCATTGTAGGCAATGCGATGCACTATATGCAAAAAAATAGAGGCCCGCAAGCTGCTTCTGCCGAGACAGGCGCAGGCTCCCGGGCGACTGTCTCGGACTGTTTTCCAGATTCTCAACGCTGGATGAACGATTTGGAGGTTAGTTAGCGCTGCTATTAGCCGCGACTCGCCAGGCCCAAATCTTTACCGTCTAGGGAGCAAGCGGCGCACGACTTATCGTCGCCATTTGCGCGCCGTACGAGTGCATAATCCCGCTATGACCAGCGGCATGTCGGCCATGGCCCGACCGCTGCCACCCTTCGCGTGATAAAGGGTGCTGCCCAGCGAATGCCCACCAGAGATCTTGGCGTTGAAGAGTTGCGCTGCGCTTATGCGGTCGCAACTTTAGGGGGATGGCTCGTATAATCACTTGGATTGGCGTCAAAAGCTGCCCGTAGCGAGGGCAACGCTAAGTCTGCTTTGATCATACTTTCGGTCTTCACCGGGCCATACCCCCGGATCATTTGTGGCCAGCGCGCCAGAGCGAGAGCATGATCGAATTTCACGACTGACAACTGACCGAGTATGTCACGCATGAACATTTCATATCGTTCGATTAACGCACGCTCAGCACGGCGCTCTTCGCTGTAACCGAACGGATCTAAAACAGTACCGCGCAGGCCGTTGAACTTAGACAAAAAGCGCAGCCCGTACAGCATCCATGGCTTGAATTCGCGCTTTTTGGGGCGACTGGTCGCCGGATCAAGTTTCGAAAAGATTGGCGGCGCCATATGGAAGCGGAGCGTGTAGTCACCGCTGAACCCTTGCTTTAGCGTATCGAGGAAGGTTCCGTCGCTGAAAAGCCTGGCCACCTCATATTCGTCCTTATAGGCGAGCAGTTTGTAAAAATTGCGCGCGACTGCCTCGGTCAAGCTGGACGACAAAGGCGCAATTAATTTCTCGGCCTGCCGTGCCGATTCTACTAGTGACAGGAAGCGAGTCGCCAAGGCTTCGCCCTGATAGGCCACAAGATCGACTCGCCTCCGCTCGACAAGTTCATCGACCGTTTCTGACATTGCCAAACTATCGCGACGCGGCTTGCCGGCCTCAGCCAACTTCGTGACCGCGGCCGGATCGTGAGCCAACATGCGCCCCAGTGCGAACGCCTGGAGATTGGCGGGCACGGCGACACCGTTGGACTCGATGGCCTGCTCGAGCGATCCATGCCCAACTGGAAGCCAGCCCATTTGGCAGGTGAAGCCTAGCAGCATTATGTTGGCACCGATTGTGTTGCCTGTCAGTTGTTCGGCTAGTTCGGTCGCCTCTATGAAGGTAACCCGTCCAGCACCGCAGAATCGTTCGATTGCGGCACGTTGCGCGAAAACCGGCACAGTGAAGTCACGGTCCCGTGTGAAAGCACCGGTGACAGTGGCATGATCATTGACGACCGCAACGGTGGCACCGGAACGCAGACGCGAGAGCGACTCGTCGGACGCTGCTGTCACAAGGTCGGCGCCGATCAACAGGTCACACTGGCCCACCGAAAGTCGGGTTGCGCGCAACTGATCAGCGTTGTCGGCGACTTTGAGATGACAATACACTGCGCCGAACTTCTGTGCGAGACCGGTGAGGTCAAGTGCCTGAACCGATTTTCCCTCCGCCTGCGCTGCCGCGCCGATGAGGTTTGAGATGGTGACCACGCCGGTTCCCCCGATGCCGGTAACCATCACGCCGAACGATGTTTCGGTCCCGCGCACGGCAGGCTCGGGCAGACTGTCGAAAAGGGCATTCTCATAGTCGATGCCTGCTGGTCTGGCGAGTTCCCCGCCTTCGACTGTTACGAATGACGGACAGAAGCCCTTGACGCACGAAAAGTCCTTGTTGCAGGCCGATTGGTCGATTGTCCGCTTGCGCCCGAACTCGGTTTCGAGCGGTTGAACCGAAAGACAGTTCGACTGCACCGAACAATCACCGCAGCCCTCACAGACGCGGTCGTTGATGATCACGCGTCGCGCCGGATCGACAGCCAGCTTCTTGCCCCGCCGCCGGCGGAGTTCCGTCGCACAAGTCTGTTCGTAGACGATGACGGATACGCCGCTCTTTTCACGAAAACGCCGCTGCACCAAATCAAGCTCGTCGCGGTGATGGAGCGTGGTGCCCGGTGCGAAGTCGGATATGTTGAATTTTTCCGGCGCACTTGAAACGACGGCGATGGTGTCGATTGCTTCGCCACGCAGTTCGTGCGTGATCTGGACGACACTGATCGGGCCATCGATCGGTTGGCCGCCTGTCATGGCAACCGCGTCATTGTAGAGGATTTTGTACGTGATGTTGACGCCGGCTGCGACAGCCTGGCGGATCGCCATTGAACCCGAATGGTACCAGGTGCCATCGCCAAGGTTGACGAAAATATGGTCGTCTTTGAGGAAATGTGCAGCACCTGCCCAATTGGCCCCTTCGCCACCCATATGTGGGTAAGACACCACATCACGGTCCATCAAATTTACGAGCCAGTGGCAACCTATGCCAGCTAGCTGCTTGGAACCGGCGGGGGTTTTTGTAGAGCTGTTGTGCGGGCAGCCCGAGCAGAAATGCGGGGTGCGAATAACGTTTGACCGCGGGCGTGCGAGTTCCACTCGCACATGTTCCAGATAGCCGATCCAGATGTCCATAGCGTCCGTACGGTGCACCGGGGCAAGCCAGCGGTACAATACCTGCGCTATCATGGCCGGATTGAGTTCCCCGTGCGATGGTAACCAGGTCTCTCCATCGGAATTTCGCTTCCCGAGCACGTGCGGTCGCTGACTTTCTGGCAGATTGAACAGGATATCCTTGACCTGCGGTTCAAGGATTGATCGGCATTCCTCCACCACTAGGATCTCGCTCATGCCGCGCGCAAATGCTTCAATTAAGCTCGCCTCTAGCGGCCACACGAGTCCGACTTTGAACACGGTGATGCCGGCCGCCATAAGTTGCGCGTCATCGATTCCAAGATCTGACAACGCTTCCAGCGTGTCGGACCAGCTTTTGCCGGCAGTGACGATACCGAACCGGCCTTGTGTCGCGCCGTGGGTCACACGGTTAAGCCGATTGACCTGTGCAAATGCATGAACGGCAGGCAGGCGCAATTGGAGCATACGTTCGTCCTGATCGACCGAGCGGTCGGGCCAGCGGGTGTGCACGCTGCTGATCGGAGCCGGGGGAAGAGAGGGAAATGTTCGCATCGGATCGACGTCGATCGCCAGCCACGATTCGTAGATGTCAGAGACGCCCTTCACCGCAGTCCAGACCCCGGCGTAGCGCGACAGCTGCCAGCCGATCAGGCCGAAATCGTAGATATCTTGTACGTTCGCGGCATTGAACGTCGGGATGCAGAGGGATGCCAGCGTATGTTCTGATTGCTGCTGGATCGAGCTTGACCGGCTCATAGGATCGTCCCCGACGGCCATAACGACGCCGCCCTTGGGTGCGGTACCCCACAGGTTGGCGTGTCGCAGCGCGTCTCCTGAGCGATCTATGCCAGGCCCCTTGCTATACCAGAGGCCGTAAGCACCCTCGAATTTGGGATTGAAAAAACCGATCTGCTGCGTTCCCCAGACCGCTGTTGCCGCTAAATCTTCGTTTACTCCTGGCTGGAAGCGAATGTCGTGCTGCTCAAGAAGGGGTTCAATCCGCCCAAATTCCTGATCAAGGTGGCCGAGTGGGGATCCGCGGTATCCAGATACGAAACCTGCAGTACGCAGCCCCTGCTTTCGGTCGCGGCGCGCCTGATCGACGGTCATTCGGACAAGTGCCTGATTACCGGAAAGGTAAACCTTTCCAGTATTTTCTTCGTATCTTCTGTCGAAAGCAATTTTTGGCGATGACATTGAACTCTCCCGATAGTTGTAGCTCTTGGCAAGCAACCGGATCTTGGTTCTTCAAAAACTCCATGGTGATCTTTCGAGGCTATCTAACGCGCTATGATTGGTCTCGACAAATGCGCTGGGTCAATTTATTCCCAATCAGTGGGATTTTAAATGGGTGAGATCGCTTGGTCGAGTTGGTCGATAAGGTACTAGATATTCTGGAGCGTGTTGGACGGGCTGCGCCGTGCTCCTTGCGCGATATCTCAGAGGAGTGTCGAATCCCGGTCTCTACAGCATTTAGGATCGTCGATACCCTGACTTGTCGGGGTTATCTCGTTGCAGAGAAGAAGGGACGTTATTGCCTAGGCTCAAGGTGGCGAGAGGTAGGCGAAAATAGCAGTTGGCTTAAGCTCCTTGAAGAAGTAGGGCGCCGTCCCCTCATGAGTCTAGCCCGCGCTGCGAGAGCGCATGCGCATCTTGCCGTCCTAGATGGCGACATGGTTACCTATCTCGTAAAACAACGTTACGGTCGAGGCGACATACATTCAGCAGAAAATATCCAACTCGAGGCCTATTGCACCGCGATCGGCAAGATGTTGCTGGCGCACCTCGAGCCATCCGAGCAGAACGCTTATCTCACAAGTGCGCCATTCATTCGGCTCACCTCCGCCACCATTATAGAACCACGAGATATTAGGGAACAACTAGCTCAAGCTCGTGAGCGGGGCTGGGCGGCCGAAATCGAGGAAACATCGCCGCACCTAATGTGCTTAGCTGTTCCGATTGTCGATCGGATAGGGAAGGCTCATGCTGCGATCTCGGTCAGTATCATAGATCCCCTGCCAACACTAACCGCGCTCCTGGAACGAATTCCCTTCTTACTGCAAGCGCGGCTCCAGATTGAGGATAAGCTTTTTCCCGATAGTCGATAATCAGATTCGGCTATTACGCACTCCTACCCCACCAATGGCAAATTTCTATCTCAAAAATTCATTGCTATTTTCACCTGAGACATTTGCGGAAGCGCCGCTAGCATTATTTAAAGTTTCAGCTGCGACGCAATGACCACCGGGAGGGGTTCTTGGCTGATCGCTAACGATGGCCGGACATCGAATTGTTCTGCGCGCTGAACGCCTACCTGATCCTTGCAATTGCCGCAATCATCCTCTTTTTAGCAAGAGGCGGCAATTCGACAGCCTTAGCGGCATCTACATCCGCCGACTTAACCGACCCAATCTGTATTAATGCAATCATGCCCATTCCAAAGTGGGGCAGGCATCTGATGCCATAAAGGCCTTGGAGTTTGGTAGTGAACACGATTTCCTTGTTAATCGCGCCCCTTAATGGCGTTGCACCCTTTGGATAGAATGCTGGAATGGTCTCTGCATTGTGCCCTTTATCAGTAGGCTTGAAAATAATCCGGTCGCCAGGCCGTGCCTTGATATAGGAGGGCTCAAACACCATAACGCCATCTATGCCATTATTTTTCATTTCGATAATAATGTCTTTTGCACAAACAGTTGCGGGAATACAGAAGAACACGGTTACAGCTGTAAATAAAAAACGAAACATAGTATTTCCTTTCTGAGATGCCAATTCCGATGAAATCAAAGATATGGTTGATTTTAGTCTATCTAAGACGGATAATTGGGTAGCTATGACAAGACTCTCCACGATCTTCTTTCGCCGCCGAAAACTCATACATCTTGCAAAGTCCACTATTATGACCGAACATACCATGTTAGGGCCATGTTATGCGGTCATTTGAGCGTTCATTCAATGGCGTTCAAAAAAAGTCGCCGCATTTCGAGCACGACGACGACGTGCACATTGATCGGCCAAGATCATTCGAGAACGCGCAACAGGCGACCGGCCGCCCCGGATTCAGCCGCCAAATTGCGATTGTACGCGAGCGGCATTCGCGGCGACTTCCACCGCAAAGCATCCATGATACCGGCGAGATCCTCACCGCTCGTGAACAGGTCCTGGTTGAGCCCGACCCGCGTCGAATGCGCGCTGATCCCTTTGAGCAACTTTGCCAAATCGTCCATCGTCAGGTCTGACAACGCGCCAGCGTCGAATGCCCGTTGGATCATCGCGCGATAGATCGGCCCGACCGACGCCGGATGCAGCGCCCCCTCCCCCACATCATATTCGACCCGCGCTGGCACCGCTTTCTTGGGCAGCGTCTTGCGCAGATCCCAGCTCTCGCGCCCAGAAATGCTGTCGATCGACCGGCCCCGCACCGCTGCCTTGGCCTTGTAGCGTCGCACGTTCACACGCCGAAACACCGGCCCCGCCTCGATCCCGGCCGCCTCCACCCAAGCCGCGATCGCCCGCACCGTCCGCGGACTGAGGTAGGCCGTGGCCCCCTCCCCTTCCTGGTCGCCCTTGCTGCGCGGGATGCTGAGCAAACGCGCGTCGGGATCGATCGCCTCGATAATGTGCTCGACCTCGATCGCAACCAGCTCCGAGGCACGTAGCCCGGTGTCATAGCCGGCAGAGAGCAGAGCGCGATCACGCAGGCCCGGCAGATCCTCCGCGGAGCATTCGAGCAGCGCCCGCACGTTCAGACCACTCGGCGCATCCCGCTCGACATTGCGCACCGACCCTTTGAACCTGAGCGGCCGCGCTTGCTTCTGGGCGGTGCCGAGACGGCGACGGATAGCCTGCAGGCGCAGCTTCACCAACGAGGCCGGGGTCGGATCCTTGAGATCGAGCAGCAGGTGGATCTTGGCGATCGACGCCTTGTAGCGGCCGAGCGACGCGGGCTTGCTCCCCCGCCCTGCCCGCGCGTCGAGGTAATCGGCCACGGTTTCCGGCGTGGCGGGCAACGATACGCGATCGTGACGTCGGCACCACAGGTCGAACGCGTCGATATCCGATTTCAGCGCGCGGATGCTGTGCGGCGAGGACGCGGCCTGGTAGGCCGCAATCAGCGGCTCGTTGACCACGATGCGCTCGCCGGCGCGCATCTGCACGACCGCCCAAGACAGATCGTCGGCCGACCTTGCTGGCGCGGGTGCTCCGCTTTCCCCCGTCACCAGGGCGGTTTCATCGATCGGCGCAGCGTGTTCCATCGGCACCGAGTATACGCCGCCTTATAAAGAGGCGTCAAATATGGACATGTGATAAGTGCAATTATCACATGTTCATTATTTCAAATCCGGATCGACTACTATGGCCAAACGCGCGCAATGGAGACTGACCGCACGATACTCGCCGCCATCGATCGCCTTTTGCTTGTCATCGAAGCGATAGGCCAAGCACCAACGCTTGCGCCCAACCGGTACGGCATAGATGTGAAGCCCATTGTCATCGGATTTCATGATGGGTTTATCGGTGGGTAGAAGGCTCTGCAATAATTAATCGCTTAGCATGGACGAGCCCCTCGTACCCGTGTCTCGGATTCGTGTGGCGGCGCCCACCCTGTCGATCGCGCGGATCGAGGCATGGGGCCTGCTCGAGAAGAATGGTCGCCTGCTGCTTAAGACAGCCTACGCAGGACGGCGATCGTATCTTGCGCGTGCAACCCTTGCTCGACGAGCTTGCGATGACGCCGTGATCGATGAAAAAGCTGATCATTGATACGGATCAAGGCGATTTATTGTGCAGTGCAGCAACGAATTTGGCGGGCGAGGTGTTTCTTGTCCGCAATGGCTTCCGCCTGCGCTGGAGGCAAAAAATGGCTCATCTGAGTAAGACGATCGCGCAAATAGCGAAAATACGGTCCATGCACCTTCCCAATTTCGCGCCGGGGCACCAGGACCGACTGACCGACTTCACCGACTTCGGCAGCAACCCAGGCGCATTGCGCGCTCGCATGTATGTCCCCGTACATCTCGCGCAGGCCCCCGCGCTGGTTGTGGTGCTTCACGGATGCACCCAGGACGCCGCCAGCTATGATCATGGATCGGGCTGGTCGCAATTGGCGGACGATCACGGTTTTGCGCTGCTATGGCTCTGCAGTAATTGATCGCTTAGCATGGACGAGCCCCTCGTATCCGTGTCCCGGATTCGAACCTGCGCACGCCATTTTTTCGCCTTCGACTATTGTTTTTACCAACAGATTGACCAACAAATCGCATGAAACGGCCTGATCAGAATGGCTCCTGTATGAGACAATATATGCGAAATAAGGCATTGAAAGAAGGAGATTTTTTTGGACCTCGTGAGACTTTGTTGGTCTTTTTGGTCCGAAATATTGGCTGGGGCGGCAGGATTCGAACCTGCGCATGGCGGCATCAAAAGCCGC
>CAZLSU010000081.1:0-14496 GCA_964562225.1 uncultured Sphingobium sp.
CCCGCGCTGCGGCCGCGCCAGCATCACCGCCATGTCCGCCTCGCGCTTGGACGGGTTCAAAAAGCCCGATGCGGTGATCAGGTCCAGCCGGATGCCGGGATGCCGCGCATGAAAATCGGCCAGCCCCGGTGCCAGCACCCATGTGCCAAACCCCTCGGCCACCGACAGCCGCACCTGCCCGGCCAATTGCCGTTGTTGCCCGGTAATGTCCTCGACCGCCGCCAGCGCGCTGCTCTCGATCGTCTCGGCATGGCCCAGCAGCGCCTGCCCACGCTCGGTCAGCGTCCTTTCTCCCGCCGCCATCTCGAACAGATCGGCCTCCAGCGCGCTTTCCAGCCGCGCCAGCCGCCGGCCTATCGTCGTGGCGTCGATGCCCAGGCTGCGCGCGGCAGGTGCCACGCGGCGCGCCCGCGCCACCGCCAGAAATATGCGCAGGTCGTCCCAGTCGAACATTTTTCGCCTTCCGCGCGAAGTTGGCCTGCGATATTGCATCGCCATTATGCAAAACTTTGCCATTGCTGGCAATTCCGCAAGAAGGCTAGAGGGATGGCGATGCCGCATCAGATCGGCCGGAGAGGTGTTAGGCCAAGATCATGACCACGCAATTTGACCTGACGGACGATCAGCTTGCCATTCAGGACATGGCACGCCGCTTCACGGCGGACGCCATCACCCCCCACGCGGCGGAATGGGACGAAAAACATATTTTCCCCCGCGACACGATCAAGGCGGCGGCGGACCTGGGGTTCGGCAGTATCTATGTGTCGGAGGAATCGGGCGGCATCGGTCTGGGGCGGCTCGAATCGGCGCTGATCATGGAAGCGATGGCCTATGGCTGCCCTTCGACCAGCGCCTTCATCTCCATTCACAATATGGCCGCCTGGATGATCGACCGTTTCGGCGCGCAGGCGGTGAAGGATAAATATCTCCCCTCGATGGTGCCGATGGAGCGGATCGGCAGCTATTGCCTGACCGAAGCGGGCGCAGGATCGGACGCCGCCGCGCTCAAGACCAGGGCGGTCAAAGACGGCGACCATTATGTCGTCACCGGCTCCAAACAGTTCATCTCGGGTGGCGGCGAGAATGAGATCTATGTCGTCATGGTCCGCACCGGCGACGACAGCGCGAAGGGCATTAGCTGCCTCGTCATCGAAAAGGATATGCCCGGCGTCAGCTTCGGCGCGCAGGAACGCAAGCTCGGCTGGCATTCGCAACCCACCGCGCAGGTCAATTTTGACGGCGTCCGCGTGCCGGTCGAAAATCTGGTCGGCGGCGAAGGCAATGGCTTCCGCATCGCCATGGCCGGTCTCGACGGCGGGCGCATCAACATCGGGGCCTGCTCGCTGGGCGGCGCCCAGCGCTGCATCGACGAAGCGCTGACCTATACCAAGGACCGCCAGCAGTTCGGCCAGTCGATCGCCGATTTCCAGGCGACCCAATTCACGCTGGCCGACATGGAAACCGAACTCCAGGCCGCCCGCACCCTGCTCTACACCGCCGCCGCGAAAGTCACCGCCAACGCGCCCGACAAGACACGTTTTGCGGCCATGGCCAAACGCTTCGCCACCGACACCGGATCGTCGGTGGTCGATCGCGCGCTGCAACTCCATGGCGGCTATGGCTATCTGATGGACTATCCCATCGAACGCTTCTGGCGCGACCTGCGCGTCCACTCCATCCTGGAGGGCACCAATCAGGTCATGCGCATGATCATCGCGCGGGATATGTTGCGCCAGTAACTAGCCCGGCCCACGCACCCAAACCCGTTCGGTTCGAGCTTGTCGAGAACGGCGCACTGAGTTTTCGACAAGCTCGAACCAAACAGGCGTTTGAGGAAATAGCATGACCGACCAAGTCCTCACCTTCCTGGAAACCAGCGCCACCGGCACGCTCGGCCGCATCCGGCTCAACCGCCCGAAGGCGATCCACGCGCTGACGCTGGAGATGTGCGAAGCGATGATCGACGCGCTGCTCGCCTGGCGCGCGGACGACAGCGTCGTTGCGGTCATGATCGACCATGCGACCGCGCCGGACGGCGATCCCAAACTGTCGCGCGGCTTCTGCGCGGGCGGCGATATCGCCATGATCGCCAACAGCGCGAAGGGCGATTGCGCGGAAGCCGAAGCCTTTTTCCACGCCGAATATCGGCTGAACCATCTGCTGTTCGTTTATGAAAAGCCGGTTGTGGCTTTCATCGACGGCATCGTGATGGGCGGCGGCGTCGGCATATCGGACCCGGCGCGCTATCGGGTCGCGACCGAACGCACGACCTATGCGATGCCCGAAAGCGGTATCGGCCTGTTCCCCGATGTCGGCGGCGGCTGGTTCCTGCCGCGCCTGCCCGGCCGCACCGGGGCATGGCTTGCGACCACCGGCGCGCGGATCAAAGGGGCGGATTGCGCCGCGATCGGCATCGCCACGCATTATATGGCGTCGGACAAGCTTGACGCGGTGAAGGCCCGGATCGTTGCCGATCCCAATGGGCTGGGCGAAATCCTCGACGAAATGGCCGATGTGCCACCACCTGCACCAATCGAGGACCAGCGCGCCGATATTGACCGCCTGTTCGCGTCGGATCGGTGTGAGGATATTCTCGCAGCCTTGCAGGCGGACGGATCGGCCTGGGCGGATGCGCAATTGGCGACGCTCGCCACCAAGTCGCCGCAAGCGGTCAAGGTCGCGCTGCGCCAGATGGTCGAAGGCGCGGCCTTTACCGACTTTGCCGACAACATGCGCAACGAATATCGGCTGGGCTATCATATCATCCGCCGTCCCGATTTCATCGAGGGCGTTCGAGCGGTCATCTTTGACAAGGATAATGCGCCGCGCTGGAACCCGGCGACCCCGCAAGAGGTGACGGACGCACTGATCGACAGCCTGTTCGCGCCCCTGCCCGCCGATCGGGAATGGACGCCGCTGCCACAACTGACAGGGGCATGACCGATTGCGCTGTCCTACAGCCAAGCGGTCATGCGATAAGGGGACATGGCCCTGTGCCTCCCTTGCCATACCGCTTTCCGATAGGATCGCACCGACGCAACATCATGTCCCGTTTGGCGGGAAATATGCGAAGTTAAGCATTGGGAGAGTGACATGAGCCAGACAATCGCCT
The DNA here is from genome assembly GCA_964562225.1 of uncultured Sphingobium sp. GTDB lineage: Bacteria > Pseudomonadota > Alphaproteobacteria > Sphingomonadales > Sphingomonadaceae > Sphingobium. The sequence goes on from CAZLSU010000081.1 coordinate 3,113, forward strand.
TCATTGGCCTGGGCAATATGGGCGGCGGCATGGCCGCGAACCTGCTGAAGAACGGCTATGCCGTCCGCGCCTTCGACCTGTCGGAAGATGCCCTCGCCAAGGTCGAAAGCGCAGGCGCGGTCCGCACCGCCAGCGCCGCCGACGCTGCGACCGGTGCCGATGCGGTGGTCACGATGCTGCCCGCGGGCAAGCATGTCGAAGCGGTCTATACCGGCGAAGTCTTCGCCGCCGCCAAGCCCGGCGCGCTGTTCCTCGATTGCTCGACGATCGACGTCGCCACTGCCCGCCGCGTGATTGACGCGGCGATCGCCAAGGGGTTCGATATGGTCGACGCCCCCGTCTCGGGCGGTATCGCTGCGGCCAATGGCGGAACCCTCACCTTCATGGTCGGCGGTGAGGACGCGGCCTTCGCGCGGGCAAAGCCGATCCTGTCCGCCATGGGCAAGGCAGTCATCCATGCCGGCGGCGCGGGCACCGGCCAGGGCGCGAAGATCTGCAACAACATGCTGCTCGGCGCGACGATGGTCGCCACCTGCGAAGCCTTCGCCATGGCGCAGAAACTCGGCCTCGACCCGCAGACATTCTACGACATTTCCAGCGTCTCGTCGGGCCAGAGCTGGTCGATGACCAGCTATTGCCCGCTCCCCGGCGTCGGCCCGCAAACCCCTGCGGACAACGGCTATCAGGGCGGCTTCGCGGTCGGCCTGATGCTCAAGGACTTGAAACTGGCGACCGAAGCCGCCGCCTCCGTCAACGCCAGCGTCCCAATGGGCAACGCCGCCGAAGCGCTCTACCAGATGCTCGCCAATCGTGGCGAAGGCGGCCGCGACTTCTCGCTGATGATCGAGATGCTGAGCGGGCGCTAGTCGCCCTGCTCGGGCGGGCTGAACACCGACCAGCCCGTCCGCCGGGCCAGTTCCTCCAGCGCCAGCGTGCCCAGTCGGCTGTTGCCGCTGGCGTTGAGACCCGGCGACCAGACCGCAATCGACGCGCGGCCCGGCACGATCGCCAATATGCCGCCACCCACCCCCGATTTGCCGGGAATGCCGACGCGAAAGGCGAAATCGCCCGACGCATCATAATGGCCGCAGGTCAGCATCAGCGCGTTGATGCGCCGGGCGCGGGCGGGCGACACCACCCTGCCCCCGCCCGGATGCGCGCCGTCGAGCATCAGATAGCGCCCGGCGAGCGCGAGCTGCGTACAACTCATCTCGATCGCACATTGATGGAAATAGCTGCCCAGCACCAGATCGACCGGATGCGCGATATTGCCAAAGGCACGCATATAATTGGCCAGCGCCATGTTGCGAAATCCCGTCGCGGTCTCCGACACGGCGACCGCCTCATTGATCGCGATGCTGTCGTCCCCCGATAAATAACGCAGGAAACGCAACGTCTCGCCGATCGCTACCCTGGGTTGATGCCCGCCCAGATTGATGTCGCTCACCACGATCGCACCCGCGTTGATAAACGGATTGCGCGGGATGCCCTTCTCCTGTTCCAACTGGACGATCGAGTTGAACGCATTGCCCGAAGGCTCCCGCCCGACCCGGTCCCACAACTGGTCGCCGACCTTGCCCAGCGCCAGCGTCAGCGCGAACACTTTGGACACCGACTGGATCGAAAAGCCGATATCCGCGTCGCCACCGGTCAGCATCCGCCCGTCGGCGGTCGCGATGGCAATGCCGAACCGCGCCGGATCGACAGTCGCCAGTTCGGGGATGTAGGACGCGACGACCCCGCGCTCCTCCTCCTCCGCCATGGCGGCAACGATGTCGGTAACGATCCGGCTCAGGTCCATGGCCCAGCCTTAGCGCAAATCGGTAAAACATCCACTAGCCCGGCCACGTCGCTGCCCGCCCGACGAACCGCTCCGGATGGCCGCGCTCAGGGATTGCTGATCTGCACCTTCAGGCCGCCGTCACCCTCGAAACTGTTACCCTTGCGCGGGTCCAGGGCGAAACTCTGCTCGATGGAGATGGTGCGGGTACCGGCCGGACAACCGCCATCTTCCGAAGGCCGCGCATAGCGTGCGGAAAGCCGATATTCGTGAGCGGTCGATGAACGATATTGGGTGGATATGGTCAATTCGATCTGGCGATAGGCGCGCCCCATCTCCGGCCGGTCGCAGCCGTCCGCATTGTCCACCGGCTCGTTGAGCATTATGCGGGACTGGCCACCGGCGCCGCCGATATTCAGCGGGCCGTTCCATAATAGTTGATTGCCCAGCACCATCCGGATCATCACGCGCTTCACGGGCATGCTGGCCCGTTCCGCGCTCATCGGGGTGGTATAGGGCGGAGGCACGGCGACGATGGCAGGTGCCATCGGGGGCGGCGGGGCTGCACGCCGCATGGCCGGAGTCTGGGCGGCGGCACTGCTGGCACAGCCCAATCCCGTCAGGACAATCAATACAACACGCATAGCCGCTTCCTCCAACCCTCGTTCGAGGGCCAGTGTCGCGCGCAATCCTTGCCGACTCGTTACGATGCGGCATCCGCAAAGGATGCGGCCAGTACGATCTTCACCGCGTCGATCGCCGCAGCCGCCTTGTCCCCATCCGGGCCGCCGCCCTGCGCCATGTCGGGCCGCCCGCCGCCGCCCTTGCCACCCAGCGCTTCCACGCCCGCGCGGACCAGATCGACGGCGCTGATCGTGGCGGTGAGGTCATCCGTGACGCCCACAGCGATGGTCGCGCGGCCGTCGACCACCGCGACGATCGCCGACACGCCGCTGCCCAGCATCTTCTTGTTGCCATCGACGATGCCGCGTAGTTCCTTGGGGTCCAGGCCCTCGATCACCTGCGCCAGGAAAGCGATGCTGCCGACCTGTTCCGGTCCGGCCGCCTGCGTGGCGCTGCCACCGCCAAGCGCCAGCGCCTTCTTCGCTTCGGCCAGTTCGCGTTCCAGCCGTCGGCTCTGCTCGACCAGCGCAAGGATGCGCGCGGGCACATCTTCGGGCGTGGTCTTGAGCGCGGCGGCCGACTGGCGCAACCGGTCCTCGCGGTCGGACAGCCATAGCCGCGCCGCCTCGCCGGTCAGCGCCTCGATCCGACGCACGCCACTGGACACGGCGCTTTCCGATATGATCTTGAACAGCGCGATATCGCCCGTCGCGCGGACATGCGTCCCGCCGCAAAGCTCGACCGAATAGCTATGCTCGTCGCCGCGCCCCATGGAAAGGACGCGCACCTCATCGCCATATTTCTCGCCGAACAGCGCCATCGCCCCCGCGCCGATCGCGTCGTCGGGGGTCATCAGCCGGGTCGTGACCTCCTCATTATGGCGGACCTGCGCATTCACGTCGGCCTCGATCTTCGCGATCTGCGCATGGCTCAGCGCCTCGGGATGCGAAAAGTCGAAGCGCAGCCGCTCGGGCGCGACCATGCTGCCCTTCTGGGTCACATGCGCGCCCAGTTCCTTGCGCAGCGCAGCGTGGAGAAGATGCGTCGCGCTATGATTGGCGCGGATGCGGTCGCGGCGTTCGACATCGACGGTCAGTTGCACCGTATCGCCGACCTTCACGGTCCCCGCCTCGATCACCGCCTGATGCGCGTGCAGCCGCCCCAGCGGCTTGGACGTGTCCGCCACCGCCGCGATCAGGCCGCCCAGCGTGGTGATGGTCCCCGCGTCGCCATTCTGCCCGCCGCTTTCGCCATAAAAGGGCGTCTGGTTGGTCAGGATCGCGACCTTGTCGTCCACCGACGCGCTATCGACCCGCGCGCCATCCTTCACGATCGCCAGCACCTCCGCCTCGCCTTGCGTGCCCGCATAGCCGACGAATTCGGTCGTCCCGAAATTCTCCGCGATATCATACCATATCTCGTCCGACGCCTTGTCGCCCGATCCCTTCCACGCGGCACGGGCGGCGGCCTTCTGCTCCGCCATCGCCGCATCGAAACCGGCACGGTCCACAGACAGCCCCTGGGTGCGCAGCGCATCCTCGGTCAGGTCGTAAGGAAAACCGAACGTATCATACAGCTTGAACGCCGTCTCACCCGGCAGCGTCGCCCCCTCGCCCAGCCCGGCCGTCGCCTCATCCAGCAACCGCAAGCCATTCTCCAGCGTCCGCCGGAACCGCGTCTCCTCGCGCAGCAGCGTTTCCTCGATCAGCGGCTGGGCGCGCACCAGTTCGGGGAAAGCCGCGCCCATTTCGGAGACCAGGCTGCCGACCAGACGATACATCAGCGGGTCTTTCGCGCCGATGATATGTGCGTGCCGCATCGCGCGCCGCATGATCCGCCGCAGCACATAGCCACGCCCTTCATTAGCGGGCAGCACGCCGTCCGCGATCAGGAAACTGGTCGACCGCAGATGGTCGGCGATGACGCGGTGGCTGGCCTGAAGGTCGCCATCGGTCGCGGTCTTCGTGATCGCGCCGGACGCCTCGATCAGCGCCCTGAACGTGTCGATGTCATAATTATTATGGACGCCCTGCATGACCGCCGCGATCCGCTCCAGCCCCATGCCGGTGTCGATCGACGGCTTGGGCAGTTCGGATACGATCTCGTTGGCTTCCTGCTCATATTGCATGAAGACCAGGTTCCAGATCTCGACGAAGCGATCGCCATCCTCCTCCGGACTGCCCGGAGGGCCACCCCAGATATGGTCGCCATGGTCGTAAAAGATTTCCGAGCAGGGACCGCACGGCCCGCTATCGCCCATCGCCCAGAAATTATCCTTGGTCGGGATGCGGATGATGCGGCTTTCGGGCAGGCCCGCAATCTTCTTCCACAGGTCGAACGCCTCGTCGTCCGTATGATAGACGGTCGCGGTCAGCTTGTCGGGCGACAGGCCCCATTCCTTCGTCAGCAGAGTCCAGGCATGGCTGATCGCCTGTTCCTTGAAATAATCGCCGAAGCTGAAATTGCCCAGCATTTCAAAGAAGGTATGATGCCGCGCCGTATAGCCGACATTGTCCAGGTCATTATGCTTGCCCCCGGCGCGGACCGACTTCTGGCTGGACGTCGCGGTCTTGTAGGGCCGCGTCTCAAGGCCCGTGAAGACATTCTTGAACGGCACCATGCCCGCATTGACGAACATCAGCGTCGGATCATTATCCGGCACCAGCGGCGCGGACGGCACGATGGTATGCCCATTGGCCCCGAAATAGTCGAGGAAGGAGCGGCGGATGTCGTTGGTCGATGTCATGCGGGGGATTTAGTGGGAAGCGCCCCGGCGCACAAGCGGGGCTTTTCGTCGTGGGGTGGCCTAATTCTTCCCCGGCACGGGGCGGATCAGCCGATCGCCTGCTCTATCGACTCCGGCGGCTTGGAAAACCACACCGGCCCGGCCGCCGTCATATGGAAACAATCCTCCATCCGCACGCCCATGACGCCGGGCAGGTAAAGCCCCGGCTCGTTGGAAAAGCACATCCCCTCGGCCAGCGGCGTGATTTCGCCATGAACCAGATTGACCGGCTCATGCCCCTCCATGCCGATGCCGTGGCCGGTGCGGTGCGACAGGCCGGGCAGCGCATAGCCGGGGCCGTAGCCCTGCGTCTCATACCATCCACGCACCGCATCATCGACAGATCCTGCCGTTGCGCCAATCTTCGCGGCGGCAAAGGCGATCGCCTGTCCCCGCGACACATCGTTCCAGATCTTGCGCTGCTGCGCGGTCGGCGTCGCCCCATAAATAAAAGTGCGGCTGATATCGGACTGATAATCCGCAACCGTGCAGCCGCAATCCATCAGCACGACCTCCCCCGCGCGCACCGCCTGCGGCTTGCCCGATCCATGCGGATAGGCGGCCGCTTCGCCCAGCAGGACCAGGTTGAACTCCGTCTTCCCGCCCAGCGTCGTGGTCGCGGCATTCATCAGCGCGCCAATGTTGGCGGGCGTCATGCCAGCCCGTATCTGGGGCCAGGTCCAGCGATAGGCGGCCATGGTGATATCCGCCGCCTTCTGCATCAGCGCGATTTCGGCGGGCGTCTTGCGCATCCGCAACTGGCGCGTGACCGGATCGGCCACCAGAGTCGCACCCGGCAACGCGGCCTTCAACCCATCGACCGCGAAATAGCGCACGGTCTCCTCGATGCCGATCCTGCCGCGCGCCAGCCCCTTTTCCTTGAGGAAGGCGGCGACCAGCGCATGCGGGCTTTCATGCTCCTGCCACACCCGGATTTCGGCCGGGATTTCCAGTGATTCGTCGATCGAAGGCTTCTCGAAAAAGGGGCAGATGATGACCGGCGTGCCCTCCGCCGGGATCACCGCCGCGGTCAGCCGCTCGCTGCGCCACCAGCGCACCCCGCTATAATAAATGAGCGACGCCCCTGGCTCGATCAGGATCGCGCCTATGCCCTGCGCCCGCATCGCCGCCTGCGCGCGCGCCAGCCGGTCGGCGCGTTCGGCCCGGCCGATCGGCACAGCATCGCCGGTGAGGGGCTTTAGCGCCTCCGCCGCGCGCGCTTGCGCAAAGAGGCCGGGCGTCACCGCAGCCAGCGCCAGGCCGCCCGCAGCTTTGATTGCCCCTCGCCGATCAACTATAGCCATAAGTCCCGCCCGCCTTCAACGCAGCCTGATAGGCCGGGCGCTGGTGCATCCGGTCCAGCCAGCCTATCAAATGCGGGCGCTTGTCGTCCAGTCCGCCGCGCGCGCGGGACGCTTCCAGCGGAAAGCTCATCATCACGTCTGCGGCGGTGAAATCCTGTCCGGCGAAATAGGGACGGGTTGCCAGTTCGCTCTCCAGCCAGTCGAGATGATCGTCCAGCATCCCCTGCACGGTCCCCCGCGCCGGGCGACCCAATATGCCAAGCTTGCCGATGACGAGCAGCGCCAGCAGCGGCGGCATCATCGACCCTTCGGCATAATGGAGGAATTGGCGATAGCGCAGCGCCGCGTCGTCATCCCCCGAAAGCCCCAGCGCGCCACCGCCATGGCGGACGAGATATTCGATGATCGCCCCGGTTTCGATCAGCACATGGCCATGGGCCTCGACGATCGGCGACTTGCCGAGCGGGTGCACCTTGCGCAGGCTGACGGGCGCGCGCATCGTGAAGCGGTGGCGCTCATAGCGCTTGACCGCATAGGGCAGCCCAAGCTCCTCCAGCAGCCACAGCACGCGTTGCGACCGGCTGTTTTCAAGATGATGCACAACTATTGTCATTACGGTCTCCGACCGCGACCCCGCGTGCATCATATTATAATGGCGACGCTATGCAACCATTGCCTTTCCGTAACGTAAGTTAGTTTTTCTTGGCGCGGGCGCGAAAGGCGTGGAGCAATGGCTCGGTATAGCCGCTCGGCTGCGTGACGCCCTCGAACACCAGCGCGCGGGCGGCCTGGAAGGCCAGGCTGTCCGCTTCGCGCCCCGCCATCGGCTGATACAGCGGATCTCCGGCATTTTGCGCATCCACCTTGGCGGCCATGCGGCTCAATGCCGCGTCGGCCTGTTCCGCCGAACAGACGCCATGCAGCAGCCAGTTTGCCATATGCTGCGATGATATGCGCAGAGTCGCGCGATCTTCCATCAACCCCACATCGTGAATGTCGGGCACCTTGGAACAGCCCACGCCCTGATCGATCCAGCGCACGACATAACCCAATATGCCCTGCGCATTATTGTCCAGTTCGGCGCGGACATCATCCTCCGACCAGTTCTGGCCGCTGGCGACCGGAATGGTGAGCAGCCTGTCGAGCGAGGCTATGCCCTCCGCCTTGCGTTCCGCCTGCCGCGCGAACACATCGACCCGATGATAATGGGTCGCGTGCAGAGTCGCGGCGGTCGGCGACGGCACCCAGGCGGTGTTCGCGCCGCTCTTGGGATGGCCGATCTTCTGGTCCAGCATGTCCGCCATCCGGTCGGGCGCGGCCCACATGCCCTTGCCGATCTGCGCCCGGCCGGACAGGCCGCAGGCTAGGCCGATCTGGACGTTGCGATCCTCATAGGCGGCGATCCAGTCCGACATTTTCATGTCGCCCTTGCGGATCATCGGCCCGGCGCGCATCGACGTGTGCATCTCGTCGCCCGTGCGGTCGAGGAAGCCTGTGTTGATGAAGACGATCCGGTCCTTCACCGCCGCGATGCAGGCGGCCAGGTTCGCCGAGGTGCGGCGCTCCTCGTCCATCACCCCAACCTTGACCGTGTGGCGGGTCAGCCCCAGCAGATCCTCGATCGCGTCGAACAGCCGGTTGGTAAGGGCGGCTTCCTCCGGTCCGTGCATCTTGGGCTTGACGATATAGACGCTGCCCGCGCGGCTGTTGCCGCCCCCACTAGCAGAAGCGCGTTGCAAGTCGTGCATAGCGATCAGGCTGGTGACGATGCCGTCTAGAATGCCCTCAGGGGCCTCGCTGCCATCGGGCAGCAGCACAGCGGGCGTCGTCATCAGATGGCCGACATTGCGCACGAACAACAGGCTGCGGCCCGGCAGGGTGAAGGTGCTGCCATCGGGCGCGGTGTAGGCGCGGTCGGGGTTGAGCGCGCGGGTCATCATCGCCCCGCCCTTCTCGAACGTATCAGTCAGGTCGCCCTTCATCAGGCCCAGCCAGTTGGCATAGGCTGCGACCTTATCGTCCGCATCGACGGCGGCGATCGAGTCTTCCAGGTCGCAGATCGCGGTCAGCGCGGACTCCAGGATGACGTCGGCTATGCCCGCCGGGTCGGTCGCGCCGATCGGATGCGCACTGTCGAACATGACCTCGATATGCAGGCCGTTATGGCGGAACAGCTTGCCCTTGTCGCTCTGCCCCAGATATTGGCTCGGGTCGGCCAGGACGATCTCGTCGCTCGCCAAATCCGCCCAGTTCCCCTTCGCCAGCGGGATGGCCTCATCCAGAAACGCCTTGGCCCAGGCGATGACCTGCGCCCCACGCGCCGCGTTATAACCCTTGCCCTGCGCCGCACCCGGAATGGCGTCGGTGCCGTACAGCGCGTCATACAGGCTGCCCCAGCGCGCATTGGCGGCATTGAGCAGGAAACGCGCGTTCAGGATCGGCACGACCAACTGCGGCCCGGCCAGCCGCGCGACCTCATCGTCCACATTCTCGCTGCCGATCTGGAACGGCGCGGGTTCGGGGACCAGATAGCCGATTTCACGCAGGAATGCCTGATATTCGCCCTGCTCGACCGGCTTGCCCGCGCGGGCGACGTGCCATGCGTCGATCTGCGTCTGCAAAGCGTCCCGCTTGGCCAGCAGGGCGGCGTTTTCGGGCGCGAACCGCGCGAATATGTCTGCCGCGCCCTGCCAGAAAGCGCCCGCCCCCAGGCCGGTACCGGGGAGCGCCTGCCGCTCGATAAAATCGGCCAGTATCGGGGCGACCTGAAGGCCGGATTTGTCGATCATTGTGCTTGCTCCAACATATATGTTGATGATTACACCATAAAGATTATGTCGTATATCCACTCATATCGGAACACAGTATTTCCCTAGGTGAAAATATGATGGACCCCGACTACGACCTGTTCGCCACCATCGTAACGGAAGGCGGCCTCTCCGCCGCAGGCCGTCGCCTGCATATCTCACCCGCTATGATGTCGAAGCGACTGGTGCGGCTGGAAGAACGTCTGGGCACCCGCCTCATCCACCGCACCACCCGTCGCCTCGCCCTGACACCGGCGGGCGAACGCCTGCACCATGATCTGCGCGCGATCATGGCGGCGCTGGAAGAGGCGGAGCGCCGCATCACCGGCGACGCCGCGCTGGTATCCGGCCTGCTCACCGTCACCGCGCCCACCTCCTTCGGGCGGATGCACGTCGCGCCGCATCTGGCCCGCTTTCTCGACGCGCATCCCCGCGTCACCCTGCGGCTCGACCTGTCGGACGATTATGCCGACCTGCTGGAAAGCCGTGCCGATCTAGCGATCCGGATCGCCGCCGATCCGGGGCGGTCGCTGACGGCGCATCGCCTTGCAACCAATCATCGCATCTTATGCGCCGCACCCTCCTATCTCGACCGGTTCGGCACACCGCAGGCCATCAGCGATTTAAAGACCCACCGCCTCCTCGCCGCCAGCGGTCAACTGCCCTGGCGGCTGATCGGACCGCGCGGCGCCGTGAGCGTGGACGGCATCAGCCATGTCGGCACCAACAGCAGCGAAGTCGCGCGCGAACTGGCGCTGGCGGGCATGGGCATCGCGCTGCGTTCGCTCTGGGATATCAGCGAACCGCTGGCATCCGGGGCGCTGCGTCAGATCCTGCCCGATCATATAGGCTCGGCCAATGTCGCTCTGTTCGCCGTCCACCCGCCCCAGCCACATCCCCCGCTGGCGCTGACTGCCTTCATTGATTTCCTCGAAACACTCTATGCCCCGATCCCGCCATGGGAGCGCCCCACCATAGCCTCCCCCATTGCTCCCACGTCGCACGGGGCATAAAGGGCTGCCCATGGATGAAAACACCCGCCGCGCCGCGCTCGACTATCATCGCTTTCCCCAGCCGGGGAAACTGCGCATCGAACCGACCAAGCGCATGGTCAACCAGCGCGACCTGGCGCTCGCCTACTCCCCCGGAGTCGCGGCCCCATGCGAGGAGATCGCCGCCGACCCCGACAAGGCGCTCGATTATACCGCGCGCGGCAATCTGGTCGCGGTCATCACCAACGGCACGGCCGTACTGGGCCTGGGCGCGATCGGCGCGCTGGCATCCAAGCCGGTGATGGAGGGCAAAGCGGTCCTCTTCAAGAAATTCGCCGATATCGACGTGTTCGATATCGAGGTGGACACGACCGACCCGCAAAAATTCATCGACGCCGTCGCCCTGCTGGAACCGACCTTTGGCGGCATCAACCTGGAAGATATCAAGGCGCCGGAATGTTTCGCGATCGAGGCGGAACTGAAGAAGCGGATGAAGATCCCGGTCTTCCATGACGACCAGCACGGCACCGCCATCGTCGTCGCCGCCGCCGTGCGCAATGCGCTGGTGATCCAGGGCAAGACGCTGGCCGACGCAAAGCTGGTGACGTCAGGCGCGGGCGCGGCGGCGCTGGCCTGCGTCGATCTTTTGGTGTCGATGGGCCTGCCAGTCGACAATGTGACGATGACCGACAAGGATGGCGTGATCCATGCGGGGCGCGTCGGCATGCTGCCCAATATGGCGCGCTATGCCCGCACCACCAATGCGCGCACCCTGCCCGACGTGCTGCCCGGCGCGAACCTGTTTCTGGGTCTGTCCGCACCCGGCGTGCTGAAGGCGGAATGGCTGCCGCTGATGGCTCCCAATCCGCTGATCTTCGCGCTCGCCAATCCCGAACCGGAAATCCTGCCGGAGGTCGCCCGCGCCGCGCGCCCGGATGCGATCATCGCAACGGGGCGTTCCGACTATGCCAATCAGGTCAACAATGTCCTGTGCTTCCCCTATATCTTCCGGGGCGCGCTGGATGTCGGCGCGACCGAGATCAACGAAGCGATGAAGGTCGCCGCCGCCGAAGCGATCGCCGCGCTCGCCCG
>CAZLSU010000082.1:0-14468 GCA_964562225.1 uncultured Sphingobium sp.
AACAGTCGCGCAACCTGATGACCGTGCGCGCCGCCAGCCAGACCGGCATGGACCGCGTCGTGCGCACCATCAAGGCGATGGGCATCGGCGACTATAAACCCTATCTGTCGTTCGCGCTGGGCGCCGGCGAAACCACGGTCGAACGCATGACCAGCGCCTATGCGACTCTGGTCAACCACGGCAAGCTGATCGCGCCCAGGGTCATGGACTATGTCCAGGACCGGCGCGGCAAGGTGATTTATCCGGAACGCTGGCGGCCCTGTGACGGCTGCAACATGCCCAACTGGGACGGTCGGTCGATGCCCCGCTTCGGGTTCGAGGGGCGGCAGGTGTTGAACCCGATGACCGCCTATCAGGTCGTGCACATCGCCGAAGGCGTCGTCCAGCGCGGCACCGCGACGGTGCTGGCGGATTTGAAGCGCCCCCTGTTCGGCAAGACTGGCACCACCAATGGCCCAACCAACGTCTGGTTCGTCGGCGGATCGCCCGACATCGTCGCGGGCGTCTATATCGGGTATGACCAGCCGCGCAGCCTGGGCGGCTGGGCGCAGGGCGGCCGCATCGCCGCGCCGATCTGGAAAGCGGCGCTTGGTCCCATATTGGAAACCATGCCCAAAACGCCCTTCATCGCCCCGGCGGGCATCCGCATGGTCGCGATCGACCGCCGATCGGGCAAGCGCGTCTATGGCGCCTGGCCCAGCCACGAACCCAAGGCCGCGGTCATCTGGGAAGCCTTCAAACCCGAATCCGAACCCCGCCGCACGATCCGCAAGGAAGAAGCCGAAGCCCAGGCCAAAGTCGCCGAACGCCGCGCGGCTGGCGCTACCCGGACGCGCACGGACAGCGATTTTTTGCAGGATCAGGGCGGGATTTATTGAAGCCGAAGTGATCCTCCCCTGAAAGGGGAGGGGGACCGTTTGCGAAGCAAATGGTGGAGGGGTAGGGTGCGGCCATGCTCCACGGGCCGAAAGACACGCAACGCCGCGCCCGAACGCTCCGCCGGGCGATGACCCTGCCCGAAGTGCTTCTCTGGCAGGAACTGCGCAAACGCCCCGGTAACCTCCGCTTCCGCCGCCAGCATCCCGCGGGCGTCTATGTACTCGACTTCTTTTGCCCTAAACACAGGCTTGCGATCGAGGTCGATGGCGAAGCGCACAACAGGGGCGGCCAGCCCGATCATGACGCTGTGCGAGACGCATGGCTTAGGAGTGAGGGGATCAAGGTCGTTCATATTCCGGCTGTCGATGTGCTGCGCAATATTGAAGAGGTCGTGCGCCATATCATCGCCATCACCCGACGAGAGCTACCCCTCCGTCAGCCCCTTGGGCTGCCACCTCCCCTTTCAGGGGAGGATTGAACTTTCAAAATGCCGCATGCTCCGATAGGGGCAACCGCTTGACGCGTTAACGCGCCCGCCAATGCCTGGAGACGTCCCATGCGCGCCGAAGCGCAGCAATATATTGATCGTATCGACGCCGCGCTGGGCCTGTTGCGGCAATCTCTCGACTGGGACCGCGCTTTGCGGCGGCTGGACGAGCTGAATGCGCGCGTCGAAGACCCGACGCTGTGGGATAATGCGAAGCTGGCGCAGGAGGTCATGCGCGAACGCACGCGCCTCGACAGCGCGATCGGCGCGACCAGAGCGATCGCCACGGAAAAGACCGACAATGCCGAACTGATCGAAATGGCGGAGGCGGAGGGCGATGAGGAGATGGTCAATGAGGCCATCGCATCGCTCAAAACGCTCGCCGATCGTGCCGATGAAGACAAGATCAAGGCGCTGCTGGCGGGCGAGGCCGACGCCAACGACACCTATCTGGAAATCCACGCAGGCGCGGGCGGAACGGAGAGCCAGGACTGGGCGGAAATCCTGTCCCGCATGTATCGCCGCTGGGCCGAACGGCGCGGTTATAAGGTGGAACTGGTCGATTATCAGGCGGGCGAACAGGCGGGCATCAAGTCGGCCACCTTCCTCATCAAGGGCGAGAATGCCTATGGCTATGCCAAGACCGAAAGCGGCGTTCACCGCCTGGTCCGCATCAGCCCCTATGACAGCGCCGCACGCCGCCACACCAGCTTCTCGTCGGTCTGGGTTTATCCGGTGATCGACGATGATATCGACATAGAGGTCAAGGAAAGCGACCTGAAGATCGACACCTATCGCGCGTCCGGCGCGGGCGGGCAGCACGTCAACACCACCGATTCCGCGGTGCGCATCACCCATGTCCCATCGGGTATCATTGTCGCGTCGCAGAATGACCGGTCACAGCATAAGAACCGCGCCACCGCGATGAACATGCTCAAAGCCCGTCTGTATGAGGCCGAACTCGCCAAGCGCGAGGCGGTGACCGCAGGCGAATATGCCGCCAAGACCGAGATCGGCTGGGGCCATCAGATCCGCTCCTACGTGCTTCAGCCCTACCAGATGGTGAAGGATCTGCGCACCGGCGTCACCTCCACCGCGCCCGACGATGTGCTGGACGGCGCGCTTGACCCATTCATGGCGGCGGCATTGAGCCAGAAGGTGACGGGCGAAACGGTTGACGTGGAGGATGTGGACTAGGGGTTCCTTCAGTCCAGATCATCTCAGGGCCTGTTCCGCCGCCACCGCCTGAACAGCGACACCCCGGCAAAGCCACAACCTATAACCCCCGCGATCACGCCGCCCACGCTCAGCAACGCCCACGCCCCGGCGGCGAGCAACCCGGTCAGGAAATCGACGATGATGAGGGTCAGGTGGATCATGCCGGTGCCCTAGCAGGGCTAATGGCCGAGGTCTTTGGCTTCCTGATATTTGAGTTCCAGAAACCGGTTCTGCGTCGCCAGCTTGTCGAGATCGCCCGAGGCGAGCTGCCCGGTCATCCGGTCGATCTCCGCCTCGATAACCGTCAGTCCCTCGATCAACTGCTTCTCCGGCACGCGCCCGTTGCGTTCCTCACGGCGCAGCGGGACCGGGATCGACTGATAGCCGGTCACCAGTTCGGGCAGATGATCGGACAATAACCGGCGGACCTCCAGCGCGGCGGGGTCGTTCGGATTGAGCCGCTCCAGTTGCGGCGCCAGCGTCTCCAGCTTGACGCCGATACTGTCGGCCAGCGTCACAGCGGGGGCGGGCAGGGCCTTGCGCTGATTGTCGAGCCAGATTTCGGTCTGGAGCGGCAGCGCGGCCAGATCGGTCTGCGCCAGGCTGGCGGTCGCGACCGATCGTTCGCCGGGCAAAACCGCGATCAGTAGCACCGCCGCGATCATCACGCTCAGCGCGATCATCACCCCGGTCGTGCCCAGCGGCAGGATGAACCCGGCCACGGCGGCGGCGATCAGGACGGCCAGAACCGCGCCGACCGCCAGCTTCACCTTGCGCATCAGCCCCGCATTTCGCCGTTGCCGCGCGCGTGCGGACAGGCTCTGCCCCCGATCACTATGACGGCGCAGCACGGCTTCGGCATCGGCCAGCACACGGTCGGACCGGCTCATCGACCAACATCTCCAACATCCAACACACCAACATCCGTTCGGTTCGAGCTTGTCGAGAACGCCGCGCGCCGGGTTCTCGACAGGCTCGAACCGAACGGCGTGGGGGGAATTGGCAAGATCGTCATCACCCCTCGATCGCACTCAGCAGGGGATTGTCCGTCCGCGCTTCCTTGGATGCCTGCGCCTGCCCTTCGGCGCGCGCGATATAGCCTTTCGACTTCTCGACCTCGCTCGACAGCGTGTTCACCGTCGTCTTCATATTCTCCAATGCTTTCAGCTTGAAAGCGTCGATATTGTCCATCGTGTCATAGATATTCTGGAACGCGCGCTGCAACGTCGCGATCGGGATCGTGCTCGACGCGGCCTGCTCGTGAATCGTGGCTGTCTGGCTTTTCAGCAGTTCGCCTGTCGTGTCGATCATGTTGGCGGTCGTGGTGTTGAGCGCGCTGATCTGTTCGAGCACCAGCCGCTGGCCCATCAGCGCCTGCGCCACCGTCACCGCGGTGCGCAGCGCGGCGACCGTGGTGGTGGACGCGCGGTCGACGCCCTTGACCAGTTCGACATTATTCTTCTTCACCAGGTCCAGCGCCAGATAGCCCTGCACCGTCACCGCCATCTGGGTCAGCAGATCCTGCGTGCGCTGGCGGATGTAGAATAGCGCGCTCTCGCGGATCGCCTTGGCCTTGGCCGGGTCGGTCGCGTCCAGCTCCAGCGCCTTGGCCTCCAGCCGCGCGTCCATGGTCTTGCTGATGTGGACCATCTGCTCCAGCTTGCCCATCGTCGCCCACATATTCTGGCGCTCGACGTCGATCGCGGCATTATCCTTGATCAGCACATCCTTGCCGCTGGCCAGCGACCCCAGGATCGAATTGATATGGCTTTGTGCGCTTTTATAGCCGTCGAAATAGTTGCGCATCTTGTTGCCGAACGGGATGAGGCCGAACAGCTTCCTGGGCGCGCTCAGATTACCGCGCTTGCCGGGGTCCAGATCCTCCACCGTGCGGCGCAGTTCGGCCAGGTCTGCGCCGACCTTGGTATCGCTGTCCATCGCGC
Organism: uncultured Sphingobium sp.; assembly: GCA_964562225.1. Taxonomy (GTDB): domain Bacteria; phylum Pseudomonadota; class Alphaproteobacteria; order Sphingomonadales; family Sphingomonadaceae; genus Sphingobium. Next base: position 4,528 of record CAZLSU010000082.1, read on the forward strand.
GCACGGGCCGGTCGAGGAAACGGTTGCTATGCCCCGCCGCCTCGGAAATTTCCTTGCGGCCCATATTGGTGAGTTGGTCCACGCGCGCGCCGAACGCCGGCGAGTTGGCATCCTGCGCCACCAGATCGTCGACGAAGGCATCGACCTTCTCGTCCAGCTTGGACTTTTTCTCCTCGTCGATCGGCACCAGCCCGAACGCCTTTTCCGGCGCGATCACCGGCACCGGATCGGGCGGGGTCAGGTTCAGCATATCGCTGCTGGGTATTGCGGTCGCGGTCGGCGCGGTCGTGGCCATGTCTTCTCCCATAAGCCGGCGGCTTTCGGTGTCATATGTAAATAGCACACCTAAAGCGCAAGGGGGCGTAGCACCAACTATAGGCCCGCCAACGATTTCATTGCAATCATTGCTCCAGGCGCACCACCCTTGCCGCATCGCGTCATTTCCTGTAGGGGCGCGCCCGAAGCCTCTGCGTGACTTTTCGTCTGCCAGGGGAAACCATATCCCAAAGGCAAGACATGTCCCTGCGTAATATCGCGATCATCGCGCACGTCGATCACGGCAAGACCACCCTCGTTGACCAGCTTTTCCGCCAGTCCGGCACCTTCCGCGACAATCAGCGGATCGAAGAGCGCGCGATGGACAGCAACGACCTGGAAAAGGAACGCGGCATCACCATTCTGGCGAAGCCCACCTCGGTCGAGTGGACGCCCCCCGAAGGCGGCGAATCCATCCGCATCAACATCGTTGATACGCCGGGCCACGCCGATTTCGGCGGTGAGGTGGAACGCATCCTGTCGATGGTCGACGGCGTCATCCTGCTGGTCGATTCGTCCGAAGGCGCGATGCCGCAGACCAAGTTCGTGACCGGCAAGGCGCTGGCGCTGGGCCTGCGTCCGATCGTCGTCGTCAACAAGGTCGATCGCCCCGACGAGCGCATTCAGGAAGTGCTGGACGAGGTGTTCGACCTGTTCGTCAGCCTGGAAGCCACCGACGAGCAGCTCGACTTCCCCGTCCTCTACGCGTCGGGCCGCAACGGCTATGCCAGCGACGACCAGCATGCGCGCTCGGGCACGTTGATCCCGATGTTCCAGAAGATCGTCGAGCATGTGCCGCCGCCGGCGCTCGACATCGACGCGCCCTTCACCTTCCTGGTGACGCTGCTGGACCGCGACAATTTCCTTGGCCGTATCCTCACCGGCCGCGTGACCAGCGGCACCGTCAAGGTGAACCAGGCGATCCACGCGCTCGACATGGACGGCAAGGTCATCGAAACCGGCCGCGCGTCGAAGATCATGTCTTTCCAGGGCCTCGACCGGGTGCCGGTGGAAACGGCGCAGGCGGGCGACATCATTTCGCTGGCGGGCCTCGCTGTCGCGACCGTCTCCAACACCATCTGCGACACGTCGGTCACCGTGCCGATCCAGGCGCAGCCGATTGATCCGCCAACCCTGTCGATGCGCTTTGCCGTCAATGATTCGCCCATGGCAGGCCGTGAAGGCAGCAAGGTCACCAGCCGCATGATCCGTGATCGTCTGGCGCGCGAAGCGGAATCCAACGTCGCGGTCAAGGTGACCGAGAGCGCGGACAAGGACAGCTTCGAGGTTGCCGGTCGCGGCGAATTGCAGCTTGGCGTGCTCATCGAAACCATGCGCCGCGAAGGCTTTGAACTCTCGATCAGCCGCCCCCGCGTGCTGTTCGGCGAAGATGAGAATGGCAACAAGACCGAGCCTTATGAAACCGTCATGATCGACGTGGACGATGAGTTTTCCGGCACGGTCGTCGAGAAGATGAACATCCGCAAGGCCGAGATGACCGACATGCGGCCTTCGGGTGGCGGCAAGACCCGCATCACCTTCTCCGCGCCGTCGCGCGGGCTGATCGGTTATCATGGCGAGTTCCTGTCCGACACGCGCGGCACCGGGATCATGAACCGGCTGTTCGAGAAATATGGCCCGCATAAGGGCAAGATCGAAGGCCGCAAGAATGGCGTGCTGATCTCCAACGGTTCGGGCGAGGCCAACGCCTATGCGCTGGGTCCGCTGGAAGAACGCGGCATCCTGATGGTCGGCGTCGGCGAAGCGCTCTACGAAGGCATGATCATCGGCGAGAATGCCAAGCCCGACGACCTTGAAGTCAACCCGATGAAGTCCAAGGCGCTCACCAACTTCCGCGCCAGCGGCAAGGATGACGCCGTTCGCCTGACCCCGCCATGGAAGCTGACGCTGGAACAGGCGATCGCCTATATCGACGATGACGAACTGGTCGAGGTCACGCCCAAGACCATTCGCCTGCGCAAGCGTTATCTGGACCCGAACGAGCGCAAGCGCATGAGCCGCGCCAAGGCCGCCTGATACATTCCTCCCCGGTACGGGGAGGGTCGAAGTCAGTCACGTGCCTCACTTCGACGGCAAAGCCGGTGGAGGGGGCGGGCGGCAACGCACCGCCCCCCTTTCTTTAGCGAAAGCCAAGATCATGGCCGACCTCTACCTAAAGGCGCTGGAATCCGAACGCCGCACCCTCTGGGCGCAATGCCGCCTCAAAGGGCTGGCCAAGGACACCCCCGAACGCCTGCGCATCGTCGAACTCGACCGACTGCTGGCGGCGCATAAGGCAAAGAATGCAGAGAAGTAGCGTCTCGCCACCGGCCTTTCCGCATGGTCTAAGATGCGTTTGGCTGCTTTTGGAGAGCTAACGCTCGATCCGCTGGTGGCTATAATTGGCCGATTGCAGACTGGCGGCTTTATGGCGAGTAACCTATCAAAGCTGCCGTCGTTGATCGGTTGCTGGGCACGGCTACGAATTATCCCAACTTCTCGATGGAGTTCCAATCAGTCGAGAAGTCGAGCTCGGCGATGAACGTAACCGGGCTAATCCAGTTAACGCCGCAGTCGCCACAAACGTCGGGAACGTGTCGACGTGCACCTGTCCTCGTCGGCTTTGACACCTCGGCGGTGACGACGCACCGATCGGCATTCCCGACAGCCGCTGCGATCAGGAACGGATCCTGTCCGATCGTTATCATGTCATCTTCGGTCAGCGGATCACCATAGCGAGCCAGCACCATCTGGACCGCGTCCGGGTCGCTGTCCTCGGGGAGCAATAGCGCCTTCTTCGTCTCCGCGTTGTGCATCCATACCGCCAGCTCGTCCTTGCCGGCCTCGACTTCAGCGTAAATCTCCTGAGGCAATTTGATCGTGCCCGCTTCGCCATGATGAATCAGCCAGAGCCAGAACTCGGGGACGCGCTTGTGCCCATACCACGTGTTGTGCGCGGTAATCAGCGCATTGGCATCCAGCAGGTAAAGCATCAGGCCATCGCTCGCCGCGGTTCAGCTAGAAGCGGATAGACATTCATCGGCTTAACCCCCAGCATCCTCGCCGCGCGCGTCGGCGTAAGAGAGCCGTCTGCCATTCCCTGCCGTGCGACCGCCAAGATCGCGGAACCGAGCCGATGCCGGCGCAATACATACCAGCTGACACCACCGTCCCTGCTGCGGTTCCGTTCGCGCTCGCGGTCCCTCTGCGTGACCCAAAGGCGGCGGAACGTGTCACGCAACACAGTCCAGCGAGCCTCGTCGATCACGCCGACGCGGAATAATTGATAGGCGACCATCGACTGGCTGATGCGCGTTTGATCAGCAAACGCGCCAATAGTGTTGATGTCTCCGTCACCACCGCGCAGGAGCCGCTGCAAGGTAACGACCTCCGCGCGGTCAACCAGCACGGCTGCAGCAGCGTCATTGCACAACCGCTCGACCCCAGCCGCCGGCGTCCCGCCGCTGACACCCGTCTCACCGAGAAGCAGGTGAGCTAGCTCGTGCAGAAGGGTGAATGCCCAGGCGGACTTCGCGTCTTGGTCGTTGATCACGATGAAGGGAGCCAGGTTGTCGGCGATCGCGAAGCCGCGGAAGATGCCGACCTCAATCGCGGTAGACCAGTGGCCGCAGTCACCCGCCAGCAGGACGAACACACCCTTGGCCTCCACCAGCGTGCGGAGATACGCGAACGCTTCCTCACCCTTGGTGCGCGCGCGGTATGCAGCTCGGTTGAAATCGATCGCGCGGGCGATCGCAGTGCCGAGTTCGGCGGCGTCCCGGATGCCTTTGGCGGAGCCGACGAGTTCTACCTCGACGGCATCGTCGTCGTCCTCAAGCGTTTCACGCACGAGCGCCTGCCTCGCCTTGACGTCGCGCAGCAAGGTCGCAAGCAAAACGTTGGATTCGTCGCCCTGATCCGGCAGTGTGCGAAAATCCTGCCCCAGTTCCGGCGGCGCAGGCACCTTCGGCAGGTAGAAGGTCAGGATCGGTCGGTGATACTTGTTCGCCATCCGGCGAAGCAGCGGCGCGCTGGGCACGACGTCGCCGGCCTCTATCGCTGCTAGCCGTTCCGCCCCGGACAGACCACGCGCGGCGTTTAACTCAATCTTGCGGGCAGCCGTATCCAGATCGAGACCAGCGGTCTCGCGTGCCCAGATCAGGATATCGGGGTTTATCCCTGCCACGGCGGCACAATGCACAAGCAGCGGTTAACGCGCCACTGCAATTATCGAAGATCGCGATCCGAATGAGCAGCAGGTTTGGGGATCATCATTGGACGAGTTGAACGTCCGAGAATGGCGCAAAGCGATCATCGACCGCTCTTTAACTCCCTCCCAAAACCTATGCCCCAAGGCGACCGTAAAGCCGATGAAGGTCGCACGGCACCGAGCCAGCGCCCTGCATTATGGGTCGTGCCCGCAAGAAAGACTGGCAGACCGCCAGCAATTTTGCGAAAAACGGGGCAATGGGCTGCACTATGCAAGCAGAGGAGACGGCCAATGCGCGTCATGGTGTTCGTGAAGGCAACGCAGGACAGCGAACAGGGCCTCTCGCCCGAACCCTGGGCCAGCGAGATGATGGCCGCGATGGGCCGCTTCAATGACGAGCTGCGCGAAGCGGGCGTCCTGCTCATGGCCGATGGCCTGGCACCCACATCGGCGGGCAAGCGCATCGCCTTCGACGGGGCGGCGCGCACCGTCATTGATGGTCCCTTCACCCCGCCGGGCGATCAGGTCGCGGGCTTCTGGCTATGGGACGTCAAGGATATGGATGAAGCGATAGGCTGGGCCAAACGCTGCCCCAATCCCATGTACGGTCCCAGCGAGATCGAGATACGCCCCTTTCACGGCTGAAGCGCCCGCGCGCTCACCGCAGGATCTTCGCCATCTTCCACCCGGACGCCGCAGACGGTCCCGGTGACCAGCGCGCTGGTCTTGTTGCTGGTAAAAGCCGCCAGATAGATGTCTCTCACGCGCATCATTTGGCTCCCCGCATCCGGTGGCTGACTGTCCTACAGCCCGGCGCCTATGCTATAAGCATGTTACACGCTTTCCTATCGTCCACATCGCTCATGACGAATCGCGTAACAAACGAAAACTCGCGCGACATAATATGTCTTATTCTGCGGGAAATATGCGAAGTTAACATCTTTGCAATCTGGTACGGCCACCTCAATCGAGCCTTTACGACGGTCGAATCATCATCGACAATAGGATAAGGGTGATCACCGGCTGGCTTCGCGGAATCGCGCGGAGTACGGACTTGGCGGAAGGACGTGGCGTGCAGGAGAGCGTTCCAGCACTGAATGATGGCGAACGCCAGTGCCTTGCACTGGTGGCGCAGGGCTTCAACTCCAAGGAAATCGCCCGCAAGCTGCTGATTTCCGAACATACCGTCGACCAACGGCTGCGCCTGGTGCTGCGCAAATATCAGGTGCCCTCCCGCAAGGAAGCCGCCCGCCTGTTCGTGACGGCACAGCAACCATCGGCTCAAACTGGCACATATCAGCCCTTGATATATCAGCCAAAGCCGCTTGCCACCACCCCCCGACCCGCGCCATCCATGGGGCAGCCGGAACAACAGGGACCGCGATCAGGGTGGCACAGGCTGCTGGATCGGATCACTGCCTTCGGCCCGCCGCTCGGGGGAACGATCAATGAGCTAAGTATCGATGGCCGCATATTGGCGATGATCCGTGCGGCGGCGCTGACCGCCATCGGGGTCGTCACTCTGCTGCTGCTCATTGCCGGCGCATTCAAGGCGCTGGGCTGATCCATCCCATATTATCGCATCCAATGACGCACCGCCTCGGCGAGTGCGAAGGAGAAAGCTTGTGCTCACACTCGATCCGTCCAAGACCCAGGCCGTCGCCGATCAGACCACGCAGGCATTTGCCGCATTCGATTCCGCGATCTTCGATACCGCCCGCCTGACCAGCGCCTTCCTGACCGCTGCCGAAGGCTCCGGCATGACCGCCAGTGAAAGCCAGCGTATCATCCAGCGCATTCATGAAAGCACCACCAAGATCATCGAGGGCCGCAGCGAGATGGTCCGCGCGACCGCTTTGTTGACCCGCGCCGTCGAACATAGCCGCATCGAACCCACCGCGCTCGGTTGCCCACTGGGCATGGACGATGCACAGGTGGCCGCTGCACCCAGCCATCTGACCCTCGTGGCCTGAATCCAGTCGAAGCCGTCGCATGCTGCTTGACGCTCGGACCTAACTCTTGTTCGGGAGTGCAGATGTTGGCGGCTTCCTTCTGGCTTCTCACCTTGTTCGGCTGCGCCTTTGCGGCCGTTTTCGGCGGGAGAGATGGGCGATGCTTTGCCTTGATGTTCATCGCGGGCGTCGTGCTGACCATACCCGCGCAGTTGATCGGCAACTGGCACACCACCCAGCTATGGGTGATGGTCATAGATACGCTGTTTTTCGCCGGGATGGTCAGGGTGATGCTGCGCAGTGCCAGCTACTGGCCGATCTGGGCCACCGCCAGCCAGTTGATGAGCGTTCTCACCCATGTGGCGACGCTCATCCTGGCGACCTTTTCCGACCGGATATACGAAGGACTCAGTACCGTCTGGGTCATCCCGCTGATGATCTTCACAATCATCGGCATCGAACAGGATCGGAAGCACAAGGATGACCGCGCATATTCCCCCGGATCGCGCACTGCCTAATCAGGAAGCCGTGGATCTGGTCATCGCGTTGCAACGCTGCCTTACCAGCTTTCACGGGCGGAACGACGAACCGGCGATCCTGCCGCCGGTCGATGACGAGCGGCTGGCGGCATTGGCCAAATATCGCGAAGTGCGCGACATGCGGCAGGAAATTTTCGGCCGCGGCCTGTTCGCGGACCCCATCTGGGACATGATGCTGGCGCTCTATGAAGGGGAACTGGCCAGGCGTCCGGTATCGGTCGCACGGGCATGCAAGGCGACGGGCCTGCCGATCCGGTCCGCGCTGCAATATGTCGAGATCATGGATGAGCGCGGGTTGCTGCTGGCACCATCCCATCAGGAGGGCGCGCGCCGCCTGTGGCTGAACCTGTCGCCGATCGCGATTGATGCGATGACGAGTTGGCTCCAGCTGATGTTCGGTGCGAACGTCACAGAGCAGGATGCGGACGCTCCAGAGAGGTGACGGCCAGCCAAACGCTCTGGCCAGCGGCGATCCCCCCTGTATAGTCGCGCACTCTCTCCATTGCGCGAAAGCGATCCATGCACCTGCTCATCGGCCTTGCCGGCATATTGCTTATCCTTGTTATCGCCGTAGCTCTGTCGTCGAACCGCCGGGCCATCCGGCTGCGGGTGGTCGGTGCGGCTTTTCTGCTTCAGGCGGGGATCGCTGTTCTGGTGCTCTACGTCCCCGCCGGTCGCGCGGTGATCGCGGCGATGTCGCGCGGCGTGGGCAACCTGCTGGGCTATGCACAGGCTGGTACCAATTTCATCTTCGGCCCGCTGGCTAGGCCGGAGATTGGCGGCGCGAGCTTCGCCATCGCCGCGCTGCCGGTGATCATCTTCTTCGCCAGCCTGGTGTCGATCCTTTACTATCTGGGCATCATGCAACTGGTGGTTCGCTGGGTCGGCGGCGGGATCGAAAAGGTGATCGGCGTCTCCAAGGTTGAAAGCCTGTGCGCCGCCGCCAACATTTTCGTGGGGCAAAGTGAAAGCCCGCTCGTCATTCGGCCCTATCTGGCGGGTCTCAACCCTGCGCAGTTGTTCGCGGTGATGACCAGCGGTATGGCGGGGGTCGCGGGCACCATATTGGCGGCCTATGCCTCTATGGGTATCCAGATCGACTATCTGCTGGCGGCCAGCTTCATGGCGGCACCCGGCGGGCTGCTGATGGCCAAGATCATGATGCCCGATATTCCGGCGCCAGTGCAGGGCGTGCTGCCGCTTGGCGATGAGCCGACCCTGCATCTGCCCGAAGCCCGCATCAGCGGGCAAGGGCCGGCCGCGTTGCTGCCCGAGGGCGGCGTTCCCGGCGAACCGATGCCGATCGCCACCCATGACGAGGAAAAGCCCGCCAACATCATTCAGGCCGCGGCGCAGGGCGCGCAGACCGGGGTCAAGCTGGCGGTAGCGGTCGGCGCGATGGTGCTGGCCTTCGTCGCGCTGGTGGCGCTGGCCAACGGTCTGCTGGCGGGGGTAGGCGCGTGGTTCGGCTATCCCACGCTCAGCTTTCAGCAGCTGCTCGGCTATGTCTTCTCGCCGGTGATGTATCTGCTCAACATCCCGTGGGAGGAAGCGCAGATTGCGGGCGGATTGTTCGGCACCAAGGTCGTGCTCAACGAATTCGTTGCCTATATCGCGCTCGGCCAGAATCAAGGCGTGCTGTCGCCATCCACGGTCGCGGTCGTCACCTTCGCGCTGTGCGGTTTCGCCAATTTCAGTTCGATCGCGATCCAGATGGCGGTGACAGGCAGTCTCGCGCCCAACCAGCGCCCGATGATCGCAAAGCTGGGCCTTAAGGCGCTGGTCGCAGGGAGCCTCGCGAACCTGATGAGCGCGGCGCTGGCGGGGTTGATGATGAGCCTGCGCTAACGGGCCTTACCGCGCCTTGGCTTTATAGCCGAACGCGGCCTCCGCCAATTTGACCACCTCTGCGTCTGCCGTCGGCATATCCATCGGCACGAGCGCTTCCAGCCTGTCCGCGACATAGGTCAGCGCCGCGATTCGCCCGGCCTTGCGGTGATTATTGTCGATCACATGCCAGGGCGCGTGCTTGGTGTCGGTCTTCTTGAACATCGCGTGCATAGCATCGAGATAGGCGTCGCGCTTGGAGCGGTTGCGATAGTCGTCCGCGCCGGTTTTCCAGCGTTTCCACGGCGTGTCGAGCCGCTCGATCAGTTGCTTATCCTGGGTTTCCTGGGTGATGTGGACGAACAATTTGATGATGTTGGTGCCCGCATCGATCTGCTGCTTTTCAAAGGCGTTGATCTCGTCATAGCCGCGTTTCCAGTCGGCCTTGCTGCAAAAGCCCTCGACCCGCTCGACCAACACCCGGCCGTACCAGCTCCGGTCGAAGATCGCGACGTTGCGACTGGCGGCAGGCGCGTCCAGAAGCGCCAGAGGAAATGATGGTCGCGCTCCGCCTCGCTGGGCGCGGCGATCGGGTGGACCTGATAATAGCGCGGGTCCCATTCGGCGGTCATCCGCTTGATGATGCCGCCCTTGCCCGCCGCGTCCCAGCCTTCCAGCAGGATCAAGCTGCGTTTACCGTGGATGATGTGGGCGACCTGAATCTTGGCGAGGCGAAGCTGGAGCGCGGCGAGAGTGGCGTCATAGTCGCCCTTATATTTCGCGCCCTGTTCGTAATCGGCAAGGTCGATGGTCATGGGCGCGCTTCCTAGCTGTTGCCATGGCAGGCAACGCTTTGAAGGCGAAAAAGTCAAATCTGTCTGTGCAGGGGGGATGCGGAAAGAGGGATCGCGCACAGGCGCAGAGGACGCCGAGATTTTCTCTGCGTTCTCTGCGCCTGTGCGCGAAAATGTCTTTTGCCGCGTGAGGCGGATCAGGCTTTCGCCTGCGGCTCCACCACGCGCACATGGAGTTCGCGTAGCTGCTTGAACTCGGCGGCGCTGGGCGCGCCCATCAGCAGGTCTTCGGCGCGCTGGTTCA
>CAZLSU010000083.1:0-14202 GCA_964562225.1 uncultured Sphingobium sp.
CACCTCATCCCAGCAGCGCACTCAACTGCCTAGGTGCGCAGAAATTCGCGCTTACGAACTATCCTCGTCCTTGCCAGCCTTCAGGGTGCAGTTGAGTGCCAGGGCCTTGAGTGGCATCGATCATCTCCTTGAGGGGTTCGGTTGCCGCGAGAATGCGATCATCCGTTTGTCCCAGCGAGAACTCTTTGGGCCGCGAAGGGTTCTTTGCGGGAAGGAGATTATGCGATGAGCGAGACCGTCGAAATGATCCATGAGGATGCGCTGCCCGGCCATGAGAGCAGGCTTTCCCCTAAACCTGAATGGGAACCGCGTTACAGGGGTTCGGATAGGCTTGCGGGCAAGGTCGCTATCATCACTGGTGCCGATAGTGGCATAGGCAGAGCGGTCGCCGCTCTTTATGCGCGCGAGGGCGCCGATATTGTGATCGTCTATTTGCTGGAAGATGAGGATACAGCGGAATCCAAGCACATCGTCGAGGCGGAGGGACGCAAGGCGATCACCCTTCGCGGCGATATAGGGGAGCGGGGTTTTGCCGACGAGGTCGTCCGCAGGACGCTAGAGGCGTTCGGCAGGATCGACATCCTCGTCAACAATGCCGGGGAGCAGCATCCCGACAAGGAGATTACCGACATCAGCGAGGAGCAGCTTCGTCGCACATTCCAGACCAATATCTTTGGTATGTTCTTCCTCGTCCAGGCGGCGCGGCCGCACCTGAAGGCTGGCGCTGCCATCGTCAATTGCACCAGCGTCACCATGTATCAGGGCAGTTCGGAACTGCTGGATTATAGCGCGACCAAGGGAGCGATCACGGCCTTTACCCGTTCGCTTTCCGAAAATCTGGTTGGGGATGGCATTCGCGTAAATGCGGTGGCCCCCGGCCCGATCTGGACGCCGCTCAATCCTTGCGGTGGTGCCAGCCCGGAGAAGCTGAAGCATTTTGGCGAAAACACCCCGATGGGCCGCCCAGGGCAACCCAATGAGGTTGCCCCCGCCTTCCTTTTTCTTGCTTGCGACGATGCAAGCTACATGTCGGGCCAGGTTTTGCATCCCAACGGCGGGACGATCGTCAATGGATAATGGGGCATTCCAACAAGGCCGCCGTCCCTTACCTAGTTTAATGAACCAGGAGCAGGATTCTGCTTAATTTCACCTGTGAGGGGCAGTCGTGAAAGGGAGATTCCCATGTTTGATGACCTAGATAGGGCCTATTATCAGCGCCGCGCCGGGGAAGAACGCGAAAAGGCCGCTGCGACTCAGAATATATCGGCCAAACGCACACGCGAGGAACTGGCAAAAGCCTATGAACGGAAGATCGAGGCTTTGGAGCGTCGACCGGCCGATACCATCGATAGGTCGGCGCTCTGGAACTCGAAGCCTGTCTGATAAATCTTGACAGACGCAGGATGCAGGTTGGCGACTGGAAAGGGTTGCGGGCGCTGGCGGACTTCAACGAGCGATATCTGCACCTCAACCAGAGCTGATTGATCAAGACACGGTTCGCCGAACGGCTGGTCTCAGGCATGCCGCGCTGGTGCACGTGGTGCACGGTCGTCCGGCATCCTTCGCGCATTCGCTCAGCCATGCGCCTGCTTGCGCCTGGTCTCCCAGCCTTTCCTCGCGGCGGCAGAGCCTTTCTCGTGGCTCTGGCTGGACCCGCCGATCCGGCCTCCCTTGCGCGAAGAGACATGATTTTCCGCCTTGCCCCTGCCCGAACCGGATTTCTTGCCGCCGCCCGATTCCTTGTTCACCGTCGCCCAGGCGCGGCGTTCGGCCTCGTCCTTGGAAACGCCCCGATCCTCATATCCCTCCTCGATATGTTCGGCCTTGCGTTTTTGCTTGTCGGTATAGCTGGACTTGTCACCCCGAGGCATGATGTTTCTCCTTCTTGCTGAATGCCGCGCGCAGCTCGTCCTTGGCTTTTTCCAGCACTTCCCCTCGCGCGGCGCTGAGATTGTCGCCCGCCCGATTGATGTAGAAAGTCAGCATCCCCATCGCCGATTGCAGCGGCGTTCCCTTACGACGATGGCTATGTTCGGCGGAGCGTTTCAACGACAAAGCGATGGCCTTTGGATCATCCTGTTTGAACACGCCTTCGTCCAGGTCGAGAGCATCGCTATGGTCGGTCACATCCTGTGACCATTTACGGTTGGTCATGAAGTGTCTCCTGCCTGGCTCAACTGCCCGGTTGAATGTTGATGGGCGGGGCTAATGGATTATGGTCCGACGCAGGGTCGCGTTCAGCCCGATCGCCGTCGCTACCATCATCGCCTTTCCCCTCGTTCAGTTCGCGACCCGCACGAGTGTCATCCTGCTCACCGCGCCTCGTCATGCTTTGAGGATCATAGTCCGACGATATGGCCCCGCCGCTCACCGGATCGCGTGCAGACTCACGGTCGAGCGTGTCGCTGGGTCGTCGGGCCGCACCCTGGAGCTGATTTTCCGTCGAAATATTAGGATCGCGCGCCTTCTCCGATGGCACCGATCGTTCACTGCGAGACTGATCTTCCATGGCTCTCTCCCGTTTTTCATGCGCCCTTGGCGCGTTGATCCTCCGGATAATCCTCCGGCTTCACCGTCCCGACCACGGGCCGATCCTCTACCTTTTCAGGAGGCTGGCCACCGCCTGTGCGGGGGTCCGGGTCATTCTCGTTCGGCAGGACGTCACCTAGCGGTCCGCGCCGGGGACTATCGTCTATCGGCAGGCCCGAAGGCTTTGAGGGCGCACGCGTCTGCTCGGTCATCAATGGTCTCCTAAGTTCCGCTGTTGGGGGTCGGCGTCAGTCCAGTAGAGATGACAGGGCGGAATGTTGCGCCACTCATAGGCCGTATGGATTGCGCCAAAATTCGTCTTCAGCAGTGGCTCGATGGCGCGGCGCATCTGGTAAGCGCAGAACATGCCATCGGGCGCGAGAATGGCGCGACTTGCCCGCATCGTCCGATCGGCTTCGGCTGGCTCCAGGGTAGAAAAAGGCAAGCCGGAGAGTATGCAGTCGGCGTGCGGCAGGCCGCGTTCTTGCAGGATGGTAGCGACATTGGCCGCGGGGGCGCAGACGGCATGCAGCCGTGGATCATTTATGGAGGCCCTCAAATGATCGACGAAGGCGAGGCTGGTATCCAATGCGAGCAAAACAGCGTCGGCAGGCAGACGAGACAGCACGGCGCGGGTGAATGCCCCCGTGCCGGGGCCGAATTCGACAAACAGCTTCATTCTCGTCCAGTCGATCGGCTCCAGCATGCGGCGCACGAGCCAGCGGCTTGCAGGAAAGGCGGACCCCACCATCGCCGGATGCTCGAAGAATGTCTTCGCCGTCAGGGCAAGCGATGGCCCGCTCTGCTCGGCATCGCTGCGGCTCGCAGCAGACACGGACATATAATCAAACTGATCGGCAAACATGTCGCCCATCGGATCTTCCTTGCTGACTGGAATTCACGATGAGATCAAAAACCAATTATACCGCGGGCCGTTCCGCATGAAAGCGCTGAAAAGCCGGGCCAATTAACCTGGATAAGTCACTTTCTCTGACGCATTGGCGGCCCCCGCCAATGCTGCCGCCCGGTCTTTCAACTGCCGAAACGAGGGAATGTCCGGCCGTCAGGAAGGCGGCCGGACATATTCTACGTCAGGCGGCGATCAGGTTTACGACGCTTGGCTTCGCCGCCGGCAGGCCGGAAGTCCCGGCGAGGGCAAGCAACTCTTCCTTGCGCGCCATCATCTGATCGCGCAGTGCGACGAGATCGACGTCCGTCTTGCGACATTGAGCGAACATGCCCTCCGATGGCATTTCCTCTTCATGGACATGATGCTTGATTTCCTCGGACAGCACCTTGACCTTGGCATCGTAAAAATCATCTTCCGCGGAACCCGCTTCGATATCGTTGATCAGCACCTTGGCGCCGTCATGTTCGACATAAGCCTCGTCCAGCGTGTCGTCCTCTATTTTGCCGCGAAACGCCGGATAGAAAATTTCCTCTTCAATCGACGTGTGGACCTTGAGTTCGGTACAGATCTGGTGCGCGATCTGCTGCTTTTTCGTTGTGGCCTTCGTCGCCTCGAACCGTTCAAACAGCTCTTCGACTTTGCGATGATCGGCTTTCAGCAATGCTATCGCGTCGGTGAATATATCGGTCGCCATAACGTCCTCCTGTTGCTCCGCTCCTGACAGAAAATCCAGCAGCCGCGCGTTGTTCCAAGCGAATGACTCGCAACAAACATCCGGCCATCTTACGCCCAGTGGCGAGTTGTCATTCGTGCCCGACATCATGGGCGTGAGGCTTTGCGTGGCCATGGGTCCGAAGATAGCGATGATCGATTGTGGCGATCAGCCTTTCGGCCTGTGCGCCGCCGACAAGTTTCATCAACTCATCCACCTTCGCTTCGAGCCGGTCGTCATTTTCCTTGGATGCCGGTGAGCCTATATACAGGAAATAGGCGAGTCCCACGACCTGCCAGATGAGCTGCAGGAATTCCGACTGCCAGTTCTCAAATGTATCCCGGCCCATTTCGACGAGGTAACTGCCAACCTGCGCGGCTTGATGATGTTCGCGGGCGTCCTCGACGAAGGCGTACCAACCAAAAATCCAGTGCCCGACGATCGACACGAGAAAGAAAAGGGCGGTGATCCAGCCATAGGCATATTTCTTCATCAACATTCTCCTCTCATCAGCCTCGGAAAACGGCCATGAAGAAGAACGCTTATCTACAGATGTCGTTCTCGCCCCGCCCCGATAATGACAGGGTGGAGCCAACGCCGCCTCGTCTTCCGCCTATTGGTCCTTTGCTGATCCGGGTTCGGCCATCTTGCGGTGCTGCTCGGCAAGAACCCTTGCCGGTGTCACATGGGCTACCGCCGCCTGAACCTTGTTCTTCCAGCCCGACACAATGTGCGCATGACCGGCCATCAGCGCGTCCCAGCCGTCCTTGGCGACGTCCTTGGGATCGCTCTTGCTCTCCGAGGCACCCACGCTGGTGTCGAGCATGTCTCCTCGGGCGAAAAACTCCGTCTCGACGGGGCCTGGCATCAGGGTCGTCACAGTGACGCCCTCATTTTCCTTGATTTCGTTACGAATCGCATCGGCAAAACTGTCGATGAACGCCTTGGTACCGTTGTAAACCGCCTGGAAACTACCCGGAATGAAGCCGGCGATCGAGCCGGTGATGAGTATCTTGCCATCGTCGCGGGCGACCATCTGTTTCAGCACTTTCTGCAACAGGTAGATCGTACCCGTGACGTTCGTATCGATCACCCGCCGCCAGTCGTCGACATCCTGATCGAGAAACCCATGGCCCAGGCCGCGACCCGCATTGGCGCAGAGTAGATCAATCTGCCGGCCGTCGGTCGCGGCAAACAGCCGATCAACACCTTGCAGGGTGGAAAGGTCCGCCTCGACTGATTGCACCTGCGTGCCATATTGTTTGAAATCTTCCGCCGATGCGTCGATCAGCGGCTCGTCGGCCACGACCAGCAAATCATAGCCATCCCTGGCCGCCAGATGCGCTAGCTCGAAACCGATACCGGTCGAAGCGCCGGTGATGATCGCGAATTTGCCCATGATACTCTCTCCTTACTTGGCCGGGAGCGCCGTGAGATGGGCGATATGCTCCTTGACGACGGGTGCGATCCCGGCGGCTGCCTTCTTGAGCGCGGGCGTATCGCCGGCGCTGGCATAGCCCTCATGCAGGGCGAGCGCGGCATCATGCGCGGCCTTCTGGTGCTGGATATAAACGGCATCGATCGCGTCGGCCGAGGCGCCCTTGATCTCGTCGAGCATCATCTGCTGGTCCGGGGCGAGGCTTGGCGGTGCCACGGTGAGCCTGGCTTCTGCCGCCGCGGCCTTGACCTTTGCTGTCGATTGCTGATGGGCGCTCACCATCATCTGCGCAAATTCGCGCAGCTTGGCGTCCTTGCTTTTATCCAAGAGAGCCTTGGAGGATTCGATCTCGAACATGTCGCTGGCACCCGCTTTGGCAAGATAGCCAGACGCATCGGTCGGCGTGGCGACAGGGTCGGCCATTACGTTCCGATCGGCCATTTCCGACGCGCTGTTGGCGGAAATGGCATTCGCGCCGACCTGGTTATCGGATGTGTCGGCACTATTGCACCCGGCAAGAACCAGAGCGCTTGCGGTGAAAAGGAAGAAAGAACGCATGAGCTAGTCTCCTATGGAATAAAGGTCAGGCCGCCTGCGCCAGGTCCATGCCCGGCTTCAGCACGATCTTGGTCACTTCATTCTGCTTGTCGTGGAACAGCCTGTAGCCCTCGGCTGCCTGTTCGAGCGGCATGCGGTGCGAAATGAGAAAGGTCGTGTCGATCTTCTCCTCCATGATCGCATGGAGCAGGGCGGGCATATAATGCTGCACATGGGTCTGGCCGGTCTTGAGCGTCAGGCCCTTTTCCATGAAGGCACCCAAGGGGAATTTGTCGACGAAGCCACCATATACCGCCGGCATCGAGACACGCCCGCCTTTACGGCAGGCAAGGATCGCCTGGCGGATCGAATGGGCGCGGTCTGTGCCGAGGAAGGTCGAGACCTTGATCTGATCCCAGACATTGTCGGCAAAGAAGCCATGCGCCTCAAGGCCCACGCTGTCGATACAGGCATCAGGACCAATGCCACCGGTCATCTCCATCAGCGCTTCATAGGTTTTCGACTCCTCGAAATTGACGGTTTCAGCGCCGAATGTCTTTGCAAGTTCCAGTCGGTGCGGGAAATGGTCGATGGCGATGACGCGCTCGGCACCCATCAGGAAAGCCGATTGCACCGCGAACAGTCCGACCGGACCGCAGCCCCACACCGCCACGGTGTCGCCAGGTTCGATGTCCGCATTCTCGGCCGCCATCCAGCCGGTCGGCAAGATGTCGGAAAGGAACAGCACCTTGTCGTCCTCGACCCCGTCGGGAATGACGATCGGTCCCACATCGGAAAAAGGCACGCGCACATATTCGGCCTGCCCGCCGGCATAGCCGCCGGTCATATGGCTATAGCCGAACAGCCCCGACATGGGCTGGCCATAGAGCGTTTGCGCAATATCCTGATTGTCGGCGGGTAGGCCATTGTCGCACGCCGAATATTGATGCTTGTTGCAATGGAAGCAACTGCCGCAGGCGATGGTGAAAGGCACCACCACGCGCTGACCCTTTTGCAGGGTCGATTTGGGACCGGTCTCGACAACTTCGCCCATGAATTCATGGCCCAGGATGTCGCCCGCCTTCATGGTGGGGATATAGCCGTCATAAAGATGGAGGTCGGACCCGCAGATGGCGGTCGACGTGATCTTGATGATCGCGTCGCGCGGGTTGAGGATTTACGGATCGTCGACCGTATCGACGCGCACGTCATGCTTTCCATGCCAGGTCAAAGCGCGCATCAGCCCTGCTCCTCTTCCATCTGTTTGCGGGTCAGAGCGGCGGTCGCCACCTCGCCCGTCTCCATCAGTTGCTTGAAGCGCCGCAGCTCCCGCCGCGCCTGGATGGCCGGCTCACGCTGAAACATGGTGGCGATGACCTTGCCGATGATGCCGGCTGGCGGATCGTAGAGGATCGTCGCGCTGACCCAGGTGCCGCGCCCGCCGGGGGCATCGCGAAAATCAATACGCCCGCTATTGGGCACAGCCGCGCCCTCTTCCGAGGCCCAGGCGATGAATTCATCCTGCCCCTCTTCGGTGATCGCGGCGATCCATTCGACCGTTTTTCCGGCCGGTGCCTTCACGACCCAGCGCGATCGACGGTTATCGAGCTGTTCAACAGAAACCAGATTTTCCATGAAGCGCGGAAGATTGGAGAAGTCGCGCCAAAAAGCGAAAAGCTCTGCGCGTGGCCGGTTGATGGTGACCGTCTTGCCGATCAGCGCGTCTCCCCTCCCCTCGACCAGGCTGGCCGTCGCATCATCGACGGCATTGCGCTGTTTTGACGTGGTGATCGGCGCGTCATCTCCGCGCGGCGGGACAAGCGTGTCGCCCATGCTGCTCTCCTGGCTGACGATGGCAATAGACCCTTCAACCCGTTTCTTAGGGCCTCGTTCCCATATTGGTCGTCCATAACAGGGGCAAAAACGCCGAAATTAACCTTGGTTAGGTGGAATTATCGTGCGCCGAGGAGCAGGGCCTGTCGGTCAGGATCGGTGGGTGCCGCCGCCCGCGCGCGCGGTGGCGACCGTTGACATGGCCGTCCCTGACCGGTTCCCGCAAAGCCTCGGCGTGCAGGCCGCGCGGATGGCTCGCAACCGTGGCGCGTGATCCTCTGCGCCAGTTCGCCTCCGGAGAATCCCGTAACGACGCCGTGGGAGCGCCGTGCCACCGCTGTTATGCGGAGGTGCTCTATGGTTGAGATCGAAAAAGCCTATCTGCTGATGCGCGCATCTGCTCATCGGCGTCTCCTGCGCCAGGCGCAGGCATGCGAGGTTCGCCTGGTCCATCGCCAGTTCGTGCGGTGCTATCAGCAACGACTTCTCGCCCTGCGGCGGGCGCAATACGCATCCCAAGACCGGGCGCAGATGCAGACTTGCGCCGCTTATCCCATTTTCGCTGCCATCGACCAGCCTCGTCACGAGGTCGGCCCGATATATCACCGCCAACGCCAGGAAGAGGATATTTTCGTATGAGTGAACAGGGCCACGACCTTCTCACCGAGTTTGCTGCCGACCGGGCGATCCTTCACGCACTCAAGATGGATGATGAGCATTTTCGCAAACTTTCTGACGAGCATCATCATCTTACGCAGGAAATCTATCGTATCGAGGCGGGCCTGGCCGTGGCTTCCGATAACCGCATCGAGACCCTAAAAAAGAAGAGATTGGTCCTACTCGACGAGATTGCCGGCCTGATTGCCATTCGGAAGGCGGCGTGATGGGAAGCGATAGCGAAATTCGGGGTCGACTCACGGGGAGGCTGCGCGCCTTGAGCGAGCGGGTCGGCTGTATCGAGACCGATCTTTCGCAGCCCCTCGATCAGGATTTTTCAGAGCAGGCCGCGCAGCGCGAAGGGGAGGAGCCGCTGGTCGTGATTGAGGCCGCTGCGCTGGCGGAAATGGACCAGATCAGGGCGGCGCTGCGTCGCCTCGATGCAGGCGAATATGGGGCATGCGTGACATGTGGCGGAAAAATCGCACCCGGTCGCCTGGCCGTTGTCCCAGAAGCTGCGCAATGCGTTAGCTGCGCCACAGTGACCGCCAGACCCAACTGAACAAATGTTGCGATAAGGGCATCGGACCCAGTCGCGCGTTTACGCGGCCTTATCGCTCTGATGATCAAACCAGCACATTGCGCTGCCTCCGCCACGATTGGACCGCCTTGGCGCTCTCCAGAAGAATGAGCAACGCGGTTGCCGCTATGCCGATAAACGCCAGATCGCCGCTGCCGAGCGGCGCGAATTTCAGCAGCGTACGGATCGGCGCGATCAACAGGATGATGGCGCTAACCAGGACCACGGCACCAATCACATAACGCAGCGCCATGTTACCCCTCAACAGCGCATGGACAAGGGACGTGTCGAACGTCCGGTTGGCCAGGATGAGCGCCAGGATCACCCCGACCAGGGTGAAGAAGGAAAGCGTGCGCACATAGGCTTCGGCCAGGCCAAGATGATTGCCCACGAGAAAGACGATAGCGACCGTGATGAACGCAAGACCGCCCTGGATGATGCTCCAGCCGATCATGGGCATGGAAAACAGCCTTTCTTCAGGATCGCGCGGGGGGCGTTGCATAAGATCTGTCTCCTCGCGCTCAGCCTCGAAAACAAGTGCGCAGACCGGATCAATGATCATTTCCAGCAAGGCGATATGGATCGGCCCGAACAGAATGGGCAATCCCGTCAGCAGCGGGAGAAGTGCAAGGCCAGCGATCGGCACATGAACCGCGAAAATGAAAGCCATCGCCTTGCGGATATTGTCGTAGATGCGGCGTCCCAGTCGTATCGCCTTGACGATTGATCCGAAATCATCGTCCAGCAGAATAATCGCCGATGCCTCGCGCGCGACATCGGTGCCGCGCTTGCCCATGGCGATGCCGATATGGGCCGCCCGAAGGGACGGCGCATCGTTCACGCCATCCCCCGTCATTGCCACAACATCGCCATCGGCCTTGAATGCCGCAACGATCCTGAGCTTTTGTTCGGGCATGATCCGCGCGAAAACGCTGACCTTTTCTAGCCGCTGGGCGAGCTGCCTGTCATCGAGCGCCGCGACTTCGGTGCCGGTCATCACTTCACCTTCCGCGATTCCGGCCTTGGAAGCGATCGCCCGCGCCGTCGCCGCATAGTCGCCGGTGATCATCACCACCCTGATCCCGGCATTGCGGCATTCCGCGATGGCGGCCGGCACGCTCTCGCGGAGCGGATCGGCAAGCCCGATCAGACCGACAAGCGAGAAGCTGTGCCCAAATTGCGAATCTGGCCAGGGCTGGTTTGCAGGTGTCACCGCCTGCGCCACGCCCAGCACGCGCATGCCCTCGCGTCCCATCTCTTCGACGGCGTCCGCCAGCGATGCGCGCTGCGCAGGATCGAGCCGACAGAGCGCAGCAATGGCTTCGGGCGCGCCTTTGGCAGCAACGATATGGTGCGTGTCTTTGCCTGCCTCGCGCCAGATGTTCGACATGGCGAGCAGCTCCGGCTGCAATCCGTAGGCGTGGGCGAGGGCGAGAGTGCCGCGGCGTGCCTGAATCGCGGCAATCCCGGAGTCGGCCGCGTGGAAGGCGATCTCCATGGGATCGACCGGCATGGAAGCACTGGCAAGAATACTTGTGGCGATCAGGCCGTGGAATTTGGGATCAGACTGATCTTTGCCATCAACAATCGCCTTTTCGCCGGATGGAAGCCACATCGCCGCCACCGCCATGCGATTTTCCGTCAATGTTCCTGTCTTGTCCGTGCACAGGATGGTGGCCGAACCCAGGGCCTCTATCGCGGTGGCGCGGCGTGTGAGCACACCCGTCTGGGCAATGCGCCAGGCACCCATGGCAAGGAAGATGGTGAGAACGACCGGAAACTCCTCCGGCAACATCGACATGCCGATCGCAATGCCGGCCAGGAGTGCGTCGATCCACCCTCCCCGCAACAAGCCGAAAAGCACCACGACCAAGCCAGCTACGGCGCCGCCGCCGATTGCACAAAGGCGCACGATACGCGTCGTTTCCCGCCGCAAGCGGGGTGGCTCGGGGTCCACCGACACAAGCGACTGTCCGATGCGGCCAATTTCCGATTGAGGACCGGTAGCGATGACCAGGCCCAGGCCGTTGCCGCGCGTGATAAGGGAGCCAGAGTAAAGGACCGGCTGGTCTTCTCCTCCAGGACGAAGCGCGGTTTCGACCTGGCCATCAGGCGCTGCGCGCTTGCGCACGGGCAGGGATTCGCCGGTCAGGAGCGACTCATCGACCTGGAAATCGACGGCACTGAGCAGAACAGCATCGGCTGCGACGCGATCCCCCTGTTCGACCAGGAGAATATCGCCGCACACAACTTCGCGCGCTGCTATTCGCGCTGGCGTCCCATCCCTGACGACGAGCGCGCGGGGCGCGGAAAGATCGCGCAGCGCCTCAAGGACATGCTCGGTGCGGGTTTCCTGGTAGACGGTGATCGCAATCGAAAAGGTCGCAAAGGCTAGAAGAATGAGCGCCTCGCCCAGACTGCCCAGGAGCATATAAGCGATGCCGCCCAGCACAAGAAGGGCCAGCATCGGTTCCTTGATGACCTCAGCGAAGATCCGCGCCATTGTCCGCTGATGCGATCGTGGCAGTTCGTTGGGACCATCGCGCTTGAGGCGCGCCGAAGCATCTTCTGTGGAGAGACCGCGTTGCATCGCCATGATTGTCGCACCTGTGCCGTCCATGTCGCTCGCTTCCAGGAATGAGATTGCAGAGACGAGGATTGGACTAGTCCCGCGCTCGGCATTCTAGGGGGAAACGGCCATGGGTCGTTACGTGCTTGTCCTTACGCGGGCGGGACAAAGGCCCACGGTGCGCTACCGGCGCGCTAGCAGCAGGTAGGCGGACCGTGAGCCAGGCGTAAGGGTGGACTCGACCGGGTCGAGAGGGCCGCTAGAACATCGTCCTCGTCACGATGGCGATCATGCGTGAGTCGCCGACCGATCGGGGGCGAGTAGGCTTAAAGCCGGGAGGAGAGGAATCGCGACGAAAAGGGCGGGAAAGTCGGTCACGATCTTGGAATCCATACAATCTCGCCATCCTCTTTCGTAAAGTGTGTCGGCTGACGATCGAGCAACGACAAAACGACTTGCGACGGACGACATAGTTTCGCGCCGCGCGGCGTCTGGACGATCGGACGATTCACGAGGATCGGATGCGCCAGCATGGCCGCCAGGATCTGGTCGTCCCGCACAGCCTCATCAAGCAAGCCGAGCGACGCCGCGGGCGTCCCCTTCTCGCGCAGCAGATCCCGCGCGGTGCAGCCGATCGCGCGAATGAGGGTCTCCAATTGCGGCTGTGTCCAGCCTATTTGCAGATAGTCGACGACGCTGGGCGCATAGCCGGCGGCCAGCACCATCGCGAGCGCATTGCGCGACGTGCCACAGGCCGGGTTATGATAAAAGCTTATCGGAAAATCGCTCAAGTCTCTGCCCTTGTTTGGATCATGGGAGGGTTTGAGCGCCGGGCCACAGCCGCGCCGCGATCATACCAGGCCCTTGTGCGGTTCGCGATCGCGACGATCGACAACATGACCGGGACTTCGATCAAGACCCCGACGACCGTTGCAAGCGCAGCACCGGATGTGAACCCGAAGATGCTGATGGCGGCCGCGACGGCCAGCTCAAAGAAATTACTCGCGCCGATGAGCGCGGACGGCGCGGCCAGAAGCGCGATCACAATCGGCTGCGCGAGGATCTGCTCGCCCTGAAAGCCAAACAGCAAAATGAGCGTCGCCAGCAGCGCCATCAGGGATATCGGTTGAAGCATGGCAAGCGCGCGCCGCATGCGATCCTCACCCCGAGACGAAGCGTATGTCGGATCATCTGAGCGAGGATGACGGGTGCCACGATATAGAGCAGAACAGAAATGATAAGTGTCTGCCAAGGGACCGTCATCGCCGAAAGCCCGAGCAGAAGGCCCACGACAGGCGCGAAGGCGACAATCATGATGCTGTCGTTTAGCGCGACCTGACTCAGCGTGAAGTTCGGCTCGCCGCGGGTAAGATTGCTCCAGACGAACACCATGGCGGTGCAGGGTGCCGCGGCCAGGATAATGAGTCCCGCAATGTAGCTCCCGACCTGTTCGGCGGGCAGCAACGGCCTGAAGAGATAGATATCCGATGAAGAATGCCGCCAATGCGGCCATGGAGAATGGCTTGACCGCCCAGTTGATGAACAAGGTGATGCCAATCCCGCGCCAATGCGTGCGCACCTGGCCCAATGCTGCGAAATCGACTTTCATCAGCATCGGGATGATCATCAGCCAGATGAGAGCTGCGACCGGGAGATTGACGCTGGCGAACTCCGCCTCGCCGACGATTTTGAATGTCGGCGCGAAGAAATGCCCGAGTGCCACTCCTATGATGATGCATAGTCCAACCCATAAGCTTAGATGGCGTTCAAAGGCGCTCATGCTTGGCCCTTCACGTTGCAGCATGCCACGCGACTTGCGATTTCGCCCAGCGGCGCACAAATCTCGGGCCGACCGCCGCAGCAATCCTCAAGCAGGAAGCTGACCAAAGCCAGGACACTGTCATAGTCGGCCGTATAGATCAGCGATCGGCTCTCACGACGCTGCGCGATCAAACCGGCCCGGTTCAGACTGGCCAAATGAAAAGAGATCGATGAAGCAGGCGCGCGGATCGTTTGCGCAATGTTGCCAGCCGACAGCCCTTCCGGACCTGCCTGAACGAGAAGCCGGAAGATTTCGAGGCGATGCTCGTGCGCCAGGGCGCTGAAAGCTCCGAGAGCTACAATTGCATGATTCGACATTTCCAATATTATCGAATGAATGAACCTCGCATGCAAGTGCATTTTCATTGTCGTGGCGTTCAGGTGTTGAAGCAGCCCCCTCCCCTCATTGAATCTGCGAACGCCTAAGCCCGGTCCGGTGCACCGTCAGTGAAGCTTGTTGGCGATCATGTTGAGCATGAGGATTAATATTGCGACCACCCCTCCCCACAATATGATCAGCCCGGTCGTACCAAGCGGTTCGCCATTCATGCGCTTTCTCCTGCTGAGAACACCGGTAATAAAAGGGGCCATCCGTCGGCTGAGAGCACCGGGATAA
>CAZLSU010000084.1:0-11032 GCA_964562225.1 uncultured Sphingobium sp.
TTTTATAGCTGCAATGTTCCGACCACATGACCGAGAATATGCCCAGTTCCGTGATGTTCGGCTCTCGCCCCAGCGCGTGCAGGACGCGGTCATATTCTTCCGTGGAAAGGCCGTGTTCGGCGACGATTTCCGGGGTGATCTGGGGTGCTGTGCTGGCCATGCCCGCGCCTTTAGCGGGGCAGGCGGTGGAGGGCAACATGGGATGGATCGGCGGGAGCGCGCGACCTGCCCAAAGGTCGCATTTTCGTCATATTCGGATCGGTTTTGTAACATAGCGGCGTTAATTGCGTGGTCCCGAGAATGATGATCGGGGCAAATCACATGAACGCCATCACCCGCCTGCCTTTCCTGGCCGACATGGATGACGAGGTCGGCGACACGCTGCACATTCCTGAAAGGGGGGGCGGGCGCCGCCGCTATCGCACGATCTGGATATCGGACATCCATCTGGGTACGCGCGGCTGCAACGCGGCGATGCTGATCGACTTCCTCGATAGCGTGGACAGCGACACCATCTATCTGGTCGGCGACATTATCGATGGCTGGCGGCTGAAAAAGCGTTTCTACTGGCCCGCGACGCATAATGACGTGGTCTGGCGACTGATGAAGCGCGCCAAGCGCGGCACACGGGTCGTCTATATCCCCGGCAATCATGACGAGATGTTCCGCCAGTTCACAGGCATGAATTTCGGCGGGGTCGAGATAAGGCGCAAGGCGATCCATGAGACCGCCGATGGCCGCCGCCTGCTGGTGCTGCATGGCGACGAATTCGATACGATCATGCTCGCACATCGCTGGCTCGCCTTCGTCGGCGACGCGGCTTACGGCGCGATGATGCGGCTCAACGTCCTGGTCAATGCGGTGCGGCAGCGGATGGGGCTGCCCTATTGGTCGCTGTCCAAAATGGCCAAGCACAAGGTCAAGAATGCCGTCGCCTTCATTTCCAAGTTCGAGGAAGTGGTCGCCCACGAAGCCGGGATTCGCGGCGTCGACGGCGTGGTGTGCGGGCATATCCACAATGCCGAGATGCGCGAGATCGGCGGCGTCGCTTATTATAATGACGGCGACTGGGTCGAAGGCTGCACCGCGCTGGTCGAGCATCGCGACGGGCAAATGGAGGTGCTGCACTGGGCCGACGAGATCGTCAAACGCGATGCGGTAAGCGCCGAACGCCAGACTTTGGGAAAGATGGCGGCCTGAACGATGCGGATCGCGATTGTCACCGACGCCTGGAGCCCGCAGGTCAATGGCGTGGTGCGCACGTTGCAGACGACCCGCGCTGAATTGGAGGCGATGGGGCATGTCGTCGCGGTGATCTCGCCCGACCAATATATGTCGCTGCCCTGCCCGACCTATCCCGAGATCAGGCTGGCGCTGGCGCGGCCCGGCACCGTGGGGCAGGCGATCGCGCGCTTCGGACCCGATGCGGTGCATCTGGCGACCGAAGGGCCGCTATGCCTGGCGGCGCGGCGCTGGTGCGTAAAGCAGGGGCTGCCCTTCACCACCGCCTATCACACAAATTTCCCCGATTATGTCGCGCAGCGCACCGGCCTGCCCGCCGCCTGGTTCTGGTGCTATATCCGCTGGTTTCATGGTCCCGCGCAGGCGGTGCTGGTATCGACCGCGTCGGTACAGGCGCAGCTTCGCGCGCATGGCCTTGCGCAGGTGCGCGACTGGGGGCGGGGCGTGGACCTTAATAATTTCACGCCCGATGCGCCGCCGCCCGCTTTGTTCGCCGACCTGCCGCGCCCGATCATGCTCTATGTCGGGCGCGTGGCGGTGGAGAAGAATCTGGAGGCGTTCCTCGCCACCGATCATGCCGGATCGAAAGTCGTGGTCGGTGAGGGACCAGCGCGCGACACGCTGGAGCGGGCTTATCCACAGGCGCATTTCGTCGGCGCGCTGTTCGGGCGCGATCTGGCCGGGGCCTATGCGGGGGCGGACGTCTTCGTCTTCCCCAGCCGTACCGACACGTTCGGGCTGGTGATGATCGAGGCGCTGGCCTGCGGTACGCCGGTGGCGGCCTATCCGGTGACGGGGCCGATCGACATCGTCACCCCGGCGACCGGTGCCTTGTCCGTCCGGCTGGAGGACGCCATAGCGGCGGCATTGCTGTGCGATCGAATGGCATGCGCGGCCTATGGACGCAGTTTCAGTTGGCGGACGAGCGCGCGCCAGTTCCTCGCCGGGCTGCACGCGATAGAGCCTGCCGCGCCCGTCCAGGCGCTGTCACCGGCGGCCTGACGCTTTTCCTTGCCGATCCGCCAAGGATCGACTATCTCTGTCCACAGCGTGGCCGCCCTGAAGAGGGGCGGCCCTTATCATTTTACGCGCCGGAGATTGACCGTGTCCCAGCCCCTGATGCCCCATGCGACCGCCAGTTGGCTGGTCGACAATAGCGCGCTGAGTTTTGAGCAGATCGCGGAATTCTGCGGGCTGCATATCCTGGAAGTGCAGGCGATCGCCGACGATACCGCCGCGACCAAATATACCGGTCGTGATCCGGTGCGCGCGCATGAACTGACCAACGACGAAATCCACAAGGGTGAGGCCAATCCCGACTATCGGCTGGTGATGCTCAAAGGACCGGAGCCGGTGCGCCGGACCAAGGGTCCGCGCTACACCCCGGTCAGCAAGCGGCAGGACAAGCCCGACGGCATCGCCTGGGTGCTGCGCAACCATCCCGAAGTATCGGACGGCGCGATCGGCAAGCTGATCGGCACGACGCGCACCACGATCGCCGCGATCCGCGACCGCAGCCACTGGAACATCTCCAACATCACGCCCAAAGATCCGGTCACGCTGGGCTTGTGTTCGCAGCGCGAACTGGATGCGCTGGTCGCCAAGGCAGCGAAAAAGGCCGGCATCGAAGCGCCGACCGATTCGCGGCTCGACGGCGATCGTGCGGCGCTGATCGAGGAACTGCACCGCGAACGCGCGGACAATGCCAAGCGCGCGGAAGAGGCGCTGGCCGCCGGTTCCGACCTGGTCGCCGATGTCGCGGCGGTTTTCGATCCCTTCAAGCGCCACGTTTGATCCGTAACGTCATGTCGCCATCTGGCGGCGTGGCGCGAGGGCAAAGATCGGGGGCCGGGCGATGGTAAATCGCCCGGCCCTTTTTTCATATGCTTGACGCTTGCGTAAAGTGCGCGCCAGCCATAGATTGCTGTCTATGGAGAGCATAAAGACGCCCTGGAAAGACAGGTATCAACACCCGATCGCGTGGGAGCAGGACTTCGCGCCGCTGTCGATGGGCGATATGGTGCAGCAGAGCGCCGACGCGCATCCGCAAGCCCATATGATCGACTTCATGGGCCGCAAATATAGCTATGGCCAGATGATGGACGCGATCCGTCGCGTCGCGTGCGGCTTGCAGGATATGGGCGTCGAGAAGGGCGATCGGGTCGGGCTGTACCTGCCCAATACCCCCCATTACGTCGCGGCCTATTATGGCGCGCTGATCGCCGGTGCGATCGTCGTCAATTTCTCGCCACTCTACACCGCCGCTGAACTGGAACATCAGGTCGAAGATAGCGGGACGAAAATCCTGTTCACCCTGTCGGCCAAGGCGTTACTGCCCACGGCAATGCAGGTGCTGGACAATAGCAGCCTGGAACGGCTGGTCGTAGGGTCGGTGGCGGAGGCGCTTTCGCCGACCAAATCCCTGCTCTATCGCCTGTTCAAGCGCGATCAGCAGGCCGAACTGCCGCACGATCCCCGTGTCACGCGCTATGGCGACCTGTTGCGCAACAAGGGGCTTTGCCGGTTTGCGCCGATCGACCCGGTCAATGATGTGGCGCTGTTGCAATATACCGGCGGCACGACCGGGCGGCCCAAGGGGGCGATGCTCACCCACCAGAATCTGACCGCCAATGCGCGGCAGGTGCGGATGATAGATCCCCATGCGGGCGAGCCGGACCGGATCATCGGCGTGCTACCCTTCTTTCATGTCTTCGCCAACACCTGCACCTTGAACCGCACCATATTGAACGGCGGCGAAATCGTCATGCTGCCCCGGTTCGAGGCGGTGCAGGTGCTGGCCGCGGTGCAGCGCACCAGGGCGACGTCGCTGCCCGGCGTGCCGACCATGTTCCAGGCACTGTTGGATCATCCCGCGATCGGCAATATCGATTTTTCCTCGCTGCGCTGCTGCATGTCGGGCGGCGCGCCGCTGCCGCTGGAGGTCAAGCAACGGTTTGAGTCGGTGACCGGCGCGACGCTGACCGAAGGCTATGGACTGACGGAAAGCAGCCCGGTCGTGTGCGTCAATCCCTATGAGGGCGTGAACAAGACCGGGACGGTGGGCCAGCCGGTGCCGGGCACGATGGTGAAGCTGGTCGATCGTGAAGACCCGACAAGGCCGCCGCCGCCGGGCGAGCCGGGCGAATTGCTGTTCGCCGGGCCGCAGATCATGAAAGGCTATTGGCAGCGGCCCGACGCCGACGCGGAAGTGTTCATCGACGGCTATCTGCGCACCGGCGATGTAGGGCTGATCGACGAAGACGGCTATGTGAAGATCGTCGACCGGATGAAGGACATGATCTCGGTCGGCGGGTTCAAGGTGTTTCCAAGCCAGGTCGAGGCGGTCCTGTACCATAATCCGGCGGTCAAGGAGGCGCTGGTGATCGGCATTCCCGATCGGTATCGCGGCGAAAGCCCCAAGGCGTTCGTGACCCTGAACGAAGGCGCGGCCGTGGACGGCGCGGCGCTCAAGGACTGGCTGAACCCGCAGATCGGCAAGCATGAACGGGTGGTGGAGGTGGAGGTGCGGTTGAACCTGCCCAAGACGCTGGTCGGCAAACTGTCCCGCAAGGAACTGGTCGCCGAGGAGAAGGCCAAGGCGGAAGCGTTGGCGCAGCAGGCTGGAACCGCCGCCTGACGCTTCCTATCTTGGGGCGGAACCCAGATATGAGGAACAGGCCATGGCCCAGGAAATCGCGACAATCGCCGGCGGATGCTTTTGGTGCACAGAAGCGGTGTACCAGAATCTGAAAGGCGTGAGCGCCGTCGAGAGCGGCTATATCGGCGGGGCCAATCCGAACCCGACCTATGAGCAGGTCTGTTCCGGCACGACCGGCCATGCCGAGGCGATCCGGATCACATTCGATCCTGATGTCATCAGCTATGCCGATCTGCTCGACATTTCCTTTGCGACGCATGATCCGACCACGCTCAACCGCCAGGGCAATGACGTGGGCACGCAATATCGTTCCGCCATCTTCCCCCATTCGCCCGATCAGGAAGCCGAGGCGAAAGCCGCGATCGCACGCGCCCAGGCGGACCAGTCCAGCCCGATCGTAACCACGATAGAGGCCGACGCGCCCTGGTATCCGGCCGAGGATTATCACCAGAAATATTGGGACCGGGTCGGCGACCGCAATCCCTATTGCATGGCGGTGATCCCGCCCAAGCTCGCCAAGCTGCGCAAGGGGTTCGCCGCGCGGATCGACGCGTGAAGTAACGATCGCATCTGCGCAGGTAGTCCCCCGGCCTGCGCCGGGGAACGGCCAATATCTTTGATGCGTCATTCGCACCCTATGATATAAGCGCGGAATACAGGCCGTCGTACAGCGCGCATGAACAATCGGGGATCGGACTATGAACAGGGCTTTGATTTTGGCCGCGCCGCTGATGCTGCTCGCATTGCCGGGCTGCATCGCGCGGACCGCTGCCAATATCGTCACCATGCCGGTGCGGGCGGGTGCGCAGGCGGCGGATTGGGCGACGACCAGCCAGGATGAAGCCGACCGTAATTATGGCCGTAAGATGCGCGAGAAGGAAGCGCGCGACGGCAAGGCCATGAAGAAAGCGGAGAAGGAACGGCGCAAACAGTGCCGCGAGGCAGGCTATGACAACTGCTGATCGCCCGTCTGTAGGAACCAGCGATCGGTCCCTTCCAGCCCGACAGCCGTGAGTCGGCCCGTATAATAGGCCCCGGTGTCGATGCCGATGCGATGGGCTTCTTCCTCGACCCCTTCGCTGATGCTGTGGCCGTGGACGATCATCCGTTCCAGCGGCGCGTCATGCGACAGGAACTCGGCCCTGATCCAGCGCAGGTCGGTGGGCGACTGGGCGTCCAGCGCCACGTCCGGGCGGACCCCGGCGTGGACGAACAGATAGTCGCCCATTTCCAGACTGTCGGCAAAGCCATCGACGAAATCGACATGCGCGCGCGGCACATGGTTCAGCATCCAGTCGGCCAGTTGCTCATCCTTCATCGCCGCGCTGTCCGTTAGCGGCAGGCCATAGCTGTCGAGCGTTTCCAGCCCGCCGAACCGGCAGAAGAAGCGCGCGGCGCGGGCACTGCCGCGCGCGGCCGCGACAAAGACTTCCTCATGATTGCCCTTGATGAAATGGACATGGTCGCCGACCTGCGCCAAGTCGATCGCATGGTTGATCACCTGCGCCGAGTCCGGTCCCCGGTCGATCAGGTCGCCCAGGAAGATGATATGCAGCGGCAGCGGCGCACGGCCCAGATGATCCTGTTCGATCAGCGATAGCAATTGGCCGAGCAGGTCGGCGCGTCCGTGAACGTCGCCGATCGCATAGACGCGCCGGTCGTCCCCTACTGTCGTTGCAGGGGCATTGTTGGTCTTGGGTCGGCGCCGCAGGAAGCTCAACATGTTGGCAGGATCATGGACGGCATGCGCCATCATCGCACGGCGTCAAAGGCGGGGCAACGTCACGCCCTGCTGCCCCATATATTTCCCCGCCCGGTCGGCATAGCTGACCTCGCACGGCTCATTGCCCTTCAGGAACAGGAACTGGCACGCGCCTTCATTGGCGTAGATTTTGGCGGGCAGTGGCGTGGTGTTGGAAAATTCCAGCGTCACATGCCCCTCCCAGCCCGGCTCCAGCGGCGTTACGTTGACGATGATGCCGCAGCGGGCATAGGTGGATTTGCCCAGACAGATCACCAGCACGTCGCGCGGCACCCGGAAATATTCGACCGTGCGGGCCAGCGCGAAGCTGTTGGGCGGGATGATGCAGCAGTCGGTCTTGCGATCGACGAAGCTGTTGGTGTCGAAATTCTTCGGGTCGACGATGGTGCTGTCGATATTGGTGAAGATCTTGAATTCGTCCGCCACGCGCGCGTCATAGCCGTAGGAGGACAGGCCATAGCTGATGCAGCCGTCGCGCCGCTGGCTCTCCACGAACGGCTCGATCATCGCGTTGGTCGTCGCCTGCTCGCGAATCCATTTATCCGATAGGATCGGCATGGGGATCAGTTCTTTCTGACAGGATGGATATCAAGGTCCGCCGGACCGAAGGCATGGGGCAGCAGCGCGGCGACGCTATGTTCGGTCCAGTCATCGCCCCGCGGCGGGGCGCAATAGATGGCAAGGGCGCGACCAGCCATCTGCTCGGCTTCGTTCATCACCTGACGACAGCGGCCGCAGGGCGTAACGATCGCGCTACCGCTTCCGTCCATCGCGCCGCCGACCACGGCGATCGCCGCGACATCGGCAAGCCGCCCTTGCGCATTGACGCTCGCCAGCGCCACCGTCTCCGCGCACAAGGACAGGCCATAGCTCGCATTCTCGAAATTGCTGCCGGTGACGATTGCGCCATCGGTCAGCCGCACGGCCGCGCCCACGGCAAAACGGCTATAGGGCGCATGGGCATGCGCCATCGCCCCGCGCGCGGCGGCGATCAAAGCCCTGATGTCTGCTTCGTCGCTCATGGCGTCACCACCGTCCACCGCACCGGTCCCTCTATCCCGTCAATATGCCGCATATCGCTTGCCGTCCACATCACCCAGGGGCGGCTGGCATAGTCGGGCGGAAAGAAATTGCCCTCCAGCCACAGGGTGCGGTTGATGCCGCTGCCGATATTATAGCGCGCGTCGAAATCGGGCGAGAGGCTCAGCAGCACCGGCTTTCCCGCATGCGCCTCCACCAGATTGACCAGCGTATTGAGTTCCGACAACAGCGTGTCACGCCCCGGACGCGCGGTACAGGCGGGCTGGAAGGCGAGGCGGATCACCGGGGGAAGTGCGCCATTGTCGCGCGGCACCGTCGTCACGAACGTCGTCGCCTGGTTCGACGCCAGGCGGCACAGGTTGAAATCCAGCACCGCGCCAAAGCGCATCCCCGCCTGTTTCGCGCCGCGCCAGTTGCGCGCGAAGGCCGGGTCGCGCTGCCCCTGACCATGCGACGCGCCGATATAGGCGAAGTCCGCGCCCTGCGCCGCCAACGTGCCCCAGTCGATCGCGCCATCGCGCGCATCCACCATAACGCCCTGCACCGGATAGTCGGCGCGGCGGGGCGCCCAGCCGCGCGCATAGAGCCAGAGCGCAAGCGCCAGCACCGCGCCGATCATGACGACCAGGCCGATCCGCGCCAGCAACTGCCCGAGTGTAAACCCCTTGATCGCCCTCAACCCTTGATGTGGAGAACGCAGATCAGCGTGAACAGCCGCCGGGCGGTGTCGAAATCGACTTTGATCTTGCCCTCCAGCCGCTCCATCAGCATCTCGGCCGCTTCATTATGGATGCCGCGCCGGGCCATATCTACGGTTTCAATCTGTTGCGGGGACGCATTGCTGATCGCCTGGAAATAGCTGTCGCAGATCGCGAAATATTCCCGGATCGGGCGACGGAACCGGCCCAGGCCCAGGATGATCGCCTCCAGCGGCGTGCCATCCTCGCGCGCCAGCGCGATCGCCAGCCGTCCGTCCTCGACGCTCAGATGCACCTTGTACGGCCCGGCATAGCCGTCGGCATGGACCCGCTGCGGCGCGAACATATTATCTTCCAGCAGGTCGAAGATCGCGATCCGCCGCTCCTGCTCGACATCGGCGTTGCGCCACAGGATCGTCCGCTCGTCCAGCGTGATGTCTATGATGCGGGGATCGGCCATGGCGAACGCTTGTCACTGCTGTGGTCGGCGATGAAATGCAAGCAAATCCGCCAGCGCGATGCGCATCGCCCGACTTCTCCACAGCTTCCTGCCATCGTTTCTCGCTTGGTTCTTGCGTTGACCGGGCGACGGCGCGATGGGTGCTGGATGGTCGAACTAGTGAAGATGACGTCCGAGCCGAACGCGGCCGGTCCCGAACTGCCGCGCAATGTGGAGGCGGAGGCCGCGCTGCTGGGCGCGCTGATGATCGACAATCGCATTGCCGAGGATGTGCAGCTCAAGCTGCGCGCCGAACATTTTTTCGAGCCGCTGCACGGGCGCGTGTTCGACGCGATCATGAAGCTGCTGGAACGCGACATGATCGCCAATCCGGTGACGCTCAAACCCATGCTGGAGCAGGATCCGGCGCTCAAGGAACTGGGCGGCGCATCCTATCTGGCGCAACTGACCGGCAGCGGCGCGGCGCTGATCGGCGCGCGCGACTTCGCCAAGCAGATCTACGACCTGGCGCTGCTGCGCGAACTGGTCGGCGTCGGCCGCGAACTGGTCGACAATGCGCTCGACACCAGCGAGGACGTCAACCCGCGCGAGCAGATAGAGGCCGCGGAAATCGCGCTCTACAAGGTTTCGGAAGGGGAGGGCGAGAGCGGCTCGGTCAAGAGTTTCCTCACCGCCTCCACCATGGCAGTGCAGATCGCCGAGCGCGCGCTCAACAGCGGCGGGCATCTGTCGGGCATCACCACCGGCATCAACAGCCTGAACGAGAAGATTGGCGGCCTGCATAATAGCGATCTCATGATCCTGGCCGGTCGGCCGGGCATGGGCAAGACGTCGCTGGCGACCAACATCGCCTATAACGCCGCCTCACGCTGGGTGCGCGACGATGCGGACGGCATCCCGCGCGACAAGAATATGGGTGCCAAGACCGCCTTTTTCAGCCTGGAAATGTCCGCCGATCAGCTCGCGACCCGCGTGCTGGCGGAGCAATCAGGCATCAGCGGCGAAGCGTTGCGCATGGGCAAGATCAGCCGGGCGGATTTCCAGAACCTGTCGCGCGCCTCGCGTGAGTTGCAGGATCTGCCGCTGTTCATCGACGACACGCCGGGCCTGACCATCGCGGCGCTGCGCACCCGCGCGCGGCGCTTGAAGCGACGCCACGACATCGGCTTCATCGTCATCGACTATCTGCAACTGTTGCAGGGCAGCGGCCGGGGCAATGATAATCGCGTCAATGAGATTTCGGAAATCTCGCGCGGCCTCAAGACGCTGGCGAAGGAACTCCACGTCCCCGTGCTGGCGCTCTCGCAGCTCAGCCGCGCGGTCGAACAGCGCGAAGACAAAAGGCCCCAGCTCTCCGATCTGCGCGAATCGGGGTCGATCGAGCAGGACGCCGACATGGTGTGGTTCGTTTTCCGCGAAGATTATTATGTGGCGGGCAAGGAACCGGGCGACAAGGAAAGCGCCGCCCACATGGAATGGGCGCAGGAAATGGAGAAGATCTATGGTCTTGCCGAACTGATCGTCGCCAAGCAGCGCCACGGCTCGACGGGCCGCATCCGGTTGAAGTTCGACGCGAAGATCACCCGCTTCTCGGATTTGGCGCAGGAAGGCTATAGCGATTTAAGTTACGAATAGCCGCGGCCAACTGGTGGTTCCCCGGCGAAGGCCGGGGTCCCGTCCCAGCCTTTGAACTGGACCCCGGCCTTCGCCGGGGAACCGCGACCTTAAGCGCCCTTCATCCCAGCCCTGGCTGCCACCCGCTTCTCCAGCATCGACAATGGCATCGCGCCTTCCTCCAATATCGCGTGGAACTGCTTGATATCGAACCGGTCCCCCATCGCCTTCTGCGCGTCCGTGCGCGCCTTGGTCCACACGCCATGACCGACCTTGTAGCTGGTCGCCTGACCCGGCTGGGTGCAGTAACGCTCAACCTCGCGCAGACACCGCGCCTTGGTGAAGCCGGTCGTTGCCACCAGATAATCGGTCGCCTTCTCCCGGCTCCACTGTTTGTCATGGATGCCGGTATCCACGACCAGCCGCGCCGCGCGAAACAGGAAGGACTGAAGATAGCCCGCCCGGTCCAGCGGCGTCGCATAACCCTTCAACTCGTCCGATAGTTGCTCGGCATAGAGCGCCCAGCCTTCGCTATAGGCGCTCATGAAGGCGGTCTT
>CAZLSU010000084.1:11165-14144 GCA_964562225.1 uncultured Sphingobium sp.
TGACCCGTCCAGCGCCGCGCGGTTATAATAGCCGTTCGATGCGCCATCCTGAATCTCGACCGGCACGGCGCGGATTTCCAGCGGCGTATCGGGAATAGTCGCGAACGCCTGCGGCAGTTTCGCATCCATCAATCTGGCTTCGGCATTGAGCGCGGCGATCAGGTCGGTGCGCCCCTGAGGCGTATCGGGATAAAGTTGCGACGGATCAGCATTGAGCGCCGCCAGACGCTCGCCGATCGTCCCCTTCGTGTAGCCCGCGCCCTTCAGAATCACGTCCAGTTGCGCGCTGATGTCCGCAACCTGTTCCACACCCATCGCATGAATCTGCGCGGCGGACAGGTCCGTGGTTGTGGCACTCTTCAGCGCGGCTGCATAAATCTCGTCGCCACGCGGCGCGCGCCAAATGCCGTCCCCAGCGACCGTCTTGCCGCGCACCCCCTTAATCATCGCGATCTGCGCGTCCAGCGCGGGATAGATGCTTTTCTCCACGATCGCCGCGGCCCGGCCCTGCCAGTCGCCCGCCAGCCCCTTGGCCGTCGCGCGCTTGACCAGCGATTGCACCAGGCTGCTGGTCGTCGCCGGCTGATCGCGCAGCTTCTTCATTTGCACCAGCGTCAGGTCCAGCGACCAGCCGGGCGCGAGATAACCGCGCGCCGCCTCATCCTTCTGGAGTGCCGTTTCCGTCCGCAGATTGCGGGCGAAGGCGTCCAGCCGCGCCAGATAGGCATCGCCATCGGCGGCGACATTGATGGTGTGGGCGGTGTTCAGGAAATCGGGCGTGGAAAAGTAACTGCCGCCCTGCTGGAAGATGCGGTAGGGGCGGGTCGTGCTGTTCAGCGCGAATTTGGCCGGTGCGATGGTCTGCTGGTTCAGCGAATAGAGGATGACCTCCAGATTCAGCCTCTGCGGCTCGGACAGTTTGGCCGACGAGAAGCCCTGTAACTCCCTGATTGCCGCTTGCGTCTGCGCCAGCCGCCGCATCATCGCGTCCCGGCTGTTGTCGTCAAGCTGCCCCTTGGCCGCAGCGCGCGCGCCCTTGTCCAGCCCCAGGCTGGTGACCAGGCTGGGCGAAATATCCAGTTGCCGCTCGAAAATCGCGGCAAAGGCCGCGCTCAGCCGCGCATCGTCGCTGGCAGTTTGCGCCAGTGCGCGGGGGATGGCGGTCGACAGCGCGACGGCACCGGAAGTCAGCAGAAAATGGCGGCGATCCATGGAGCAATTCCCTCATTCAAGATGACAGGGAATCTCTTGGCGCGCCGACATGTTCCGTCCAGTTCGGGCCCGGATCAGAATACCGGCATATTCGCCGGGTCTTCGGGATCGACCACCGGGACGGGCGTGACCGGCGAATGGATGCCGCACTCTACCTTGTCCCATCCGCGCCAGCGGCCCGCGCGCGGGTCTTCGCCGGGCAGGACGCGCGACGTGCACGGTTCGCAGCCGACCGACAGATAGCCCTGCGCCTCCAACGGATGACGCGGCAGGTCGTTGGCCGCAAACCAGGCTTCCAGATCGTCCTTGGTCCAGTCGCCCAGCGGATTGAGCTTCAGACGGCCATCCTCCACCTCGAAACGGGGCAGATTCTGCCGCGTCGTCGACTGGAACGCCTTGCGCCCGGAAATCCAGGCGTCCAGCCCGTCCTTGGCGCGCTTCAACGGCTCGACCTTGCGGATGTCGCAGCAGCCATCGGGATCATAGGACCAGCGCAGACCAGTCGCGTCCTTGGCCGCGATCACATCGGCGATCGGCGTCACGGTGCGGCTGTCGGTAAAGCCCAGCCGCGTGATCAGCGTATCGCGATAGGCCAGCGTCTCGGCGAACATCTTCTGCGTGTCGACGAAGATCACCGGCACGCGCCTGTCCGCCTTGGCGACCAGATCGAGCAGCACGGCGCTTTCGGTGCCGAAGGAGGATACCACCGCGACATGCCCGGCCAGCCCCTCGGCGAACACGGCCTTGAGCATGTCCAGCGTGCCCACGCCCGCGAACCGCGCGTTGAGCGCATCCGCATCCGCCTGGGTAAAGGTGGGGCGGGTGTCGATGATGTCGATCTTGCGGACGGCCTCAGCCATTTTCTGTCTCCAGGTGCCGCTTCGCCCAAACCGGGCTGCGGCCATCAATCGTCTTCTGATAGACGTCTGCATAACGATTGAGCGCGCGATCGACCGCGGCATCGTCAAGCGCCTTGTCGGGGTGGAAGCTGTCGAAGCCGCAGCGGCGCATCGCGACGATCTGGTCCACCAGCACGTCCCCCACCGCGCGCAATTCGCCCGCATAGCCCGCCTCGCGCAGGATACGCGCCGCCGAATAGCCGCGCCCGTCGCCATAGACTGGGAAATTCACCTCGATCAGCGCGATGCGGTCCAGATGCGGCAACAGGTCGCGCGCATCCTCGCTCGGTTCGATGCGGACGGCGGTGGCGTTGGACTGGCCGGTGAAAGCCTCGACCGTCACGGCGGGTTCCTGCGCCGACTCGCCGGTGCGGAAAGAGAGAAATTCGGTCATGCTACCAACCTCCGAACGGGGCTTTTTAGGCGATCACCCATAAATCGCCTCCTTGAACGGCTTCATGCCGATCCGGCGATAGGTGTCTAGGAACCGCTCGCCTGCCTCGCGCTCCGCCACATAGATGTCGGTGACCTTCTCGATCGCATCGACCACGCCGTCCTCGGAAAAGCCGGGACCGATGATCTGGCCGAGCGACGCATCCTCCGCGCCCGATCCGCCAAGCAGCAACTGGTAATTTTCCAGCCCCCGCTTATCGACTCCCAATATGCCGATATGCCCGGCATGATGATGGCCGCAGGCGTTGATGCAGCCCGAAATCTTGAGCTTGAGTTCGCCCAGGTCGCGTTGCCGCACGGGATCGGCAAAGCGGGTCGCGATCTTCTGCGCCAGGGGAATCGCGCGCGCATTGGCCAGGCTGCAATAGTCCAGGCCAGGGCAGGCGATGATGTCGGTGATCAGGTCCAGATTGGC
>CAZLSU010000085.1:0-13591 GCA_964562225.1 uncultured Sphingobium sp.
CCAACTGCCCGTACTGCAACATGTTCTGGGAACAGGCGCGGCCCTGGGTCAAGGCGGGCAAGGTACAGTTGCGCCACATCATGGTCGGGATTATTCGCGAAGACAGCCCGGGCAAATCGGCGGCGCTGCTGGCAAGCAAGGACACAGCCCAGGCCCTGGAAGAACATGAGTCTGCCGGCAAAGCCAGCAAGCTCAAGGCCCTGACCAAGATTCCGGCCCAGATCCAGGCCAAGCTCGATGCCAATATGAAGTTGATGGAGGAGTTGGAGTTGTCGGCCACGCCGGCGATTTTCTATCTGGATGACAAGGGCCAGTTGCAGCAACAGCAGGGGGCGCCGTCGCCGGATAAGTTGGGGAAAATCCTCGGGCCCAAGTGACTCGGATTAACCACACGCCACTAACAAGAATGCCCGCACAAAGCGGGCATTCTTGTATCTCGTTGGTCCAATACCTAACGGCCGAACCCGAGCGTTTGCTCACCCCTTTTCTGCAGGGCGGGCATTAGCTCAATGACGATAAGTCTCGCCACCATGCCAGATGGTTAGCGAATCAATCGCTCCATGCACCAGACACAAAACGTCAATACGGACTATTTTTGCTCCGTTTTCAGCCTCGAAATCGACCCAGGTCCTAGTCGCTGCCTCACGTGTCCCAAGTAGCTGATTATTTTCACCAAAGAACCTGAACGTCGCGATATCGGTGCCGGTATTTGCATAACCGAATCTCACCCGCGCGCATCTGAACTTAAACTTCAGACGTGATAGCTGCATTGTATTAGCGCTACCGCAGCGCACTGCCAATGCCTTGCCCTCAATCATTCCCGGCACCAGTTCTCCGGCAGTTCTGACTGGATGAAGCCCAATTCCAGGGGGAGATGAGGCTGGTAATTCAAAATCCAATAAGCGCGTATTGATGATAGTCCCTGCCCCCAGATACTCCTGGTTCGGATAACTCTCAAAATCATCAAAATCGGTTAAGAAATTGGCCCGGATAATCAGCTCCAGAATCGGAAACGCCAGCGCTTCACTTTCATGGGTACTGCCATCGGCGGTCACCTTACAGGTAAACATCAGGCGGCTGAGGTCCTTCAAGAGCTCAAGTTCGAAACGCTGTAGCGCCTTTTTCAAACCTGTACTCGCTTCACCTGCTGTCACCCCCTGCCCCAAGTAAACGTTGATCGTATAAGGGTTGCCATTCTTTTGGGTACCGACGCCCCGCAACCATACTTTCTGGTCCGGCAAGATAAACCACCAGGGTTCAACGGTGATATCCGCGTTCCCATTAAAGGTGCGCAAGTCCAGAATATTGTTGGTTGCCTGCGGCACCACCGGCGCTGGCAAACGTACCGGCACACTGATTTGCAGATCGAAATCCGGGGAAGTCGCCACTTTGCACAGGCTGGTAACGGTGTAGTTGATCTTCACCGTCTTGCCAATCCCACGAATCACCGCCTCCCGGGGGATATGGAAATCCACGTAATCCGGGTCATTGCTGCCAGGCTTCGAGGTCAGCGGCAGGCAGGTACCGTCTGCGCGTTTCCAGCACACGCTGATTGCATGGCCGGGGCTGATCAGGTCATAGGCCACTCGCACCGTCACGCCATCGCGGCCGTTGTATACCGTGAGCTGCGAGCCTACCGCTTCGCGCACCTTGGGCGCTTCGAGTACCAGGTCCTCCTGGGCAATTTCGAGGGTCAGCGATGCAAATTCCTTGGCGCTGGCCTTATCGGACTCGCCATTGAAGTTCACCGCGAAATGCACTTCAAAGGCACTGCAATCCGCCAGTTTTTGCAGTTCGTTGCGCGCCAGTGCCGCGGTGACGCCACCGGCCAGCCATTCCTCGGTTACCGCCTGACCTTCCAGCACCTCAAAACGGTAGGGGCTGCCATCCTCCAACTCACCCGTCACCCACAGCCAGCAAGGTTGGCCCAGGGCCAGATAGAACCAGGTAGCCACCATCGCTGTGGCATCGCCCCCAAAGGTATTAAGGTCCAACGTGCTGCCCGTGGCCTGTTCCACCGCAGGCGAGGGCAGGCCGCTCAGATCCAGGACCTGCACCTCTTTCACCGGCGACTCCCAGGAGCCACCGCAGGCACGCGACACATTGTAAGAAACCGATATTTTCTGACACAGGTTGGCGCTGATCGCAGAGGCCGGAATCGGGAACACCATGTTTCGCTCATCTACACCGACAGTACGACACTCCAGCGCCGGCGAACCGAGCCCTGGTGTGCCGGTAAACGTCGGGCACACCCAATCCCCCGGACACATATGCCCGTACGCTACCTGAAGATGCGCGCCCTCCACCGTGTTCACCGGGTTGAGTAGCCAGCCGTCGGCGCCGCAGTCTACGGACTCGACGAGATGGGGGGCCGTCAACTCCAAGTGGGGCTCGGTGAGCAGATTCACCAGCAGTGAAGGAAAAGACCTGTAGACCGGCCTTGAATCCTTACGCGGAAGAAACTCGACACTAAAGAGAACATACAACTGGCTGTCATGTTTGAGCGCCGCCAGTTGGGCCCGAGACAAGGTTCTGGTCCAACCGCTACGCACGTCTTCTTCAGTAATCGGCGCGTCATCAAAAGGGAGCAGCCGGGCTTTCGAGCCATCCGGGTAAACACCACCGATAAACAACTGAATAACCTGGCTGGTGCCGATAAACGGCCAAGGCGCGACATGAACAGTCACCGGGTCATCACAGCACATCCCTCCAAGGTCCAGGGTGTTGAACGGCGCTTCGAAAATCTGCGGCTGGGGCAGGTTGGCCGGCAGTGGGATCCTGACCACACCTTCAGGCGACGTGTACGGCTCCCCATCCCGGGTCACGGTATAGGAGAAATGCGCGAAGTTATCCAGGCGCATGCCCACGTATTCCGGCGGCACATGGAAGTCGATGCACCCCTCCTCTACGCCATACTGCGGTGCAATCGGCGCGCAATCACCGAAGGTGGATTGCCAGCACAGGGCAATATGGTCCGTGCTCTGCATATCCTCGTAACAAACACGTACCGTGGCCCCCTCCAACAACTTGAGGGGATCAACCTGACCCTGGCCTTGCGCCTCGACCAATATCGGGGCTTGCAAATGCAGGGAGGTATCGACAAACAACAGCGCCGTGTTGCGAGGATGAAACTCGTGGGCGTTTTCGGGCAGTCGGGTTTCGTAGATCGGATCGACCGGTACCGGCGGCTTGGGATCGGTGCCATCAAAGATCACGGCGATATGAAGGGTCAGTGCCGAATAGTCTTCCCGTCGCGCCATCCAGCCCCGTGACAGCTTGAACTCAAAGACATGATCGTCATGGGCTTCGGCCTCCATGACCACATGGTCCCGCGCCACCCAGCTAAACGCGAACGGCGGCTTGTGCTGATCACCGGCCACATTGATAAACAGGCGCTGCCCGGCCTGAATCATGGGCCAGGCGTTAAGGCGGATGGTCTCATCGCCCCTGAATGTCTTCATATCCAGTTGCCAGGTGCTATGGACATACTGGGCATG
Organism: uncultured Sphingobium sp.; assembly: GCA_964562225.1. GTDB lineage: Bacteria > Pseudomonadota > Alphaproteobacteria > Sphingomonadales > Sphingomonadaceae > Sphingobium. The sequence goes on from CAZLSU010000085.1 coordinate 3,498, forward strand.
CTCAAACTTCGGCAGCGACTCCTTGAGGTCCGCCTCCCTGATCTGCTGGACCTCCAACTCCAGCACCAGCGATTCCTTCAACTGGCCTGCCACCCGCGCGGTGTACCAGACCAAAACCGTATGCCCAATGCTGGTGCTGACCGATTGCCAGGGAACCTGAATATCAATACTGCCGCTGGTACTGCCCGGTTGCACAACAGGTTCAAACACCGGCTCGTCCTGGCCCTTGATCGCCCAGTACAAGGTAATGGGCCCCGTGCCCATCCCCGTAAAAGCGACGGTCGCGACAGTGCCGTTTTTCGCCTTGATGGGGTCCAGGGTGTTGTTATTGACGGCGTAGCGAATCTGCGGATAGGGCAATTCGACAGCAACCTCGGCAGGTGCCTGGGTAGCCGCCAACGGTGGGCTTTGGGGGGTGGTTTTTTTGACCATGATGCGACCTCCTGTCTGGGAAAGATAACCAGCAAGCCTGCTGGGCAGGCCCAAATCTGCAGGTATCTAGCCCCGGAAACAGGAGGTTTGCCTACTGTCAGAATTGACAGTTCGCACCCCAAAAATGTGCAAAACCGACCAATGGCGTGCCGCCTGTGTGGCGGCCCGTTCGCCGACTCAAAGCCCCTCCAGCTCCGCCATCAAATCGCTCAGGCGGTCCACCGTGCCGGCACTGATGTCACTGGCCGCCAAGCCCTCGATGTACGTCGCCAACTCCGCTACCGTGTTGCATTCGAACATCGCCCGCAGCGGCACATCCCGTTGCAGGCTCTTTTGCACCCGCGAGGCGATTTGCGTGGCCAGCAACGAATGCCCGCCCAGCTCGAAGAAGTTATCCAGCACGCCCACCTGCTCGACCTTCAGCACCTCGGCCCAGATCGTGGCCAGGGTCTGCTCCAGTTCGCTGCGCGGCGCGAGGTAGTCCTGGCTGTGCAACTGGCCAATCTCCAGGGCCGGCAGGGCCTTGCGGTCGAGCTTACCGTTGGCGTTCAGGGGCAGGCGCTCCAGCCACAGCCAGTGCAACGGCACCATGTACTCCGGCAGTTCGCTGCGCAGGCGCTGCTTGATGCGGTCCAGGCGCTCGCCAGGGTTAAGGCTGGCATCGCTCGCCACCAGGTAACCCACCAGGTGTTTGCCATTGACCCCCTCCTGCACGCCCACCGCCGCATCACGCACCTCGGGCTGCTCATGCAGGCGCGCCTCGATTTCACCCAGTTCGATGCGGTAGCCGCGAATCTTCACCTGATGGTCGATACGCCCGACGTACTCCAGCACCCCATCACTGCGCCGCCGCGCCAGGTCGCCGCTGCGGTACAGGCGTTCCCCCGGCGCTCCAAACGGATCCGGCACAAACACTTGGGCGGTGCGCAGCGGATCGCTGACATAACCGCGCCCGACCCCGGTGCCCGCCACGCACAGCTCGCCCACCGCACCTTGCGGCACCAGCTCCAGCGCGCCGTCGAGCAAGTACAAACGGTTGTTGTCGGTCGGCGTGCCAATCGGCAGGTAGGTGCCACGGGTCGAGGCCAGGTCGACATGGAAGAACGCCACGTCATCCGAGCATTCCGCCGGGCCGTAGGCGTTGACCAGGCCGATGTCCGGATAACGCAGCAGCCATTGGTGCGCCAGCGCCGGCAACATCGCCTCGCCGGTCGGCAGCATCCAGCGCAGGCCGTCCAGGCTGATGTGGTCCTGGGCGAGCATGCCCTGAATCAGCGACGGCACGCTTTCCAGCACCGTGATGCCCTGGGCCTGCACATGCGCCAGCAAGCCCTGCGGGTCATGGGCAATGGTGTTGGGCACGATATCCACCCGCGCGCCAAACAAGGGCGCGGCGAGGAACTGCCACACGGAGATATCAAAGCTTTGCGAGGCGGTCTGGGCGATCACATCCTGCTCGCTCAGATGCAGGTACGGCACCTTGCTCAATTGGTTATTGAGCATGCCGCGCTGCTCGACCATCACGCCCTTGGGCAGCCCGGTGGAGCCGGAGGTGTAGATCACATAGGCGAGGTTGTCCGGGGCACTGTAGATCCCCGGATTGCTATCCGCGCCCACCAACTCCTCCCACACCAGCAACTTCGGCCGCGCGCCGCAGGCAAAGTCTTCGAGCAACACCTGCGCCTGTTCAAGGCAGGCTGCCGTGCACACCAGCAGCGGCGTGCGGCTCAGGTCGATGATCCGGCTCAGGCGCTGGGCCGGCAGGCCGGGATCCAGCGGCAAATAACCGGCACCGGCCTTGAAGCTGCCGATGATCATGCCCAGCAGTTCCAGGCCGCGCTCGGCCAGCAGCGCCACCGGCTGATCCAGGCCGACACCCGCCGCGACCAGGGCATGGCCCAGGCGGTTGCTGTGCTGGTTCAGCTCGGCATAGCTCCATTGCCGGTCCAGGCAACTGGCGGCAATGCGCTGCCCATGCTGCGCCACCTGCGCTTCAAACAGTTCAACGTAGCTGCTTTGCAGCGGGTAGTCGTGGGCGCTCTGGTTGCAAGCGTGCACCAGGAACTCACGCTCCTGCTCGCCAATCAGCGGCAGGTCGGCCATATCGCCATGGAAGCCCTGCACCAGCGCCAGCAGCAGGCGCTTGAACTCAGCAAGCATGCCCTGCACGGTGCTTTCATCGAAATAACGCTGGTCGTAGGACAGGTGCAGGCCCAGGTCATCCCCCGGGTAACACACGGCGGTCAGCGGGAAGTTGGTGTGGGTACGGCCCGAGTCCGAGGTGGCGTTCAGGCTTTGCGCACGGTCCAGTACCGAGACTTCCACCGGAGCGTTTTCAAATACAAACAGGCTGTCGAACAGCGGCTGGCCCTTGGGCAGTTCGCTGTGCTCCTGGATTGTCACCAGCGGCAGGTATTCGTACTCGCGCAGCTGCATATTGCTGTCGAGCAAGGCGCTCAACCACTGGCGCACGCTGCACGGCTGATCGTCCTCGGGCAACTTGACCCGCAGGGCGATACTGTTGATAAACAGGCCGACCGTGCGCTGCATGTGCGGCATGTCCACCGGGCGCCCGGCCACGGTGACGCCGAACAGCACGTCACGCTCGCCGCTCAAGCGCCGCAGCACCAAGGCCCACGCCGCCTGGGCGAAGGTATTGACGGTCAGTTGATGAGCCTGGGCCAACTCGCGCAATTGCGCCCCATCGCGCTCATCCAGGCGGGTATAGCAGTCCCCCACCACCATGCCGCCGCTATGGCCGGCGTGTTCCCGCAGGAATGGCCGGTCGCTGGGGATCGGTGTGGTGCGCTCGAACCCTTGCAGGTTCTGCTGCCACCACTGCCGCGCCTCGGCCAGGTTCTGGCGTTGCAGCCAGGCAATATAGTCGCGATAGCGCGGCGGCGCGGCCAGTTGTGCCTCGCGGCCCTCACCCAGGGCGGTGTAGATATCGAAGAAGTCATTCATCAGCAACGAGCGGCACCAGGCATCGATCAGGATGTGGTGGTTGCTCATCATGAACCAGTAGCGAGCCTCGCCGACGCGGATCAGGCGCAGGTGGAACGGCGCCTGGTTGAGCAGATCGAAACCGGCCTCGCGCTCGCTTTTCAGCAGGGCTTGCAGGCGTGGCTCCTGTTGCTCGGCCGGGGTGCCGGTCCAGTCCAGGTATTCGATCGGCGTGCTGCCGGGCTTGTGGATCACCTGCAACATCGCTTCGCCGACGTTCCAGCAGAACGACGCACGCAAGGCTTCATGCCGGGCGATCACGGCTTTCCAGGCCAGGGCAAAGCGCTCGGGGTTGAGCTCGCTGTTGATGCGGTAGCGGTCCTGCATGTAATAGAGGCCGGTGCCCGGCTCCAGCAGGGTATGCAACAGCAGGCCTTCCTGCATGGGCGTCAGCGGATATACATCCTCGATGGCGCTGGCCGGCACCGGCAACGCGTCCAGTTGCACCTGGGTCAGGTGCGCCAGGGGGAAGTCGGACGGTGTCAGGCCGCCGGCATCATCGCGCAGGCAATGGGCGATCAGGCTCTGCAACTCGCCCAGGTAGGCCTCGGCCAGCTCGCTGATGGTCTGGTGGTCGTGGCGCTCGCGGCTGAAGGTCCAGCGCAGCAGCAGTTCGCCGCCGTACACCTGGCTGTCCACACTCAAGGCGTTGGGCAGTGGCGCATCCGGGTCATGGGCCGGGCCGGCAGACACGTCCAGCGGGTGGAACAGCGCCTGGCTGTCGAAGCTTTGGTCGAACTGCCCGAGGTAGTTGAAGGTAATCGAGGCGTTCGGCAACGCCGCCATGGCCTGGCGACAGGTACTGTCGGTCAGGTAGCGCAGCACGCCATAGCCCAGGCCTTTGTGCGGCACCGCGCGCAGTTGCTCCTTGATCGCCTTGATCGACGCGCCCTGGCCGCTGGCCTCCTCGATATCCAACGGGGTCAGGCGCAGCGGGTAAGCGCTGGTGAACCAACCGACACTGCGGGTCAGGTCGATCTCATCAAACAGGCTTTCGCGGCCGTGGCCTTCCAGCTGGATCAGGGTCGATGCGTGGCCGCTCCAACGGCACAGCACGCGGGCCAGTGCAGTCAGCAACAGGTCGTTGACCTGGGTGCGGTAGGCGCTCGGTGCCTGTTGCAGCAACTGCCGGGTGCGCTCGGCATCCAGGCGCACACTGACAGTCTCGGCGTCGCGGTTGCGCAGGCTGCCGTCCGCCCGGTCCACCGGCAGTTCAACCGGCGGGCCCGCCAACTGTTGCTGCCACAGGCTCAGTTCTTCACGCAGGGATTCGCTAGTGGCATAGGCCTGCAAACGCGCGGCCCAGTCGCGCAGGGCGCTGGTCTTGGCCGGCAGGCTGACGGCCTGGCCGTCGCTCAATTGGCGATAGACGTTTTGCAGGTCTTCGAGCAATACGCGCCAGGACACGCCATCCACCACCAGGTGATGGATGGCGATCAGCAAGCGTTGCTGGCCGAGCGGCCCGTCCACCAGCAAGGCGCGCAGCAGCGGGCCGCGCTCCAGGTCGAGGCTGCGCTGGGCATCGGCGAACAGCGCCTCGCACTGCGCCATATCCGCCACCTGGGCCAGCCACAACACGCCACCTTCCGGCACGGCCAGATGCTCGGCGTGCCATTGCGCGTCGCGCTGGGTGAAGCTCAGGCGCAAGGCGTCGTGGTGTTCCAGTACGGCCAGCAGCGCCTGTTCCAGGCGGTGCGGGTCCAGGGCCTGCACCGGCGCCAGTACCAAGGCCTGGTTCCAGTGCTGACGCGCCGGGATCTCACTGTCGAAGAACCAGTGCTGGATCGGCGTCATGCCCGAGGGGCCGGTCAACAGCCCTTGCTCGGCAGTGACCTGCTCACTGCACGTGGCCACTGCGGCCAGGGCCTGCACGGTCTGGTGCTGGAACAGGTCGCGGGGGCTGAAGTGAATCCCCGCCTGCCGCGCCCGGCTGACCACCTGGATCGACAGGATCGAATCGCCACCCAGCTCGAAGAAGTTATCGTGCAGCCCGACCTGCTGCACGTTGAGCACCGCACACCAGATCGCGGCGAGGCTCAGCTCCAGCTCATTGCTCGGCGCCACGTACGCTTGCCGATTGGCCTCGGGGTCCGGTTGCGGCAAGGCGCGGCGGTCGAGCTTGCCGTTGGCGGTCAGCGGCATGCTGTCGAGCACCATCAGGTGCGCGGGCACCATGTAGTCCGGCAGTTGCGCCTTGAGGTGGGTCTTGAGTGCCTCGCGCAAGGCGGTGTGGTCGCTGGCATCGCTGACCAGGTACGCCGCCAGTTGCTTGCCACTCGGCGCATCCAGGGCCAGGACCACCGCCTCACGGACCGCCTCATGCTCAAGCAGGCGGGTTTCGATTTCGCCCAGCTCGATGCGAAAACCACGGATTTTCACCTGATGGTCGATCCGCCCCAGGTACTCCACCAGGCCATCGGCGCGTTGGCGCACCAGGTCGCCCGTGCGATAGAGCCGTCCGCCATCGGCATACGGGTCGGCTACAAAACGTTCGGCGGTCATGCCCGCACGCTGGTGATAACCCTGGGCCAGGCCGGCGCCGCCCACGTACAGCTCACCGGTGGCACCCTGGGGCACCAGCGCCAGGTCAGCATCCAGGACGTAGGCAACCCGCGCGCCGATGATGCTGCCGATCGGCACACTGGCGGCACCCTCCTCCAGCACCTCGGGGGCCAGGCTGGCCAGGGGCATGACCACCGTTTCGGTCGGCCCATAGGCATTGAAGAACAGCGCCGGCTGGAACGCCGCGCGGATGCGCTGCAGGTGTTCGCCAGTCAACGCCTCGCCGCCGGTGATGCACATGCGCACCGGTAGGGTCTGGTTTTGCGTGGCCAGCCATTGCGCCAACTGGCTGCCATAGCTTGGGGTAAAACCGAGGATATTGATGCGATGCTCACGGATCAGCCCGCAGATTTCTTCGGCATCCCATTGACCCTGGGCGCGCAACACCACCTGCGCGCCACTGAGCAACGGCACCAGCAGGCGCTCGGTGGCGGCGTCGAAGTTGATCGAATAGAAGTGCAGCTCGCAATCGTCGGGGCGCATGCCAAAGCGCTCGATCACCGCCTGGCAATGCATGGCGATTTCACCGTGGGACACCACCACGCCCTTGGGCTTGCCGGTGGAACCGGAGGTGTAGATCAGGTACGCCTGATGCTGCGCCAGGCTGATCGCCGGCAGGTCGCTGGCCGGGTAGTTGGCGAGCACCGGCAGGTCATCTTCCAGGCACCAGCAACTGACGCTGGCGGGCAACTCGCCAAGGGCCTCGAACATCGCCGCATCGCTGAGCAACAGGCCGATGCCGCTGTCTTCGATCATGTAGTGCAGACGGTCCAGCGGGTATTCCGGGTCCAACGGCACATAGGCGCCACCGGCCTTGAGGATCGCCAGCAGGCCGATGACCATTTCCAGTGAGCGTGGCAGCGCCAGGCCGACCCGCACCTGTGGGCCCACCCCACGCTCGCGCAGCATCCAGGCCAGGCGGTTGGCGCGGCTGTCCAGCTCGCGGTAACTCAGGGTTTGCCCGGCGAAGGTCAGCGCGGGCGCATCCGCACGGGCCTGCACCTGGGCGCTGAACAGCGAATGGATGCACTGGTCGAGACGGTGCTCGCCGGCCTCGATACCGAGGCCGTCTTGCAGGGCGCGTTGCTCATGTGCCTGGAGCATCGCCAACTCGCTCAAGCGCTGTTGCGGATCGGCGATCAGCGCCTCCAGCAGGTTGCGCCAATGGGTGGCCATGCGCGCAATGCGCGGCTCGTCGAACAAGTCGGTGCTGTAGGTCAGGCAGCAACCCAGGCGATGATCGAGGTCGGTGACTTCCAGGTTGAGGTCGAACTTGGTGGCACGCGCATCGTTGGCCAGGTACTCGACGGTCATCCCGGCCAGCTGCCGGCTTTGCTGGAATTCCCAGCGCTGCACGTTGCACATCACCTGGAACAGCGGGTTATACGCAGCACTGCGCGGCGGTTGCAGGGCTTCCACCAGGTGGTCGAACGGCAGGTCCTGATGGGACTGGCCTTCGATCACGGTGTGACGCACGTGCTCAAACAACTCAGCGACACGCATCTGCCCGTCGAGCTGGCAACGCAGTACCTGGGTGTTGAGGAACGCACCGATCAGCCCTTCGCTTTCCGGGCGGATGCGGTTGGCCACCGGCGCACCGATGCGCAAGTCGGTCTGGCCACTGTAGCGGTAAAGCAGCGTCGCCAGGGTCGCGGTCATGGTCATGAACAGGGTCAGGCCATGCTCGGCATTGAAGGCGCGCACCTTGGCGGCGAGTTCATCGCCAAGGTCAAAGCGGTACAGCTCGCCCTGGTGACTTTGCACCGCCGGGCGTGGCCGGTCGGCGGGCAGTTCCAGTAGCGGATGCTCGTTGCCCAACTGCGTGGTCCAGTAATCGAGCTGGCGCTGGCGCTCGCCGGCCTCCAGCCATTGGCGCTGCCACACGCTGTAGTCCAGGTACTGCACCGGCAACGGCTCCAGGGGCGATTCGCGCTCATCGATAAAGGCTTCGTAGAGCGCGCTGAGTTCACGGGCAAAGATGTCCATGGCCCAGCCTTCGGTGACGATATGGTGCAGGGTCAGCACCAGGTAGTGCTCCTGCTCGCCCGCCTTGACCAGGCAGGCGCGCAACAACGGCCCGGTTTCCAGGTTGAATGGGCTGTGAGCTTCCTGATCGGCCAGTTGCTGCAAGCGCTGTTGACGCTCAGCCTCGTGCAGTGCCGAAAAGTCCTGCCAGCTCATGCGCACGCTGCTTTGCGCGGCGACTTTCTGCTGGGCCACGCCATTGACACTTGGGAAGGTCGTGCGCAGGGTTTCGTGGCGCATGATCAGGGCTTGCAACGCCGCCTCGAAACGCCCCACATCCAGCACCCCGCGCAAACGCGCCATGCCGCCGACGTTATAGGCCGGGCTTTCCGGCTCCATTTGCCAGAGGAACCACATGCGCTGCTGGGAATAGGACAACGGCACCGCCTGGCGGCGGTCCACCTTGCCAATCGCGGTCTGCTGGTTGCGTTGGCCGCTGGCCTGGATCAGCCGCACCTGCTCGACAAAATCCCCCAGCTCACTGGCTTCGAACAAGGTGCGCAGCGCCAGCTCCACATCACAGGCCTGGCGTGTGCGGGAGATGATCTGCGTGGCCAGCAGCGAATGGCCGCCAAGGGCAAAGAAGTCGTCGCGCAGGCCGATGCGCGGCAGGCCCAGGACCTGGCGCCAGATCGCAGCGATCTGCTGTTCCAGGGCGGTTTGCGGCTCCACATGTTCACGCACCTGCCACACCGGTTCCGGCAAGGCACGGCGGTCCACTTTACCGCTGGGGCTCAGGGGCATGACGTCGAGGCGGATCAGTTGCGCCGGCACCATGTACTCCGGCAATTCGGCGGCCAGGGCGGCTTTCACGTCCGGCTCATCCAACTCGCCGCTGGCCGTGTAGTAACCGATCAACTGCGCACCGCCGGCGGTGTCGCGGATCAGCACCAGCGCCTGGGCGATACCGTCCTGGGCCAGCAACCGCGCCTCGATTTCTTCCGGTTCGACCCGAAACCCGCGCAGCTTGACCTGCTGATCCAGGCGCCCGAGGTACTCCAGCACGCCATCAGCCGTCCAGCGCACGCGGTCGCCGGTGCGGTACAAACGGGCGCCCGCCGCGCCCAGTGGGTCGGCGACAAAACGTTCGGCGGTCAGCCCGGCACGCCCCAGATAACCACGGGCCAGGCCAATCCCGCCGATGCACAGCTCACCCGGCACCCCTGCGGGCAGCAGGTTGAACTGCTCGTCCAGCACCCGGCAAAGCACGTTGCCCAACGGCCGGCCAATCGGCGAGCGCTCGCCGTCGGTGCGCTGACAGTGCCAATGGGTGACGTTGATTGCCGTTTCGGTCGGGCCATAACGGTTGTGCAACTGCACCGCCGGCAATTGCGCGAGGAGCCGATTGCGCAACTCGGCGGGCAAGGCTTCGCCCCCGGAAAACACCCGGCGCAGGCTGGTGCATTCGGCCGCCAGCGGTTCATCGACAAACAGCTGCAGTAGCGGCGGCACAAAATGCAGGGTGGTCACGCCATGCTCCTGCACCAACTGTGCAATGCGATGGGGGTCGCGATGCTCGCCGGGGCCGGCCAGTACCAGGCGGCAACCGCTGATCAGTGGCCAGAAACACTCCCACACCGACACGTCAAAACTGATCGGTGCCTTTTGCATCAGCACATCGCTTTCATCCAGCTGGTAAGTGGCCTGCATCCACTGCAAGCGCTCGGCCAGGGCGCCATGGGTATTACCCACGCCCTTGGGCTGGCCGGTGGAGCCGGAGGTGTAAATCACATAGGCGAGGTTGTCGGCATTCAAGTGCAGGCCCGGCGCCTGGGTCGGCCAGCTGTCAAGCTTGAGGCTGTCCATGGCGATCACCGAAACGCCCTCGGCCACCGGCAGCTGTTGCAGCAGAGGGGTCTGGGTCAGCAACAATTGCACGCCACTGTCGGCCAGCATGTAGGCCAGGCGGTCGGCGGGATAGTCCGGGTCCAGTGGCACATAGGCGCCGCCGGCCTTGAGGATCGCCAGTAAGCCGATCAGCAGTTGCGGCGAACGCTCGGCGGCAATCGCCACGCACACGTCCGGGCCGACGCCTTTGTCGCGCAGGTAATGGGCCAGGCGGTTGGCCTGGG
>CAZLSU010000086.1:0-12841 GCA_964562225.1 uncultured Sphingobium sp.
TCAATGAATCACGAATAACCTAAATCCGCCAGAGTTTTTGCGGGTGTCCAGCTATAGGCTTCCGCCCTCAATCAAACCCCACACGTCCCCGCCCCGCCTTAACCGCCGCGCGTTTGACCTTGCCATCCACGCGGCGGGTTTGCGACGCCTTGGTCGGCTTCGTGGGGCGGCGCTTCTTGGGGACGAGGGTGGCTTCCTGGATCAGCGCGATCAACCGTTCGCGGACTTCCTGACGGTTGAGCAGTTGCGAGCGGGAGCCTTCGCTGCGCAGGACCAGCACGCCATCGCGGGTCATGCGGCTGCCTGCCAGCGCGGCGAGGCGGTTCTTCACAGCGTCGGGCAGGCTGGGCGAACTGGCGACGTCGAAGCGCAGCAGGACCGCGCTGTCGGTCGTGTTGACATGCTGGCCGCCCGCGCCGGTCGAGCGGGTGAAGCTCTCGGTAATCTCTTCGCTGTCGATGCTGATCGAGCGCGTGATGGGGATGGCGGGCATGTTGGGGTGATATCTGATGTGGGGGGTGAAGGCGAGTGTCTGCGCCGGCGTGGGTGCACCCCCACCCGGCCTCCCCCTCAAGGGGGAGGGGTTTTGGGGCGGGTTACAGCTTGGCGTCGTCGAGGGCTTGCTGGCTGAAGCCTGCTGCCTCGAAGGTCGGGGGCAGGGGGGCGGTGGCTTCTGCGGGGGGCTTTTCGCCGCGCGGGATCGAGAGGAAGCGGCTGTGGAGGAGCATGGCCGGACCCGCTTGCCCATAGACCGGGTCGCCGACGATGCCGAAGCCCAGGCCATGGAGCGCGTGGACGCGGATCTGGTGGGTGCGCCCGGTCTGGGGGGTGAAGGCGATCATCGCGCGGTCGCCGACCACGGCGATCTTGACCCAGTCGGTCGAGGCCGCCTTGCCGCTGGCGTGGGGCACCATGCGCCAGCCTTCCTCGGCGGTGCTGACCTTCTTGAGCGGCAGGGCGATGGAACCGCTGTCGGCCTCCGGCACGCCCTCGATCACCGCGACATAGCGTTTGGCGACGGTTCCCGCCTCGAACGCGGCGGTGAAGCGTTTGTGCGCCTTGGGATTGCGCGCCAGCAGCAGGCAGCCGCTGGTGTCGCGGTCCAGCCGGTGGACAGCGAGGGGCCAGCGCGCGAAGCCGAAGGTCAGGCTGGCGAGATGATTTTCCAGGCTCATCGCGCCGTCACGCGGCGCATCGACCGGCAGGCCGGCAGGCTTGTCGAGGATGATCGCCTCGCCATCGATGAACAGAACAAGGTCGGACAGCAGGGCCAAGGGCGGTTCCAGTGGATAAGTGGGAGAGAATTGACGCGCGCGCGGCTTCCTATAGGGCGGGATGACGATGGGAGATAGGGGCAGCATTTCAGAGCGGCAGGGCTGGATCGACGTCGCGCGCGGCATCGGTATCCTGGCTGTGGTCGCCGGGCATGTGTGGACGCGCGGGGCGTTTCGCGACGCGGTCTACAGCTTTCATATGCCGTTATTCTTCCTGCTCTCTGGCCTGCTGGCCAAGCCGCAGCCGGTGGGGGCGTTCGCCTGGCGGCAATTGACCGCGCAGATGCGGCCCTATTTCGCTTTTCTGGCGCTATTGCTTCTGGCGGACCAGATCATCGAGCCGTGGAAGGGCGGGCGGCCGATCTTTCATGACTGGCCCGCCGATCTTTGGCCGGTGCTGCTGGGCGGCACGGCATTGCGTGGTCCCTATACGATCTTCTGGTTCGTGCCCTGCCTGATGGTCGCGCGGGTGATCTTCAATCTGGCGCTGGTGCGATGGCAAAGGCCGTGGCGCTGGCCGATGCTGCTGTTCGCGGTGGCGATGCTGGCGCTGGGGACGGCGATCGGGATGATGACCGATATGTCGCCGCTGGGGTTGCTGACGGTGCCGATGGCGGTATTTCTGCTGTGGGCCGGGGCGGTGTGGCAGGGTGTCGTGTGGCGCGGGTGGATGATCGTGCCGTTGGTCGTGCTGGCGGTGCCGGGGCTGATGTCGCTGCTGCCGACGCTCAATATGAAGGTCGGCGATTATGGCATGCCGGGGGTGTCGATCGCGTCGGCGATCGCGACGGCCTTGCTGGTTTTTCGCTTGTCGCGCTTCGTTGCGCCCAGGGCCGCCTGGCTGGCAGTGCTGGGCCGGGCGTCGCTGGTGATCATGTATCTCCACGTTGCGCTGATACATTATCTGTCGCCCTATCTGGGCAAGCCGATGCTGCTGGTCGTGGCGCTGATCGGGCCGTTGGTCGCCTGGTATCTGATCCGGCTTTGTCCGCCTGCCAAGCGGCTGTTCCTGTAGGTCAGAGGGCCGCTGTCGCCGCCCGTGCCAGTCGGTCGGCCCATTGCCGCTGCCTGGCAACATCGCCGATCAAGTCCTGCCGTATCTCGATCTCCGCATAGGGCAGGCCGCGCGGGAAGGCGTGGCGGGGGATGCTGTGGTCGGTCGCGTCCATCCGGTAGGGCTGGTTGTCGCCGACGATGATGTCGCCCCGGCTCTCCAGCGCGCGCAGCATGCGGATCGCGAAATCGGCGTCACCGCCACCGTGGAGGATGCCGCAATGCCATGGCCGGGCAATCCCGGCCATGATGGGGGTGAAACTGTGCAAGGCCAGGATGATCGTGGCGCGGCCGGCACCTGCGCGGCTGTCGAGCATCGCGGCGATCGCGGCGTGATAGGGCGCGTGGATTGCGGCGATGCGCGCCTTTACGTCCGGATCGGCATTGCCGGGGATGGGGGTGCCGTCGGATGTCGCTGGAATCGCTTCGGGACTGGCCGGGTCGCGATTGCAGTCGATCACCAGCCGCGAATAGATTTGGTGGACGAAAGGCGCGTCGAGTAGATCGGCCAAGGCTTCCCCCATGCCGCGCACGCCGATGTCGATCGCGATGTGGCGAGCCAGATCGGCCGGGCCAAGGCCCAGCGTTCCGCATGACGCCGGTATGGCGTTACCGGCATGATCGCCGATCAGCAGGAACGGCGAGGCTGCTTTTGCGTTGATGATCCCGACAGGCAGCGGGTCTTGCGGTGCCAGTAATCCTTGCGCCGTGTGGCCGGATATCAAAATGGCTCTCCATGCCGTTGCGATGCTCCATCCTGCGGCCTGATTTTTATGTTTGCCAGTAACTTGTGACCGGGACGATGACTTTATGCTGATACGCTGCGGCTATGATATCCGTTTCGAGACCGATGCGCCGACCGCGATGGTGGCGCTGCTCAGCGTGCATCCATCGCGCCACCATGATTTGCGGACCGCGCAGCGGCTGATCGGATCGCCCGATGTGCCGCTCTATCATTATGAGGATAGTTTCGGCAATGTCGCGACCCGGCTGACCATGCCTGCGGGCGGCGTGACGCTAAGCTGCGACTTCGTGATCGAGGATAGCGGCGAGGTGGATCGGCGCGCGCCCGATGGCCCGCAATTGCCCGTCGAAGACCTGCCCGACGATGTCATCCAGTTCCTGCTGGCGAGCCGCTATTGCGAGACCGAGCGGTTGATGGGCATCGCCTGGGGGCAGTTCGGCCATCTGACGTCGGGCCGCGACCGGGTGGAGGCGATCGTCGCGTTCGTCCATAATCATATCGAGTTCGGCTATCATCATGCCCGGTCGGACAAGACGGCATGGAACGGCTATCAGGACAAGCAGGGCGTGTGCCGCGACTTTGCGCATCTGGCGGTGACGCTGTGCCGTTGCATGAACATTCCGGCGCGCTATTGCACCGGTTATCTGGGCGATATCGGCATCCCGCCGGTGGATGCGCCGATGGATTTCAGTGCTTGGTTCGACGTATATATTCAGGGCGAATGGTACACCTATGATGCGCGCCACAACAAGCCGCGGATCGGGCGTGTCTTGATGGCGCGCGGGCGCGATGCCACCGATACGGCGCTGACGACGGCGTTCGGATCGAACAGGCTGATGCGGTTCGACGTGCATACAGATGAGGTGGACAGGATTGACTGAGGTACAAAATAGCCCGCTGCTCAAGGCGTGGGACGGGCCGCTGGGTGCACCCCCCTTTGCGGCGGTTCGAGCAGAGGATTTCCTGCCCGCGTTCCGCACGGCGATTGGCTGGCATGTCGAGGAGATCGGCGCGATCGCCGGGCGGGCCGACGCGGCGACGTTCGATAACGTCATTGCGCCGCTGGAGCGCGCGGGTGAGCCGCTGTCGCGGGTCAAGCGGCTGTTCTGGACGCTGTCTTCGGCGCAATCGACGCCGGATATCCGGGCGATCGAGGGTGATGTATCGGCGCTGCTGAGCGCGCATGGCACGGCGATAGGTCATGATGCTGCGCTGGCCGGACGGGTGGACGCCGTTTATGATACGCGGCATCGGGCGGGGCTGACGCCCGAACAGGTGCGGTTGGTGGAGACGATTCATGCCGGATTTCGGCGGGGCGGATCGGCGCTGGACGCGGCGGACAAGATGCGCTTTGCGACGATCGACGCGCGCCTTGCCGAACTGTCGGTCGCGTTCGGGCATAATGTGCTGGCGGCGACCGGCGACTGGGTGATGGACCTGGGCGAGGATGACCTGGCCGGATTGCCGCAGCCGATGCGCGACGCGGCGGCGGGGCGGGTCGGCGTGCCGGGGCGCTATCATATCACGCTCGATCGCACCGATTATGAGGGGTTTTTGACCTTTTCCGCGCGGCGCGACCTGCGCGAGGGGCTGTGGCGGGCCTTTACCGGGCGGTGTGACGGCGGGGCGCATGATAATTGGCCTTTGATCGGCGAGATGCTGGCGCTGCGGCGGGAACGCGCGGCGCTGCTGGGCTATGCGGACCATGCGCATTATGCGCTGGACGACAGCATGGCGGGCACGCCCGATGCCGCCCATGCGCTGATGATCGACCTGTGGGAACCGGGCAAGCGCCGCGCAGCAGAGGAGGCGGCGGAGCTACAGGCGCTGATCGACGCGGAGGGCGGGGGCTTCACGCTCGCGCCGTGGGATTGGCGCTACTATGCCGAGAAGGTGCGGCGGGACCGTTATGCGCTGGATGGCGCGGCGGTGGCGCAGCATCTGCGGCTGGACGCGGTACGGCAGGCGGCGTTCGATACGGCGGGGCGGCTTTACGGCCTTTCTTTCACGCACCGTGCCGATATTGCGGGCTATCATCCCGATGTCTGGGCGTGGGACGTGCGCGATGGGGCGGGGGCTGCTGTCGGGCTGTTGTTCACCGATTATCTGGCGCGGCCCGAAAAGCATGGCGGGGCGTGGATGGGCAGCCTACGCGTGCAGGAGCGGATGGACGGCGATGTGCGCCCGGTCGTCTATCTGGTCGCCAATTTCGCCGCTGCGCCACCCCCTGACACCGGTTCCACGCGCCTGTCGATCGACGAGGCGCGGACGCTGTTCCACGAGTTCGGCCATGCGCTGCACGGGCTGTTGTCGCAGGTCACCTATCCCAGCCAGTCGGGCACGGCGGTGGCGCGGGATTTCGTGGAATTTCCCAGCAAATTCATGGAAAACTGGATCGTCAGCGCACCTGTGCTGGCGGGTTTTGGCGTGCCTGACGATCTGATCGCGGCGATCCGTGCGGCCGAAGCCTATGGTCAGGGGTTCGCGACGGTCGAACTGATCGGCTGTTCGTTGCTCGATCTGGCGCTGCACCGGTCTGCCGATGCCGATGCCGACCCCAGGGCGTTCGCGCAGGCGGAACTGGCGCGACTGGGGATGCCCGACGCGATCGGACTGCGGCATCAATTGCCCTATTTCACTCATATATTCGACGGCGGCTATGCCAGCGCTTATTATAGCTATGCCTGGTCCGAAGCGCTGGACGCCGATGCGTTCGAGGCGTTCGTGGAAACCGGCGACCTGTTCGACCCGGCGCTCGCCGCACGTTTTCGCGACGAGATATTAGCGCAGGGCGACAGCCGCGACCCGATGGACTCCTTTGCCGCTTTCCGCGGTCGCGCCCCCGACGCGGGTGCATTGATGCGCGCGAGGCATCTGGTCGATGCCTGATCGAGATCAATATAGCAGTGGTGGGGCAGCCATGATCGCGCTGCTAACCACCGCGCCAACAGGACAATACAGGATATCAGCGTGACCCAACCTATGACGGACCTTGCCCTGACCGGAGTGTCGGGGTTGGACAATATTCTTTCGGGTGGACTGACGCGTGCGCGCGTGTTCCTGCTGGAGGGCAGTCCCGGCACCGGCAAGACGACGATCGCGACGCAGTTTCTGATGGAAGGTGCGGCGCGGGGCGAGAAATGCCTGTATGTGACCCTGTCCGAAACCGAAGAGGAAATGCGGGACAGCGCGCAGTCGCATGGCTGGGATCTGACGGGCATCGACCTGTTCGAGCTGGTGCCGCCCGAAAGCCTGTTGGACGAGGACCAGCAGCAGAGCCTGCTCTATTCGTCCGACCTGGAACTGGGCGAGACCACGCGCCGGATATTCGAGGCGTTCGAGCGGGTGAAGCCGGATAGAGTCGTACTAGACAGCCTTTCGGAAATCCGGCTGCTGGCGCAAAGTTCTTTGCGGTATCGGCGGCAGATATTGGCGCTCAAACATTATTTTTCGACCCAGAATGCCACCGTGCTGATGCTGGACGATCTGACCGCGGACGTTGCCGACAAGACGGTGCACAGCGTGGCGCATGGCGTGATCCGGCTGGAGGAACTGGCACCGGGCTATGGCCCGGAGCGGCGGCGCATGCGGGTGATCAAATATCGTGGCCGACGCTTTCGCGGGGGATTTCACGATTTCGTCATCCATACCGGCGGCGTGCGCGTGTTTCCCCGTCTCGTTTCCGCCGAACACCGTACGGACTTCCCGCGCGATGTCGTGACGAGCGATTCCGCTGCGCTAGACAAGCTGATGGGCGGCGGCGTCGAGCGTGGGTCCAGCATATTGGTGCTGGGACCGGCGGGTACGGGCAAGTCGCTGCTGGTGCTGACCTTCGTCGCGGCCGCCGTGTCGCGTGGCGAACGGGCCGCGATGTTCGTGTTCGACGAAGAGATCGGGCTGCTGTTCAACCGGGCCAAGGGCGTTGGCATCGACATGCAGGCGATGGTCGATGGAGGAAATCTCATTATCGAGCAGGTGGATGCTGCCGAATTGTCGCCTGGCGAGTTCTCTGAACGTGTGCGCCACTGCGTCGAAGTCCATAAGGTGCGCACGATCATCATCGACAGTCTAAACGGGTATCAGGCGGCGATGCCGGAAGAGAATGCGTTGATCCTGCATATGCACGAATTGCTGCAATATCTGAACCGACAGGGAGCGACGACTTTCCTGACCGTGGCGCAGCATGGCTTGGTCGGCGACATGAAGGCCCCGGTCGATGTCACCTATCTGGCGGATACCGTAGTTCTGCTGCGCTATTTCGAGGCGAGCGGGCGGGTGCGTCGTGCGATCTCCATTATCAAGAAGCGCACCGGCGCGCATGAAGATACGATCCGCGAATATAAGATCGGCCATTATGGCATCAGGCTGGGCGAGCCGCTGATCGGTTTCCAGGGCGTATTGCGGGGGGTGCCCAATTTCGTCGGCGAGGGTGGAGGCGGCGGACTGCTGGAAGACGAAACGGCATGATCCCACATCTGTCAGAACGTGCGTTGATATTGGCGCCGGTCGGGCGCGATGCCCCGATCGCCGCTTCGCTGTTGAGCGAGGCTGGGCTGCTGACCAATATCTGTGCGTCGCTGGCGGATCTGGTCAAAGAGTTGGGGGAGGGGGCGGGCTTTGCGTTGCTGACCGAGGAGGGGCTGCGCACCGCCAATCTCCACCCGCTCGCGCGCTGGCTGGAAACGCAGCCGGAATGGTCCGACTTTCCGTTCATATTGCTGACCAGCCGGGGCGGCGGGCTGGAGCGCAATCCGGCCGCGCGGCGCTTTCTGGACATGCTGGGCAATGTTACATTTCTGGAGCGCCCGTTTCATCCCACCACATTGGTCAGCCTGGCGCAGTCTGCGTTACGCGGCCGCCGCCGCCAATATGATGCGCGGTCTCGGCTGGAGGCCCTGCATCTGGGCGCAGAGAAATATCGGTCGCTGTTCGATTCGATCGACGCGGGCTTCTGTATCATAGAGTTGGTGTTCGATGCCGACGGTAAGCCTGTCGACTATATTTTTCTGGAAGCGAACCCGGCCTTCGAGCGCCAGACCGGCCTGATCGATGCCACCGGCAAGACGATGCGGTCGATGGTGCCGGGCCATGAGAAGCATTGGTTCGATCTTTATGGTGCGGTCGCCATGACCGGCGAACAGATGCGGTTTGAGCAACATGCCGAGGCGCTGGGCGATATCTGGTACGATGTCTATGCGTTCCGCGTTGGCGATCCGGCCGCGCGTCAGGTCGCCGTGCTGTTCAACGATATCTCCACCCGTCGCACCATGGAAATAGCGCTGCGCGAAAGCGAAGAGCGCCTGCGTGGGCTGAACGAGACGCTGGAGGATCGGGTCGATGCGCGCACCCGTCAACTGGAAGACGCGCAGGACGCGCTGCGTCAGTCGCAGAAACTGGAGGCGATGGGCCAGTTGACCGGCGGTGTGGCGCACGACTTCAACAATCTGCTGGCGCCTATCGTGGGCAGTCTGGACCTGCTGCTGCGGCGTGGCGTGGGGACTGAGCGCGAACGCCGCCTGATCGAGGGCGCGGCGCAATCGGCGGACCGCGCGCGCATGCTGGTGCAGCGCCTGCTCGCCTTCGCCCGCCGCCAGCCGTTGCAGCCGACATCGCTGTATATCGGCGATCTGGTCCGCGACCTGGCCGACCTGATCGCCAGCACCTGCGGCCCGCGCATCCGGCTTGAACTGGACATCGCGCCCGGTCTGCCGCCCGCGACGGCCGACGCCAACCAGATCGAGATGGCGCTGCTCAATCTGGCGGTCAATGCGCGAGACGCGATGCCCGATGGCGGATCGCTGACGATATGTGTGGGAGCCGAGACTATGGCGCGGCGGAACGATCGCGGATTGGCGAAGGGCGATTATGTGCGGCTGAGTGTCGTCGATACCGGCACGGGCATGGACGAGGCGACGATGGCCAAGGCGATCGAGCCGTTTTTCACGACCAAGGGCATCGGTCAGGGCACAGGACTGGGCCTGTCGATGGTGCATGGGCTGGCCGCGCAACTGGGCGGCGGACTGTCGATCGAGAGCGCGCCGGGCGCGGGCACGAAAATACACCTGTGGTTGCCGGTCAGCCAGGTTTTGCCGGATCGTTTGGTGGCGATGACGGAGATCGATCCATCGCAACTCAGCCGCGGCGTCGCGCTGGTGGTGGACGATGAGGATCTGGTGCGGGCGAGCACGGCACATATGCTGGGCGAGCTGGGCTATACCGTGCGGGAAGCGCGTAGTGCGGAGGATGCGCTGGCGCTGCTGGACGATGCGACCCATGTCGATCTGCTGGTGACCGATCATATGATGCCGGGCCTGACGGGCACCGACCTGGCCAAGCAGGTACGAAACAGCCATCCCGACATTCGCGTGCTGGTGATTTCGGGCTATGCCGAAGGCCGGGGTATTTCGCCCGACGTGCCGCGCCTGACCAAGCCCTTCAAGCAGAATGATCTGGCAACCAGCCTGGCGCAACTATAACCGTCCGGGTAAAGGGGATCGCCATGGTCAACAGCGTGATCGGTGCGCTTGGCACGACGATATTCGAGCATATGTCGGGGTTGGCGCGGGAACTGGGCGCGATCAATCTGGGGCAGGGTTTTCCCGATGCGGCGGGGCCACCCGAATTGCTGGACGCGGCCGCCCGCGCGATGCTGGACAAGTCGAGCCAATATCCCCCGAGCCGGGGGTTGGCCGAACTGCGCCGGGCGATTGCGGGCTATTATGCGGTGCATCAGGGATTGGCGCTGGACGAAGAAGAGATCGTCGTCACATCGGGCGCGACCGAGGCGCTGGCGGCGGTCTTGCTGGCGTTGCTGGAGCCGGGGGACGAGGTGATCCTGGTCCAGCCGCTCTATGACGCCTATCTGCCGTTGGTCGAGCGGGCCGGAGCGACGGCGCGGTTTGTCAGCCTGACACCGCCCCACTGGACGCTGTCGGTTGCGGCGCTGGAGGCTGCGGTGACGCCCAAGACGCGGCTGCTGCTGCTCAATACGCCCAACAATCCCACCGGCGCGATGCTGCGCGCGGCGGATCTGGAGGCGATCGGGCGGTTTTGCGTGGCGCATGATCTGCTGTTGATCTGCGACGAGGTGTGGGAGGCGATGCTGTTCGCCGGGGTGGCGCATGTATCGCCGCTGGCGGTTGCGGCGCTACGCGATCGGACGGTGAAGATCGGGTCGGCGGGTAAGCTGTTTTCGCTGACGGGGTGGAAGGTGGGCTGGGCCTGCGCTTCGCCGCCGCTGGCGACGGCGATCGCGCGGGCGCACCAGTTTTTGACCTTCACCACGCCGCCCGCGCTGCAATGGGCGGTGGCCGATGGGCTGGATTTGCCGCCGCAATGGCATGTCGCGCATCGGCGGGGACATGGCGAGGGCCGGGCAAGGCTGGCCGCGGGGCTGAAGGAGGCCGGATATGCCGTGCGGGAGGGACCGGCAACCTGGTTTTTGCTGATCGATCTGGCGGCGTCGGGAGTTACGATCGGCGACGTGGCATTTTGCGACCGGCTGGTGCGAGAGGCGGGGGTGGCGGCAATTCCGGTGTCGGCTTTTTATGCGGAGGGGGCGGAGACGGGGTTCGTGCGGCTGTGCTTTACAAAGGCACCTGAGGTGCTGGACGAGGCGGTGGCGCGGCTGGCGCGGTTTCGGATGGAGTTGGTCGGGTAGATTTACTTCGCAGGCTGGGACCGTTCAGGCGAGCGACAGCCAAATTCTATAAAAAACTGGTCGATCGTCTGGGATCGGCTTTTCAGCATGATGCCGACGTGCCAATGTGCAACCGCAATATGATCCGGGGTAGATTTTCGATGAACAAGATATGGGCCGTTGCGTCGGCCTTCATAGTGGCGGCGATCCCTGCTGCCGCAGCAGCGCAGGCCGCGCCCAAACCCTATGCCACCAACTGCCAGATGTGCCATCAGGCCGGGGCCAAGGGCGTGCCGGGCGTCTATCCGCGCCTGACCGGTCGGCTGGATCAGATCGCGGCCAAGCCTGATGGACGCAAATGGCTGATTTCCGTCCTGCTGTTCGGGCAGAGCGGCAAGATCATGGTGGACGGCAAGCCTGTTGGGGGCGTGATGATGCCCTATGGCCGACTGACCGATGACGATCTGGCGACCATCCTGACCTATGTGTCCAAGGGCAAGGCCAAACCGTTCACGGCAGCCGAGATCAAGGCGGTGCGCGGTGGCGAAAAATTGAGTCCGGCGAAGGTCGCGGCGGAGCGTGCGCGGCTGGTGACGGCGGGCGTGATCAAGTAAAGCATAGGCGGCACGCGCTGGCGGGACAGAAGATCACCCAGGCAAATGGCGCGGTGGAGCAGGAGAATTTCGACAGCCACCCGCTGATGTGTATCCCCGACGCCCCCCGGATCATGGTGGAGTTCATCAGGGCTGACTATCCGCCCACGGGGTTGGGCGAACCGGCCCTGTCACCGGTCCCGCGCTGAAAAACGGGGCCGGCACACAGTCCTGTGCCGGCCCCGCCGCTTGCGTCAGATCAGGTGCGACCCGAAGACCCGACGTAGCTATGACGTAGGACGAAGCAGGCGCCGTTTATCCGTGCACCTTCGCGGCGATTTCTGCGATGCGACGGCCCTGATACCGTGCGCCGTCCAGTTCGTCTTCCGCGGGCTGGCGGCTGCCGTCGCCATCGGCCACCGTCGTCGCGCCATAGGGCGATCCGCCGCGCACCTTATCGGCACCCATCTGGCCTTGGAACCCATAGTCGAGGCCCACGATCGTCATGCCGAAGTGCAGCAGGTTGGTGATGATCGAAAATAGCGTGATTTCCTGCCCGCCATGCTGGCTGCCGGTCGAAGTGAACGCGCCGCCGATCTTGCCGTTCAGCGCGCCGCGCGCCCACAGGCCGCCGGCCTGGTCGAGGAAGGCCGCCATCTGGCTCGACATGCGGCCAAAGCGCGTGCCGGTGCCGACGATGATCGCATCATAATCGGCGAGTTCGGCGATAGTCGCCACGGGAGCGTCCTGATCGAGCTTGAAATGCGCATTCTGAGCGACTTCGAGCGGCGCGGTTTCGGGAACGCGGCGAATATCGACCTGCGCGCCGGCGGAGGCCGCGCCTTCGGCTACGGCCTTCGCCATGGTTTCGATATGGCCGTAGGAAGAATAATAGAGGACCAGAATTTTTGCCATTGCATGTCTCCTTCAAGGGGATGGGAAATAAGTGGCCGCCCGCGCCAAGGGAGGGGGGGATGACGCGGGCGGCCGGGCCGCGATATGGCGGCCCTATTCGCTGTCGACCAGGACGATTTCGGCGTCCTCGATCGCGGTGATGATGATCGGGCCGTTGCCGATGATGGCTGCGCCGTCCCTCGCCTCGAATATCTCGCCGTCGATGGTGATGCGGCCTGTGGCAGGCACCAGGTAGATGTGGCGTCCCGGTGCCCCGTCATAGGTTACGCTGCTGCCTGCCTTCACCGTGCCGCCCAGCAGGCGGGCGTCGGCACGGATGCGCAGCGCTTCGACATCGTTTTCATAACCGCTGGCGAGGATCTGAAGCGCGCCGGACCGGTCATTCTTTGGAAAGGGCTTTGCACCCCAACTGGGGTTGCCGCCGCGGGTGCGGGGGATCACCCAGATCTGGAACAGGGTGGTCGTCTCATTCTCCAGGTTGAATTCGGAATGGCGGATGCCCGTCCCTGCACTCATCACCTGCACGTCGCCCGCTTCGGTGCGGCCCCGGTTGCCCAGGCTGTCTTCATGCGTGATCGCGCCGGTGCGGACATAGGTGATGATTTCCATGTCGGCATGGGGG
>CAZLSU010000087.1:0-12768 GCA_964562225.1 uncultured Sphingobium sp.
TCCGCTGATTACCGACAGCAAGACACTTTCCGATTTCTGCGCCCGCATCGCCAAGTCGCCCTATATCGCCATTGATACCGAATTCATGCGCGAGAATAGCTATTGGCCGGACCTGTGCCTGATCCAGGTCGCCGATCCGAACGAAGCGGCCGCGATCGATCCCAAGGCGCCGGGCATGGACCTGACCCCGCTGCTGGACCTGATGACCCGTAATGAGGATGTCCTGAAGGTTTTCCATGCCGGAGGGCAGGATATCGAGATCATCCACAATCTGACGGGGCGAACCCCGCATCCGATGTTCGACACGCAGATCGCGGCGATGGCATTGGGGCTGGGCGAGCAGATCGGCTATGGCAATCTGGTCGATGCGTGGATGGGCGTGACGCTGGACAAGGGCGCGCGCTTCACCGATTGGGGCCGCCGCCCGCTCGACAAACGGCAGATCGACTATGCGATCGGCGACGTCACCTATCTGATCCAGATTTTCCCCAAGATGCTGGAGGATCTGCGCAAGACGGGGCGGGGCGACTGGCTCGACCAGGAAATGGAGCGGATCAGCGACCCGTCCAACTATGTGAACCTGCCCGAAGATGCCTGGAAGCGCGTCCGCATCGCCAGCCGAAAAGCCGATGTGCTGGGTCGGCTGAAGGCGCTGGCGGCATGGCGCGAGATCGAGGCGCAGGACAAGAACCTGCCGCGCGGCCGCATCGTAAAGGACGAGACGCTGGCCGACATCGCCAGCCATCCACCGCGCAATCAGGATGATCTGGGCAAGGTACGCGGCCTGTCGGCAACGTGGAAAAGCAATGATATCGGTGCGCGGCTGATGGCGGCGCTGGCCGGACAAAGCCCGTTGGACAAGGAGGACATGCCCGATCGCGACCCCAAGCGACCGGGTCTGGGCAAGGATGGCGCGCTGGTCGCCGATCTTTTGAAGCTGCTGCTCAAGATTCGCTCGCGCGATATCAACGTTGCCGCGCGCCTGCTTGCACGCACCGACGATGTCGAGGCGCTGGCGGCCGGCGTGCGTGACGGGCTGTCGATCCTTGAGGGATGGCGCTATGAACAGTTTGGACGGGACGCGGTCGATCTGGTCGAAGGGCGTCTGGCCTTTGCGGTCGTCAATGGTCGGCTCAAGATGACGCGGACAGAGGCGGCGACATGATCCGGCTGGCCGGCATGGTTCTGCTTCCGCTCACGGCCTGCGCGGGCAGCATTGCCGAAGGTCCGGCGACGCCGCCGGTCGCACAGGACGGTCCATGCCGTAACGAGCCGGTTGCTGGGTTCGTCGGACAAAAGGTGACGGCGGAACTTGGCACGCAAATGCTGAAGCTGTCCGGTGCGACCATGTTGCGCTGGGGCGGGCCTGGCATGGCGATGACGATGGATTTTCGCGCCGACCGGCTGACGGTCAGTTATGATGATCAGATGCTGGTGACGTCCGCGCGCTGCGGCTGATCCGCTAATCGACCATGCGATGTTTCAATCCCATCGCCTGCGCAAGCTGGCGCAACCTGCGCTCGACGGCTTCGCCATAAAGGTCACTGTCGCGATCGTTGAGGATGAGCGTCAGCGTCCCACCCTCGACCTCCAGCCGCCCGGATTGGAGCGGCCCTTCGACCCCGCCGGACAGGCGCTGCCCCAGGCGAATGGCGAGGCCCCACAAAGCCGCACGGCGCAGCGCCTCGGGCGAAGCGAGGCTTGCAAGGGGTTCGGGCGCAACCGCGCCGCCGCCGAAATTGCTATGGAGCGCTTGCGCGAGCATCGCCCGCTCGGCTGCGCTGATCCCTACCCAATTACCGTGCAGCGCAATCTCGACACCGCGTTCCGCCCGGAAATCAGGGTTGGCGCGCCAACCGACATCGGCCAGCAGGCACGCGGCCCGGCGGATGCGCCGCCATGCGCTGCCATCCTCCAGAAACAGCGGCGCGATCCACCGTTCGATCATGTCGCCATGACCGGCGAAACGCGATTGCGCTTCGCCCTCGGCTTCGGCCGCGACCAGCAGCGGGTCGGCGGCACGCAACTCGGCCGGCAGCCCCTCGAACGACAATCCTTCGCGCAGGCCATAGGCCGACACGATCAGCCGTTCGCTCTTCAACTGGCGCACCATCACCGACAGCAGCGCGGCGGCGGCAGGCAGGGTAGGGATTCGCGATCCGGTCATCGCCGGAATGCCCTTCAGCCGCGCCCGGCCGACATGGGAGACGATGCGGGTCAATTGTTCGGCGCGCGACGCGGCCATTTCATATTGATGCAGGACCGGCAGCGGGAAATCGGTCAACTGCATGTCGAAGCGGGCGAGCGCGCGCCACGATCCGCCGACAAGGTAGAAGGGCAGGTTGGCGGACGCCTTCCACCCCGCCTTGTCCAGCATCTTCTTGACCTGCCGTTCCAGCGCGCCACGCCCGCGCGCGCGAATTTCCGGCAGGCGCAACACGCCCAGCGGCAGCGATATCGTCTGGTGGACTGCGCCGTCCCGCACCCGCGCCAGTTCGAGGCTGCCGCCGCCCAGATCGCCGACAATGCCGTCGGCGGCTGGAATGCCCGATAGCACGCCGTTAGCCGCTGCAATCGCCTCCTGCGCGCCGGTAAGCAGTTCGATCGACAGGCCCATCGCAGCGGCGCGGGCGATGAAGTCCGGCCCGTTGGCCGCATCCCGCACGGCGGCGGTGGCGACGCAGCGTACATCATCGACCTCCATCGCGCGGCACAGATGCGCGAAGCGGGCAATGGCGCGCAGGCCGCGATCCATCGCTTCCGGCTCGATCCGCCCGGTCTTCCCCAATGACGCGCCAAGCCCCGCCATCACCTTCTCGTTGAACAGGATGAATGGGATGCGGCGCGGCCCGTCATAAACGACCAGGCGCACGCTGTTGGAGCCGATGTCGATGATCGCGCTCCGCGCCGTGGCGGGTTCCGCGCTCGTGGCCATGCTTTGCGCAAGGTCGCGAACGCGGGTCAACATGGATGACATGCGATCAGGCCCGATAGCGCAGGCTGAGCGTCGGCACGGCGACGCTGTCGAGCGCCGCCCCGCGCCCGGACAACGACGGGTTGGTCATGAAATAGCGGTGCAGGTTGAACGGGCGGTCGCCCGGCTCCAGCCGGTGATACTGGCCGTCGCTGTCCAGTTCCCAGCTTTGTTCATTGTCCATCAGGTTGGCGACCATCACCTGATCGAGGATCTGGTCGTGGACGGTCGGGTTGCCGACGGGCAGCAGAAATTCGACGCGCCGGTCGAAATTGCGCGGCATCCAGTCTGCCGAACTGATGAATACCCGCGCGCCGTTGTTGGGCATGGGCTTGCCGTTGCCGAATACGGCGATGCGGCTATGTTCCAGAAAACGCCCGACCACCGATTTCACGCGGATATTCTCCGACATGCCCGGCACGCCGGGCCGCAGGCAGCATATGCCCCGGATGATGAGTTCGATATGCACGCCTGCGTTACTGGCGGCATAGAGCTTTTCGATGATGGCGGGATCGACAAGCGAGTTCATTTTCGCCCAGATCGTACCGGGTCGCCCGGCGCGGACATGGTCGATCTCGACGTCGATCAACTGGCACAGACTGTTGCGCAGGTCACGCGGCGACATGATCAGCTTTTCCAGCCCCTGCGGCTCGACATAGCCGGTGATATAATTGAACAGCGCGGCCGCATCCCGGCCATAGCGCGGATCGGCGGTGAAGAAGCTGAGGTCGGTGTAGATGCGCGCCGTCACCGGGTGATAATTGCCCGTGCCGAAATGGCAGTAGCTGCGGAACTGCTCGCCCTCGCGCCGGATCACCATGGATATCTTGGCGTGCGTCTTCCAGTCGATGAAGCCGTAGACGACCTGGACCCCGGCGCGCTCCAGCGCACTTGCCCAGAGGAGATTCTGTTCCTCGTCGAACCGGGCTTTCAGTTCCACCACGGCCGTGACCGACTTGCCGTTTTCAGCGGCGTCGATCAACGCGCGGATGACGGCGGACTGTTTGCCCGCGCGATAGAGGGTCTGCTTGATCGCCACCACGTCCGGGTCGATCGCCGCCTGTTTCAGGAATGCAACGACGACGTCGAAACTTTCATAGGGGTGATGGACGACGATGTCCTTCGATCGGATCGCCGCGAAGCAGTCGCCGCCGAATTCGCGGATGCGCTCGGGAAAGCGGGGGGCATAAGGTTCAAATTTAAGGTCGGGCCGATCCGCTTCGACCAGCACCGACAGGTCGCCGATGCCGACGAAGCCCTCTATCTCGGCGATGATCGCATCATGGCCCTGGAGCATGTCCTGCAACATCTCCTCGACCGGTTCGGGGATGCGCTCCTCCATCTCCAGCCGGATCACCCGGCCACGGCGGCGGCGTTTGATCGCGCTGCGGAAATAGCGGACCAGATCCTCCGCTTCCTCCTCCAGTTCGATATCGCTGTCGCGGATGATGCGGAACACGCCGCTATTGCGGACGCGATAGCCGGGGAATAATTCGCCACACAGCCGGCGGATTACCGCCTCCAGCGCCATGTAACGCACCGGTTCGCCAGGAATGCGCACGAAGCGAGAGAGCGAGGAGGGGATCATCACCAGTTCGCGGATCGGCTGTTTATCGGACAGTCGTTCCAGGTCGAAGACGATCGACAGCCCCTCATTGGGAATGAAGGGAAAGGGATGCGCGGGGTCGAGTGCCTGGGGCGTCAGGATCGGGAATATCTGGGTCAGGAAATGTTCGCGCAGCCACGCTTCGCATGGTGCGTCCATCGGCGTTTTCGGGCCGATCACGTCGA
Organism: uncultured Sphingobium sp.; assembly: GCA_964562225.1. Classification (GTDB taxonomy): domain Bacteria; phylum Pseudomonadota; class Alphaproteobacteria; order Sphingomonadales; family Sphingomonadaceae; genus Sphingobium. Next base: position 4,766 of record CAZLSU010000087.1, read on the forward strand.
TGCCGACCGCAGCCAGTTCGCCGTGCAATATGCCCCAGACCTTTTGCTGGGCGATCATCAGCCGCGTCGTTTCTTCGGTTATCGCGCTCAATTGCTGCGCCAAAGTCAGCCCGTCGGCTGAACGCAGATCGACATCCTGCAACTGCTGACCCTTGAGACCCGCGACGCGCACGGAAAAAAACTCGTCCAGATTGGCGCCGGAGATCGACAGGAAGCGCAGTCGCTCCAGCAGCGGGTGCGCCCGGTTCATCGCCTCTTCCAGCACGCGCTGGTTGAAGCCCAACCAGGATAGCTCGCGATTGAAATAGCGTTCGCCCTGGACGTTGAGTTGGGCGGATGGATCGGCTTCGGCCAAGGGGCGCACTCGCTCTCTACAGGAGGAAGGGTCTGGTCAGGAGGAAGGATCGGGCGGCACTATAGGCAAAAAGCCCGCCGCTTGCAGGACTTCTTTCGCCATTGCGGCAGAAATCTTGCGCCCCGATGACAGGGCAGCCTCGTTGAGCAATCCGGTCAACATGGCAATCGCGCCATAGGTCCGTTCGATCCGGCGCAGCAGCCAGTCCGGCAGGTCCGACGAAAAGGCGCTGCCCGCCGCGGCCAAGCGCCGTTCGATCAACGCGCGGGCGAGCGCTTCGTCCGGCTCGGCGATGGCGACATGCGGCGCGGCGGCGAGGCGGGATTTGAGGTCGGGCAGGGCAATCGTCCAGCTTTGCGGCGCAGTATGGCCTATCAGCAGCAGCGGCACCCGCTCTGTCTGCGCCCGGTTCCAGGCATGGAACAGGCGATGCTCGTCCGCGCCTTCCGCTTCGTCGATGACTTCGCCGCCCGACTGGCGGGCGAAATGGCGAGCGAGCGTCGATTTTCCCGAGCGTGGCGGCCCAGTCAGCACGCTCGTCATGACCGGCCAATCGCGCCAATTGTCGAGATGGCGCGTAGCCATATTATTGGCATCGCTCAACAGGAACGCGCCCTGTTCCCGTTCGTCCGACCAGTCGAACGGCAGGCCGATCTGGCTCATGGTGCCCGCCGGGTGATCCGCAGCGTCGTGCCCGAGACGACGACATTATAGCCGCGTGCGGCAAGACCGGTGCGGAGCATGTCCACCGTGCCTTCAAAGCTGACCTGCATCACCGACGTGCCGCCCAGCGCCAGGCTGCTGGTCGCGGCGGACCGGACGCCGGGAATGGCGCGCACCGCCGCCTCACCCTGGCCGATGGAGGACACGTCGGGGGTATCGAACTGGACCGAGAAGCTGGTGATGCCGCTGGCCGCCGTGGGCAGGTCGATACTTTCGATGGGCAGGTCGGACGCATTTTCGATTGCCAACGCGTCGGGATCAATGGGTTCCTCGATGATTAGCGAGGGGTCAGGGCGGAGACGGCCATCGGCCAGCGCCTGGACATAGATCTGGTCGATCCGCCGCAGCGCCTCGTCGAACATGGCAGGGATTGCCGTGTCCGATCCGGCGCGCAGTTTGAAACTGCCCAGCAGCATATTGTCCGGGCCATAGCGCGCGGTGAAGCTGCCCAGCACGGGACCGCCCGGTCCCTGCCGTTCCAGCCGGGCCATAGGGATGACGACATCGGCCGCGCCATATTGGTCGAGCAGGACGCGCCACCACAGCCGTCCGCGCCGGCCCGTCTGACCCTCGTTCAATAATATCGGATCGGCGACCGATCCGGCTACGCGAACATAGTCGATCGCACTTTCGCCCGTACGGTACCGTGCCCAGGCCCGCTGCCATTCGTTGATCCGTTCGTAGGAAACCGCCGATCCGCCATCCCAAAGCACCGGGATGACCAGCAACGGCGGGGACCGCAACACCTGGCCCGTAACCCCGAGCAACTGGCCGGTGCGCGACCGATCGAACAGCACGCTCAATGTCGCCACATAGCGGTTGGGACCGGGCTGTTCATATTCAATCTCTATGCCCGAAACCATCGCGGCAAGCTGCGAATCGGACAGTGCCGGTGCGCCCCCGCCGCCATGGGTTCGCGCCCACAGCATGCGCCATGCCTGCCGCTGCGCCAGCCGCCATCCGGCCTCTCGCGCGGCGTCGGCATCCTTGGCGAAAACATCGACCTTGACCCCGCCCACCTCGAAATCGCCGCCGCTGGCGATTGGGGGAACGCCGCGTTCGCCCTCCATCTGCGCATATAGCCCAGCCGCCGCGACGCCGATCAGGATCGCGATAACGATCTGTGCGGGGCGCGAAAGGAAGCTGGCGATGCGCAAGGACAGGCGCGGGGGGGAAGGGGCAGGCGTCACGCGCGTCCTTTTGGCGAGATTTGCCGCAGAAGCCAAGCGGCAACGAATTGGCCGTTCCACTTTCCGCCATCTTGTTCTACGCGCTTCACCCATGAGCGATACCGAATCCTATAGCTACGCCAAGGCTGGCGTCGACATCGCGGCGGGCAATGCGCTGGTGCGCGCCATCGCGCCGCTGGCCAAAGCGACCCGCCGCCCCGGTGCGGACGCCGAACTGGGCGGCTTTGGCGGCTTCTTCGACCTGAAGGCGGCGGGCTATGACGATCCGCTGCTGGTCGCAGCCAATGACGGCGTGGGCACCAAGCTGAAACTGGCGATCGACCATGACCGGCATGATGGCGTGGGGATCGATCTGGTCGCGATGTGCGCCAACGACCTGATCGTGCAGGGGGCCGAGCCGCTCTTCTTCCTGGACTATTATGCCACCGGCAAGCTGGAGAGTGGCGTCGCGGAGCGGGTTATCGCGGGCATAGCCGATGGTTGCCGCCAGGCGGGCTGCGCGTTGATCGGCGGCGAAACGGCGGAGATGCCCGGTATGTACGCGCCGGGCGATTATGATCTGGCGGGTTTCTGCGTCGGCGCGGTGGAGCGCGCCAACGTGCTGACCGGATCGCGGGTCGCTGTGGGTGATGTGCTGCTGGGCCTGGCCTCGTCGGGTGTGCATAGTAACGGTTTCTCGTTGGTCCGAAGGCTGGCGGCAGACAAGGGATGGAAGCTCAACCGTCCGGCCCTGTTCGATAATGAGGTGCTGCTGATCGACGCGCTGATGGCGCCGACGCGCATCTATGTGCGATCGCTGCTGCCGTTCGTGCGGGCGGGCAAGATCAATGCGCTGGCCCATATCACCGGCGGTGGTCTGCTGGAGAATATCCCGCGCGTGTTGCCCGAGGGATGTCATGCGGTGGTCGATGCCGATGCGTGGGAGCAGCCGCGCCTGATGGCCTTTCTCCAGGCGCAGGGAAAGATCGAGCCGGAAGAGATGGCGCGGACCTTCAACTGCGGGGTCGGCATGGTGCTGAGCGTCAAGCCGGAGCATGTCGAGGCGCTGACGACCGGCCTGACGGCGGCGGGCGAAACCGTCCATCATATCGGCACCGTCGAGGCGGGCGAGAAGGGCTGCACCGTCCGCGGTTCGACCGAGACATGGAGTGCGCAGGCCGACTGGACCGCGACGCATCTGGGCTGATCCGAACCGAACGGAGGTTGGCGTATGACCAAGGCCAAAGTCGCAGTCCTGATCTCCGGCCGTGGGTCGAACATGGCCGCTTTGCTCTATGCCGCGAAAGCGGATGGCTGCCCCTATGAGATCGTGCTGGTCGCCGCCAACGATCCCGACGCGGCGGGCCTGACGCTCGCCGCAGCCGAGGGCATCGCGACTTTCGGCCAGAGCCACAGGGGCATGAAGCGCGCCGCGTTCGACCAGATCATCGACGGGGAATTGCGCAAGGCGGGTGCGCAGTTCGTGGCGCTGGCGGGCTATATGCGGCTTCTGTCGCCCGAGTTCGTGGCGCAGTGGGAAGGGCGGATGCTCAATATCCACCCGAGCCTGTTGCCGCTCTACAAGGGACTCGACACGCATCAGCGCGCGATCGACGCGGGGGACAGGCATGCGGGCTGTTCGGTCCATATCGTGACCGCCGCGCTGGACGACGGCCCGGTGCTGGGCCAGACGCCGGTGGCGATCCTGCCGGGCGATACGGCGGACAGTCTGGCCGCGCGCATCCTGATCGCCGAGCACCAGCTTTATAGCCGGACGCTGGCCGACTATGTGACGCGCGAACGGACGCCGGACTATCTGCTGGGCAAGGTTCGGGCGCTGGCGCTTGCCCTGCCGCAGGCGGACGAAACCCTGTCGCACGGCATGCCCTGCTTCGGGATCGAGAAGGGCAAGAAGTTCGCCTATTTCACGCAGGATCATCATGGTGACGGCATCATCGCCCTGATCGTCAAGACCAGCGCGCCCGAGGAGCAGGCGATGCTGATCGACAGCGATCCCGACATTTATTACCGCCCGGCTTATTTCGGCCCGGCTGGCTGGGTCGGCATAAGGCTGGATGGCGGCGACACCGACTGGGAGCGGATCGAGGAGCGGCTGGCGCGGAGTTGGCGGTCCGTCGCGCCGCGCAAGCTGACCGCGTTGATGGATGCGGCGGACGACTTCTAAGTCTGGGCCAGCGCGTCGCGGATGATGGCGCTGTAGATCGCGGTCAGGGCGTGGAGGTCGGCGATCGCGACGGCTTCGTCCAGCTTGTGCATGGTGGCGTTGATCAGGCCGAATTCGACGACGGGGCAGAGGCGCGAGAGGAAGCGGGCGTCCGATGTGCCGCCGGTCGTGGACAGTTCGGGCACCACGCCGGTCGCGGCCTGTATCGCGGTCGAGACCAGCGCCGACAATGGGCCGGGCGGGGTCAGGAAAGGCTCGCCGCTGATCTTTGCCTCCACCGTGCCGCCCTCTACGGCGGCGAGGGCGGTGATGCGGTCGATCAGTGAGGCTCCGCTGTGCCGGTCGTTGAAGCGGATCGAGAGGCGGGCGGTTGCGGCGGCGGGGATGACATTATGGGCGGGGTTGCCGACTTCCAGGTCGGTGATCTCGATATTGCTGGGCTGGAACCAGTCGGTGCCTTCGTCCAGTATCTCCGCTTCGATGGCCGAGAGGATGCGGACCAGGCGGGGGATGGGATTGTCGGCGAGGTGGGGGTAGGCGACATGGCCCTGCGCGCCCGCGACCCTGATCCACATATTGACCGATCCGCGCCGACCGATCTTGACCATGTCGCCCAGTTGCCGGACCGAGGTCGGTTCGCCGACGAGGCACAGGTCGGGCCATAGCTCGCGCGCGGCCATCCGGTCCATCAGCGCCAGCGTGCCATGCACCGCCGGGCCTTCCTCGTCCCCGGTGATGATCAGGCTGATCGTGCCGGACAGGTCGGGCAGGCCGGCCAGCGCCGCGACGAAGCAGGCGATCGACCCTTTCATGTCCACCGCGCCGCGCCCGTAGAGCAGGTCGCCGCGAACCTCCGGCACGAACGCGTCCCCGACCCAGCCGATGCCGGGAGGCACCACGTCGAGATGGCCTGCAAAGGCGAGATGCGGACCCGGCCCGGTGGTGCGGTGGGCGAGGAGATTTTCGACCGGGCCGTCCGGCGCGTCGCCCGCGACGAAGCGGTCCACCGCAAAGCCCAGCGGGACCAGCATCGCCTCCAGCACGGCGAACACATCGCCCCGTGCGGGGGTGACGGACGGGCAGGCGATGAGGCGCGTGGCGAGCGCCACCGGGTCGGTGAGGGGGCTGGTCGTGGGACTGGTCATGGGGCTGTGCGTTAGCGAATCGCGGGGGGGTTGACCAGCGGGGGAAGCGGGGCCGACCGGGCTTAACTTCGCATATTTCCCGCCGGTTGCGCAATTTTGTTGCGCGGGCGTGGTCCTATCGGCGGGTGGGGGTGCGGGGCGGGCGACGATGGGAAAGAACCGGGAGGATTGGGGTATCGCATGGGGGTGGGGGTGTAGGACAGGGGTTTTGCGGTGGGGCGCTTGGAATTCTGGGAGCAGCATCTGATAGAAGGCGACAAACGGGCAGTATTGGTCGATTGCGGACTGACTGTTTTCGGATGACCAACGGGGCAAAGCAGTCACTGAGCAGCTGGTTCTCAATCAACGAGTCCACGTTTGCGCCCTAGAAGTGCATACACAAAACTTTTCAATGCTTTAGCTCGATCTCTGTAGGACTCCCGTCCTAAAAAATTGCAGCTAAGATGCACCACGATGGACGATTGCTGCCTGCCGTGCCATCGTGTTCTGCATGGGCATAGGGGGGGCAATGGACAATACACGCGGCAAGTATGTTTCGCCTTCCATAGACGAGACAGCCTTCAACTGTCCGCATTGCGGCGCACTCGCGAAGCAATCATGGTTTAAGCTCGCGGCGAACCAGCACGAGAAAGACGAGCTACCGCAGCGATATGCGGAAGATAATGTCAATCTTGCAGTATTGAAAGAAATGGACCAAGAGCAGCGTGATAGCCTGCTTAATTGGTTCAATCGCGTAAAGACCGGTTTTCCCACAATTGAGCCGCATCAAGGTGGTCGATACTATTATTTCGACATTTTCAACGCGAATGTGTCACAATGCTTCAACTGCAATAATATATCCGTGTGGATTGGTTCGGGCCTTGCTTGGCCAGTCTCAGGCGATGTGTCCTTGCCTAATCCAGATCTTTCAGACGAAGTACGGTTAGACTTCGAGGAAGCCGGACGCATTTTAAATCTGTCGCCCAGAGGAGCAGCGGCCCTGTTGCGCCTCGCCATACAAAAGCTCTGCAAGGAACTGGGACAGAAAGGCGAGAACATTAATGCCGATATTGCTGCTTTGGTCGAAAAAGGCTTGGATGTGCGCGTCCAACAAGCCCTCGATGTTGTCCGCGTAATCGGAAACCAAGCAGTGCACCCCGGCCAGATCGACTTACGCGACGACCGTTCCACGGCTGAAAAGCTCTTCGGCCTGGTCAACCTGATCGCTGACATCCTGATTACTCAGCCCAAACATATCGCAGCGATGTTTGATGGTCTGCCCGAGGGGGCGAGGAAGGCTATCGAACGACGGGACAATACGAAATAGGGCCATCCAAAGGTCCGATGGTGCCCCATCCGCACCGTTCGGCCCCACCCGCCAAATTGCCATTTGCCAAAACTGTTGCCTAACAATGCCGTGAGTCGGCTTTTGGCGGCGTCACAATAGCCGTTCAGTGGCTCGAAGTGGCGAAAGCAGAAACGCACCTAAACATGATGCTATATTCTTCGTCTTGCGCCTGCGCGGGAATGACGGAGGGTGGTGTGTGGGGCAGGACGCCCACCCAACAAAAAAGGGGCCGCCGGGCAGGCGACCCCTTTATGTCTGCGTCCGGCCTGAGGGCCGAACCGCCGTTTAGCTGCTTTTGGTTTGCAGGTTCACGGCGGCATATTTGCCGCGGCGGTCGACTTCGAGTTCAAAGTCGAGGCGGTCGCCTTCGTTGAGGGCTGACATGCCGGCGCGTTCTACGGCGCTAATGTGGACGAAGGCGTCGGGCTGGCCGTCATCGCGCTGAATGAAGCCGAAGCCCTTCATCGCGTTGAAGAATTTGACCGTGCCGCTGGAGCGTTCGCCGGTGAGCTGACGCTGTGGGCCGCCACGATCGCCGCCCGGAGCGGCGCCGAAGCCGCCTGCACGGGGTTCGCGGGGTTCACGCGGCGGGCCGCGATCGGAAACGGGCAGAGGCTCGCCTTCGATCTTGAGGTCGGTCGCGGAAATCTTGCCACCGCGATCGACCAGGGTGAAGCCAAGCGGCTGACCTTCGGCAAGGCCGGTGAGACCGGCCTGCTCGACGGCGCTGATGTGGACGAACACGTCTTCGGCACCATCGTCACGCACGACGAAGCCGAAGCCCTTTTGCGCGTTGAAGAATTTGACGATGCCGGTGCCTTCGCCGACGACCTGCGCGGGCATGCCACGACCGCCGCCACCGCCGCCACCGCCGCCAAAGCCGCCGCCACCGCTGCGGAAACCGCCGCCGGCCGGCGCGCCGCCGCCGAAGCGATCACCACCGCCAAAGCCGCCGCTGGGTGCGCCGCCGCCGAAGCGATCACCGCCGCCAAAGCCGCCGCCGCTGCGGAAACCGCCGCCACTGGGTGCGCCACCGCCCTGGTCATAGAAATTGTCGTCGCCGAAACCGTCGCGCTTGTCCTTGCCGCGCCCGCCGCGG
>CAZLSU010000088.1:0-12761 GCA_964562225.1 uncultured Sphingobium sp.
GGGTGTAGCTCAGTTGGTTAGAGCGCCGGCCTGTCACGCCGGAGGTCGCGGGTTCAAGTCCCGTCACTCGCGCCATTTCCTATGGAAATGAAATTTGGAAATGTTGGAAAATCAGGATGTTACCCCTTTCGGGTAGCACCCCGCCAGCGCCCCGTCTCCATCCACATCAGCAGGCGACGCAGCGGCAATATCCATATCCAGCCGACCCCCAGCATGACATAGACGATCGCCTGGAGCGCGACCGGCAAGGTGCCGATCAGGCTCGACAGGCTGGCGACCATGACGGCCCACAGGGTGATCAGGCCCAATATGGCGAGCATCCCGACAGGCTTGCGCCAACTGGGCACCTGGATATCACGGGCGGGGTCTCTCATGCGTCGGCGCTTTCAATCAGTTCGACTTCGGTCATGATGATATGCAGCGGCAGATCCCAGGGATCGGCAGGCAGGGCATCATATTCCTGGCATGACCAGGCGAGGCCGATCCGCAATGCTTCAGGAAAGCGGGCGAAGGCGCGGTCATAATAGCCGCCGCCCTGACCCAGCCGGTTCATCGACCGGTCGAACCCCAGCAGCGGCGCGAATATGACGTCGGGCGTGACGGGCGGGCCAGCCGGTTCGGGATGACTGGTGCCGTGCAGGCCGGGAAATAGCTGATCCTCCGCGCGCCATTCCACGAAATCCATTCCGCCCAGCCTGTCCAGCACGCGCGGCACGGCTACGATCTTGTCCATCGTCGCCAGTTGGGCCGCCAATCGCATCGCCGGGGCTTCGTCATCCATCGGCACATAGAGCGCAACGATGCGCGCGCTTTCGAGTCGGCGGACGAGCGGGGAGGGGAGCGCCTTGAACGCTAGCCGATGGGCCAGGCCGTCCAGCGAGGCGACAAAGTTGCGCCGTCGCTGGCGCGCGATCTGGCGCAACGCAGCCTTGTCAGGTTCATCCTGACCATCAATGGCACCGGGTTCGTCCTGACCGTCCTGGGGCATCGGTGTCCTGTCGTAAGCGGTGGCTATCGTTCGGCGGGAGGAGGGGTGGCGGGACCACCTCGGCCGTTTTCTGGAATATCCTCTGACGCCTCAACGTCAGGTGGGGACCATATAGATCGGGCCGGAACCCGCCCAGAGACAGCCCCCTAGGATGTGATTATCGCCTCAGGGATGTTCGCTAATGCTCGTACCAGGCAGTGCCCGCCACCCCCAATCTAGGCGTTGGTGGGCAGCGCGGCAAGCCTTTGCGTCAGCTTTTCTATACGCTGCGCCAGTGCCTCCAGCGCGATAGCCGCAGGCTCATCATCGGGTTCCAGGGCGAGCTGGGTCGGAATCGGGGCTGGAACCTCGGCCGCCTTGCGGCTGAGATCGCTTAATTCATCGGCCAGGAACAGCGCGGCGAAAAGCAGCGTGCGCACTTCCGTCATGCCCGCAGCGCCCTGCCGAGCCTGCACCGCCTTGCCCTCGATCATCGTTGCCAGATGCGCAAGATGCGCTTCCTCTCCGTCTCGGCACCGCACGACATAGTCGCGACCGGCGATGTGCAGCGTCGTTTCAGCCATCGGTGCGCGCCTTGAGTTCGGTGATCAACTGGTCGAGCGATTTGAGCGCGGCGCGGGCCTGGCTGGCGCTGGACGCAGACAGGCCGGGTTCCGGCAAGGACCGGGGCTGTGCCGCGACCTGCTGCTCCAGATTGTCGATCGCCCGTTCCAGGGCGCCGATCGCCAAGATCATCCGTTCGCTTGCCATGCGCCCGTGCATAGACAAAATATCGCGCCTGTGACAGCGATCTGTGAATGGTATGAGACGGTTCGAGGGGACGCTGCGGTTGACGCCTCACCCATCTGGCGACAAAGGGGGCGCGACTACGATTCGTCCGTCGCGCGCCTGCGCGATCGGGACCAGGAGACTATCGGCGCAATGACCGTTTCAGACACGCTGCTCGCCAATGCCATTCGCGCGCTTTCCATGGACGCGGTGCAGGCGGCAAATAGCGGCCATCCCGGCATGCCGATGGGCATGGCCGATGTCGCCACGGTGTTGTTCAGCGATTATCTGAAATTCGATCCATCGCAGCCCAAATGGGCCGACCGCGACCGTTTCGTCCTGTCGGCGGGTCATGGGTCGATGCTGATCTATAGTTTGCTGCACCTGACCGGCTATGCGCGTCCGACGATCGGGGACATTGCCAATTTCCGCAAGCTGCACAGTCCGTGCGCTGGGCACCCTGAGAATTTCGAGCTGGCAGGGGTCGAGGCGACCACGGGTCCGCTGGGTTCGGGCCTGGCCACCGCCGTGGGCATGGCGATCGCCGAGCGGCACCTGAACGCGCAATATGGCGACGATATCGTCGATCACCGCACCTGGGTGATCGCGGGCGACGGGTGCCTGATGGAAGGCGTCAACCATGAGGCGATCGGCCTGGCCGGGCATTTGAACCTGGGTCGCCTGATCGTGCTGTGGGACGATAATAAGATCACCATCGACGGCGCGGTCGAATTGTCGAGCAGCGAGGATGTGCGGGCGCGTTATATCGCCACCGGCTGGCATGTCGTGTCGTGCGACGGGCAGAACCCGGTCGATCTGCGCCGCGCGATCGACGAAGCCATTGCGGACCCTCGGCCCTCGCTCGTCGCCTGCGCCACCAAGATCGGTTATGGCGCGCCGAACAAGGGGGGAACCTCCGGCGTGCATGGCTCCGCGCTGGGTGATGCCGAAGTCGCCGCCGCGCGCGAATTTCTGGGCTGGACCGCAGAGCCGTTCCTGATCCCTGAAGATGTCGCTGCTGCATGGAAGGCGATAGGCGCGAAAGGCAAGGATGTTCGCGCCGCTTGGGAAGCGCGCCTTTCCACGCACGCAGATCAAGGCGAGTTCGAGCGCCGCATGGCAGGCGATTTGCCCGCCGATTTCTCGCTCTCCGCCTATATCGACACGCTGATCGCCAATCCGCAGAAGGTCGCGACCCGCCGCGCGAGCGAACTGGCGCTGGGGGCGATCAACGACCTGCTGCCCGAAACGCTGGGCGGATCGGCGGACCTCACCGGGTCCAACAACACCAAGACCAAATCGACCGCGCCGCTGACGAAGGATGATTATAGCGGCCGCTACGTTTATTATGGCATCCGTGAATTCGGCATGGCCTGCGCGATGAACGGCATGGCGCTGCATGGCGGCGTGATCCCCTATGGCGGCACCTTCCTGGTCTTTTCCGACTATATGCGCGGCGGCATCCGTCTGGCGGCACTTCAGCAGCAGCGCGTCATCCATGTGCTGACGCATGATTCGATTGGCCTGGGCGAGGACGGCCCGACCCACCAGCCGGTCGAGCATGTCATGTCGCTGCGGATGATCCCCAATCTGGACCTTTACCGCCCGGCGGACATTGTCGAGACGGCGGAATGCTGGGAATTGGCGCTCAAGGACGCAACCGGGCCGTCGGTTCTGGCGCTGACCCGCCAGAATTTGCCGCAATTGCGGACGGAGAAGAGCGAAAATCTGTCGGCCAGGGGCGCGTATCGCCTGCGCGCAGCCACGGCGGAGCGCAAGGTCGTGCTGCTCGCCACCGGCTCCGAAGTGGAGATCGCGGTCGCCACGGCTGACGCGCTGGAGACACAGGGCATCGGTGCGGACGTCATCTCCATGCCAAGCTGGGCGCATTTCGATGCGCAGGACGCCGCCTATAAGGCCGACATCCTTCCCGAAGGCATCTTGCGCGCCTCCATCGAGGCGGGCACGACATTCGGCTGGGAACGCTATACCGGGCTGGAAGGCTTGCGCTTTGGTATCGACACCTTCGGTGCCTCGGCGCCGATCGACGATCTTTACGACCATTTCGGCCTGACCGCCGCCAAGATCGCGCCGCAAATCGCGGCAAAATTCAACTGAACCTCAGGAGGCTAGTGCAGTGGCAACGAAGGTAGCAATTAACGGTTTCGGTCGCATCGGCCGTCTGGTGGCCCGCGCGATCCTGTCGCGTACCGACCATGATCTCGAACTGGTCAGCATCAACGATCTGGGCGATGCCCAGTCCAATGCGCTGCTGTTCAAACGCGATTCGGTCCATGGCAACTGGAAGGGCGAAGTGAGCGTCGATGGCGACTTCCTGGTCATCGACGGCAAGCGCATCGCCGTTACCGCCGAGCGCGACCCCGCCAAGCTGCCCCACGCCGCGCAGGGGGTTCAGATCGCCCTGGAATGCACCGGCATCTTCGCCGACAAGGCCAAGGCGAGCGCCCACCTGACCGCGGGTGCCAAGCGCGTGATCATCTCTGCGCCCGCCAGCGGCGTAGACAAAACCGTCGTGTTCGGCGTCAACCATGATACGCTGACCGCTGATGACGTTGTCATCTCGAACGCCAGTTGCACTACCAACTGCCTGGCCCCTCTCGCCAAGGTTCTGCACGATGCGATCGGCATCGAAAGCGGGTTCATGACGACGATCCACAGCTACACCAACGACCAGAACACGCTGGACCAGATCCATAAGGATATGCGCCGCGCCCGTGCCGCCGCGCTGTCGCAGATCCCGACATCCACCGGCGCTGCCCGCGCGGTGGGTGAGGTTCTGCCGGAACTGAAGGGCAAGCTGGACGGATCGTCGATCCGCGTGCCCACGCCCAATGTCTCGGTGGTCGACCTGAAATTCATTCCGACCCGCGCCACCACGGTCGATGAGGTCAACGGCCTGCTGAAGGCGGCCGCCGAAGCCGGCCCGCTCAAGGGCATATTGGGCTATTCGGACGAGCCGCTCGTTTCCATCGACTATAATGGCGATCCGCGCAGTTCCACGGTGGACAGCCTGGAGACCGCCGTAGTCGACGGCAAGCTGGTCCGCGTGCTGAGCTGGTATGATAATGAATGGGGCTTTTCCAACCGCATGATCGACACCAGCGGCGTGGTGGCGAAGTTTCTGTAAGCGAGCGGATTAAATAGTCTCCGTTCGCCCTGAGCTTGTCGAAGGGCTGTGCTTCCTGGAAAGAAGTGCAGGACTTTGACAGGCTCAGCCCGAACGGGGCTGGGTGTTCAGGGGATAGACATGACCAAGCCGTTCAAGACACTCGACGACATGGGCGACGTCACGGGCAAGGCCGTGCTGGTGCGCGAGGATTTGAACGTGCCGATGCAGGATGGATCGGTCAGCGACGACACGCGGCTGCGGTCGGCCATGCCCACGATCCTGGAACTGGCGGATCGCGGCGCAAAGGTTCTGATCCTGGCGCATTTCGGTCGCCCCAAGGGACAGAAGAACCCCGAATATTCGCTTTCAATGATTACCCGCCCGCTGTCAGCCGTGCTGGGCCGCGAAGTGCAATATATTCCCGACTGCCAGGGCGACGCGGCCATGGACGGCATTGCGGTGATGCGCCCCGGCGACATTGCGATCCTGGAAAACACGCGCTTTCACGCGGGTGAGGAAAAAAATGATCCCGCGCTGGTGGACGCCATCGCGGCGATCGGCGACCTTTATGTCAATGACGCTTTTTCCGCCGCGCACCGCGCCCATGCCTCGACCGAAGGACTGGCGCACAAGCTGCCCGCCTTTGCCGGTCGCGCGATGGAGCGTGAACTCGATGCGCTCGAAGCCGCGCTCGGCAAGCCGCAATCCCCCGTCGCGGCGGTCGTGGGCGGCGCGAAGGTTTCGACCAAGCTGGACGTGCTCAACCATCTGGTCACGAAGGTCGATCATCTGATCATCGGCGGCGGCATGGCCAACACCTTCCTGCATGCGCGCGGCGTGGATGTCGGCAAATCGTTGTGCGAGAAGGAATTGGCCGACACTGCGGACGCCATTCTGGACAGCGCCGACCGCGCCGGTTGCACGATCCATCTGCCCTATGACGTGGTCGTCGCCAAGGAATTCGCCGCCAACCCGGTCAGCTTGCGCACCTGCAACGTCCATGAGGTTGCCGAAGACGAAATGATCCTGGACGTCGGTCCCCACGCGATCGAGGCGCTGGGCGATGTCCTGAAAAATTGCCGGACGCTGGTATGGAACGGCCCTATGGGCGCGTTCGAGATCGCCCCGTTCGATACGGCGACCGTGGCGCTGGCGCGGACGGCTGCGGCGCTGACCAAGGATGGCAGCCTGGTGTCGGTCGCGGGCGGCGGGGATACCGTCGCCGCGCTCAACCATGCCGGGGTGGCGGACGATTTTACGTTCGTGTCTACCGCAGGCGGCGCATTCCTGGAATGGATGGAAGGCAAGGACTTGCCTGGCGTGAAGGCGTTGATGGGGTAAGCGTCAGCCCGCCGGTGCCGTTTCGTTCAGCAATGGCACCGGAAGGATGTTCAGATCATCAAGGTCGAAAGCGCCCGATTTCGCGTAGCGCAGCAGCGATATCGCCACCAACCAAGATTTCTGACGCGTCATCATCAGCCCTCCGACCCGCTATCCTGGATGTGTCTCTGATAGAAACAAACAAGGCAGGCGAACAACTTATCTGGCTCGTCTTGGTTATTGCGATGCGGCATGACAGCGGTTACAGCCCGGCACGGGCCATCGGTTATCCGCGTCAGGGACGGCCGCGACCGGAAATCAAATCCTTTCGCTTAGCGGCAAAAGGTACGTCAAACAGAGGGCAAGTGCAGATGCTGGATCAGGAAACCGCCGACAAGATCGCCAAGGGCAATGGCTTTATCGCCGCGCTCGACCAGAGCGGCGGATCGACCCCCAAGGCGCTCAAAGGCTATGGCGTCGAGGAGGACGCCTGGACCAGTGAAGAGGAGATGTTCGGCATCATCCACGACATGCGCAGCCGGATCATCACGGCACCCTGCTTCACCGGCGAAAAGATATTGGGCGCGATCCTGTTCGAGCGGACGATGGATGGTCAGGCGGGGGGCAAGACTGTGCCCGAAGCCCTGATCGCACGCGGGGTTGCGCCCTTCATCAAGATCGACAAGGGCCTGGAAGACGAAGCGGACGGCGTTCAGCTCATGAAGCCCAACCCCGATGTCGGTGTTCTGCTCACCCGCGCCAAGAAGCTGGGCGTGTTTGGTACCAAGGAACGATCCGTCATCAACCTGGCCAATGCGGACGGCATCGCGGCTGTGGTCAAGCAGCAATTCGAGATCGGCCAGATCGTCCTGGCCCACGGGCTGATGCCGATCATCGAGCCAGAAGTGAACATCAAAAGCCCCGAGCGGGCCGAAGCCGACGCGATCCTGCTGGACGAACTGATCAAGGCCCTGGATACCATGCCGGGCGATGAGAAGGTGATGCTCAAGCTGTCGCTGCCCGCCAAGGCCGGCCTATTCGATCCACTGGTGGACCATCCCCGCGTGCTGCGCGTCGTTGCGCTGTCCGGCGGTTTTGCTCGCACCGAAGCCTGCGCGCAGCTTGCCCAGAATCGGGGCATCATCGCCAGCTTCAGCCGCGCGCTGCTGGAGGATCTGCGTCATCAGATGAGCGAGGATGAATTCAATGCCTCGCTCGGCGGCGCGATTGATGAGATTTACGGCGCCTCGTCGATCAAGGTCTGATCATGGGCGCAGCGCAGCAATAGGCCGCGTTGCGCCCAAACCGCCACTAACCACCCAAATGTTACAAATTCCGTGATGTTTTTATTGGCGCGTTAACCATGATCGCTTATCCATCTCGCAGGTGCGAAATCCCGCGCCGTTACGGAATGAGCGCCTGTGCAAGACGATATCCTGAAACTGGCCTTTGAAGTTCATCGGGCGACCGAGGAAAAGATCGACGTTATCGACGCGCTGACGCGACGCACCAAGACGCTGTCGCTCAACGCCCGGATCGAGGCGGCACGGGCCGGGGGGCAGGGCAGGGCTTTTGCCGTGGTCGCCCAGGAAATGTCCGATTTCGCCACGGAGGTCGCGCAACTGGCGACCGAATTGCGCGGTGTGATCGCATCCAATATCTCTCAGATCGAGACTGCTGGCGAGCGTATGATGCTCGATTTCCGGGGCGCGCGTTATGCCGATCTGTCGCGCAATGTCGTCGAGATCATTGATCGCAACCTGTTTGAACGGTCCTGCGACGTGCGATGGTGGGCGACCGACAGTGCGGTGGTCGACGCGGCGACTGCGGACGACGGCGCCCATGCGGTGCTGGAACAGGCCAATCGCCGCCTTGCGACGATCTTGCGGTCCTATACCGTCTATCTCGACCTGTGGGTGGCCGATGCCAATGGCAGGGTCGTCGCGCAGGGGCGCGGCGGGCGCTATCGCGGCGTCATCGGCCAGGACGTGTCGCGTACCGCCTGGTTCCGCAAGGCGATGCAGACCGGGTCGGGCGACGATTTCGCGGTGTGCGATATCGCCCGCGAACCGATATTGGAGAATGCGCTGGTCGCCGCCTACTCCACCGCGATTCGTAGCGGTGGCGAAGCGCATGGCACGCCGATCGGGGCGCTCGGCATCTTTTTCGACTGGGAACCGCAGGCGCAGGCCGTGGTCCGCAACGTCGCGCTGACAGAGGAAGAGCGGCGCGATTGCCGCGTCATGCTGCTCAATGCCAATTATCAGGTGATCGCTTCGTCAGACGGCAACGGCCTGCTGACCGAGCGTTACCCGATCGACATCGCCCATCCCGAGCGGGGCTATTATCGCCGGGACAAGAAGCTAGTCACCTATGCGCTGACACCGGGGTACGAAACCTATCAGGGGCTGGGCTGGTATGGCTGCATCGAGACCGGGTTGCAGAGCTTCGCGCCGGGGCTGGGCTGAGCGATCCGCATGGCCTGACGCGCGCGCACCAGACGCTGGTGCGGGGGGCAAGACTGCTGGGCGGCGGACTGTCCCATGACGACTATCGTGCATTCGGGCCGCTGCCGCCCAAGGTGATCGGCAATGGTCTGCGCGAACTGGACCGTTTCCTGAACCTGTTGATCGGCGAGGTCGCGCTGGCGCTGGCGCTGCCGATCGCGCGGGACGAGGCCAATACCGCAAACCGCCTGAGCCGGTTTCGCGAGGGGCTGGGGCTGGACGATCCCGATCATGCGCGGTTGCGGGCCATCGGGCGGTCGCGGGCGTGCCTGTTCTACTGCAATGGCGTGGTGCGCCGCGCCGATGAGACCGGCGGCGGCGCGATGACGGCGGGGTGGTGGAGCGAGGCGCGCGAACCGGTACTGCGGCGGGTCGCGATGGGCGAGCGGCTGACCGTCAGTGCGCGGGATCTGGCGGAAATCTGCGACTTTTACGAAAGCCTGGGCGAGGCCGTGATGGCCTACGCGTGAATTAGGTCGCGGCCCGCTCGTTCAGCGCCTGCTCGACGGCGGCGAGACCTTCGGCGCTGCTGACGGCCAGGTCGATCGGGCGGCCATTCAGCGCGTCGTCATGGCTGTTGAGGAACAGGATGGCTGCGTCCTTGCCCAGTACGCGAAAGGCAAGCGTGGATGCCTGGCCCTGACGCGCGGCTTCTTCGGGGGTCAGGCGGGGACCGTTGAAACGCTTGGCGAAGGGCTTGTTCATGCGTGGCTGTCCATCTGCATCGCCTTGACGGCAGCGGCGCGGGTGCGATCCTCTTCGCCGCGGATCAGCCGTTCGGCCATCTGGCGCCAGGCTTCCTCGGCCCGCAGGCAGCGTTCGCGCACATTGACGAGATTGGTCGCTGCCGCATCCGTCGCGCTCTGTTCGGCACGGGCAAGATAGAAGTCGCTGGTCGCGGACATGGCTGGTTCCTGCTCGGTCGGGGAGGCAATAAGGCAAGGCGGGCCGCGCCATCGCTGGCGCGGCCGACCCTCAAGAGGCGCTCAGATCATCGCGAGGACGATCCGGTGCGCCTCAATCCGCTCAGGCGGCTTCGAGGTTGACGGCAGACGCCTTGCCACGACGATCGGTTTCGATCTCGTAGGACAGGCGCTGGTCCTTCTGAAGCGTCGCCATGCCGGCGCGCTCGACTGCGCTGATGTGGACGAAGCTGTCCGCGCCGCCGTCTTCGGGGGCGATGAAGCCATAGCCCTTGTCGGCATTGAAGAATTTTACGGTGCCGATTGGCATGGGATGTTTCCTTTCACGAAAACAGTAAGACCCGCCGGCAAAAGCACCGGCGGAGCTGGTAGCGTGAGAGAGGAAGGATCCGCCTGCTGGCATCAAGTTCCGTCGCAGACGACGTTTAGCAGGACCGTATATGGGGGAAGGGGGGCGGGAAGTCAATGTTGGGCGGAATTTGGCTCGGTGAGTCGGTGCTGGCGGCGGGAAGGGTCACGCGGGTTTGGCGCTTAACTTCCCATATTTCCCGCAGGTTTGAAATAATCGTGCGTTGGTTTGATACTATTGTGGCGGCGCTTGAGCGGCAGATTTACGCTATCAAAGAGCCGTGGGGCGATGCGGGGATGAATATGGCAGATTGCGCGTGTAGGACAGAAGGAAGTTCGCTCCGGCCAATTTCAGCATTATGGAGGTGGTACGGTAGCTCGCTTAGAAAGTTTGACACGATGTTGGCGAGTTTCATGAGGAAAATTCGGGACGGTACGGTTCTTGCAGTATTCGGGCTAATGATATGCGCCGCTGCCCCGGCTCAAAAGGGAATAAATGATATTGTCGAGCGATCTGAGAACCAGCAAATTGAACTGCATAAACCAGTCAAGGCGGATTCCCTGAGGAACGACGATACCTTGCTCGATGGAGGCTGTAAAAGGGGAGAGGAGCGGCGCAGCAGCGATCTTTGTGCTCAATGGAAGGCTGCTGATGCCGCTAAGGAGGCTGCTTACTGGACTGGGGAAACATTTTGGCTTGGAGTAGGAGGCCTTGCCGTAGGCTTTCTTACGTTAGGGGCTGCGTGCGCGGCAGCCTATTTTGCTAAGGTTGCTGGTGACTCAGCTAAAAAAGCCTTGATTAATAGCGAAATGCCATATCTCGCAGTAAACTTGATGGGGTCGACGTTTTCACCTGCTCATGACAGTGAGAAAGGAAGCGGTGATCTTTGGCAGATCACCTTGGTAAATTACGGTAACTTTCCAGCTAAACTGACACAGATAGAACTATGTAGTAACCATAATTCTAATAATGATTTTGAGCCTGCGGCGGGAAATGGCCTAATAAAGTTATTCCCGGACGGATTTATAATCCCTCCAAGTGGAGAATTTCACATACAGCGTTACAAAATTGAGGAATACGACCCCCAAATTAGTCTAGCAATAATGAATGGCCAATCAATCGTTTGGCTGATTGGTCTCGTAAGGTACAAAAATCTGTGGGGTGACAATTTCATCACGCGCTTCAGCCTTACTTACGATAGCGAACGCAAGGAGGTGGTAATGCGCGGAGTGCATAATGGCAGCCGGCAGGAGAAGACCAACATCCCAGTGCCAACAGAAATGGCTTTGGCGAGAAATCCCTATATTGCGTAGTTTCGTAATTCGAAACGCAGACGATTGCGCCAATACGGCGGACAGGGTGGTTTTAAGAAACTAACCCTATGTATTTGATATATTTTTTCAAATACTTGTCTGCGAAATCCGGTCCCACACGGCGTTCCCCGTATGCCTGAATACATGATTCAGTCCGTATAACTTCTATGCCATTATAGCCGATTCTTGTCGAACCTTTTCTACGATACGCCAGCACCCCCGCTCGATCAGTTCGACAGTTTCTAGACTTGGATGCGACCATTCGGGGAAGGAGCGTTAATACCAGCCGCTTTGTCAAAGCCGTGTGGAGCGGCCAGAACGCGCCTCAAGTCAGTCGTTCAGTCAGCGCTGGAGCTATCTTCGACGCCGACATTCGTTGACCGTCCAAAGGTGGTCAGGCTTTGCTTCTAATGATGCGGGGAAAAGAGCGACAATCCTCGGCGGCGTTCAATATCGACAAAGCTTGCACACTGCTTATGCGCCGCCGCCGCGGCACCTTTTTCGAGAGCCGCGAGCAATGGGACCGTAACCCGACTATAAATCCCACAAAAGTGCATCTAGATTGCCTAAATGGTAAAAAGGTCACCAGGATCAGGGGAGCGAACGGCGAGGTTTGGGCTGAGATACCAAGATCGTGCTTCCGCCGTTCTTGCGTACCAAGCCTTAGTGGACGGCACACTGTCGTTCATCGCGCTGGCCGATGACCAAGCTGGAATGTTTGACGATCTCGTGATCGGCATCGCAGGCAAGGTTATCGGACATCAATATAAATCTTCCAGCAAGCCTAAACCCTTCGGCGTACGGCGTCTGCTCCTTGGCACCGGGAATGTCATCGCGGATTGTGCTGCCTCATTCATGAAGCTGGAGGCGGAGTTTCCGGGGAAATTTGTTCGAGTCCGATATGTCACATCACACATCGCTTCGGTTGGCGACAAAGGCCAGTTCGGCGTCAAGGAGCAGGATTCGGCGGACTTTTTCCGGGAAAAGGAACGGCCTCGAGGCAAGCCGCATAATCGGGGTCGCTACGCGCAACCTCAGATTGACCGCGATCCGGGCATTCTTCCGCTTCATCGCATTCGAGGAGCCGGCCTACAGCGCACAGATACAGCGCATTCTCGCCATACCTGGCAAGCTCCATGAGAAGCGCGAAGTGCATTTCCTATCGCGCCCCGAGATCGAAGCCATCCTCGCCGCGCCCGATAGGCTGACTTGGCTCGGTCGCCGCGATTACACGCTCCTGCTGCTCGCCGTGCAGACGGGCCTGCGCCTTTCAGAACTGACCAGTCTCGACCGCGACGCCGTCACACTGGGCGCCGGTGCGCATGTCCTGTGCCTCGGCAAAGGCCGCAAAGAACGCCGGACGCCCCTCACCAGGCACGCCCGCACCGCCTTGCAAGCCTGGCTGAAGGAGCTGGACACCCGCAAAAACTCTGGCGGATTTAGGTTATTCGTGATTCATTGAT
>CAZLSU010000089.1:0-5153 GCA_964562225.1 uncultured Sphingobium sp.
ACTACTTCCACGCGCTCTCGCTGGCGAAGAAGGTGGAGCCCTACGACATCAGCTTCTTCGAGGAACCGGTGACGCAGAACGACATTCCCAACCTGGCCCGGCTGCGCGGCAAGACATCGATTCCGCTCGCGGCCGGCCAGAACGAAGGCCTGGCCTCGCGCTTTCGCGACATGCTCGTCGCACAGGCCGTGGACGTGGTGCAACCCAACGCCTGCATCAGCGGTGGCTTCACGCAGTGCGGCCGCATCGCCGGCATGGCCGCTGCCTTCAACACGCGCTTTGCCAACGGCGGTGCCTGGCCGCACCACAACATGCACCTGCACGCGGGCCTCGCCAATGGTTCGCTGGTGGAATACCACTCGGTCGCCGTGCAGTGTTGTGAACTGGTGTTCGACGATCTGCCCAAACCCGAGCGTGGCGTGCTTCGCCTGCCAGAGACGCCCGGCCTGGGTTTCAAGCCCAACCCCGATCGCCTCGCCGAACTCGCCCGACGCCCCGGATCTCGCGGCGCAGGCAAGGCCTGATACCTCACCCAGAACCATAACCGGAGACAGACATGCCCCGCCACACCCACAGCCTTTCGATGGGCCGCCGCAGCGCCCTGATCCTCGCGCTCGCCGCCGCTGCCACCACCGCCACCGGCGCATGGGCACAAGCCTATCCCAACAAGACCATACGACTCGTGGTCGGCTACTCGGCCGGCGGTGGCGTCGACGCCATGGCGCGGCTGATTGCGCCGCGCATGTCGGCCGTGTTGGGCCAGCAGGTGATTGTGGACAACCGCGCCGGTGCGGCCGGCCTGATTGCGGGTGACGCCGTGGCGCGCGCCGCGCCCGATGGCTACACGCTGATGCTGGGCGACAGCTCTCTGCTGATCGCCCAATACCTGCAGCCGCGCATGAGCTTTGACCCCATCAAGGCCTTCACGCCGGTGGCCAGCGTGTTCACGCTGCCGCTGGTGATCGTGGTGAACAACGATTTGCCGGCGAAGACGCCGGCCGAATTCATGAAGCTTCTCAAGGACAACCCGGGTCGGTATTCGTACGCCACGTCTGGCGTGGGCACCGTGCACCACCTGGGTTTCGAGATGCTCAAGGGCAAGACGCGCAGCTTCGTCGTCCACATTCCCTACCGGGGTGCGGCCCAGATCGTCCCCGACGTGATGAGCGGTCAGGTGCCGATCGGGGTGGTGAGCGCTACGTCGGCCATTGCGCAGGCGCGTGCCGGGAAGCTGCGCGCACTGGCCGTGATGAACCCGGTGAAGCTGGCGGGCGGCGAAGACATTGCACCGCTGTCCGACGCGCTGCCCGGCTTTTCTGCGGTACCGCGTCTGTATGTGCTGGCACCTGCGGGCACGCCGGCAGCCATTGTGGAGAAACTCAGCGAGACCCTGCGCGTGGTGATGGAGGCACCGGACATTGCACAGGTTTCGGCGCAGCAGGGTGCCGTACCCGCTTACATGCCATCCGCTCCGCTGGCCGCCGACATCGTGAGGGAGTCGGCCGAGTGGGGCAAGGTGATCCGCGAACAGGGCATCACCGCGCAGTGAGCGGGCGGCGCCTCGGGCGCAGGCCGGGTTGCGACACGACAAACGATTTGATGCGCGTCAAGGCGCGCCCGCCACGCTGGCCGTAGAGTGGCACCCCATGGAACAAACCGCACTGCACAGCCTCGCCTGGGGCCCCGAACTCACCACGGGCGACGCCCGAATGGACGCAACCCACGAAACGTTCGTCGAACTCCTCAACCAGCTGATGGCCTTGCCACCCGAAGCCCAGATGCCCCTGTATCTGCGCGTCATCGACCACACGGTGGAACACTTCGCGCAGGAAGAACGCTGGATGCTGGCCACGGGCTTCGCGCCCGAGAACTGCCACGCGCTGCAGCACGCCAGCATTCTGGAGACCCTGCAGGCGGTCCGGACGCACACCGACCAGGGTGACAACACCCTGATCGGCCGGCTGGCCGTTGCGCTAGCCGAGTGGTTCCCGCAGCACGCCGCCACCATGGACGCCGGCCTGGCCCTGCACCTGCAAAGTCTGGGCTATGACACCCGCACTGAAACATTGCCCGAAGACTCACCGGTTCGGCCCGCCAGCATGTCCGGCTGCGGCAGCGTGAGCTGCAGCGGTTAGGCCCTGATGGAACAACGCCGGGCAGACCTCCCCGCCCTGCTGCAGGCGTTGCAGAACCCGGCGCGATACCCGCATGAGGCAGACGAAGTGCAGCTCATGGAGACGCATGGCGCCTGGGTGCTGCTGGCCGGAGAACACGCTTACAAGATCAAGAAACCGGTTCGGTTGCCCTTTATGGATTTCGGCACGCTGGAGCAGCGCCGCTTGGCCTGCCAGGCCGAGCTGCGGCTGAACCGCCGCTTCGAGACCAGCGATCCGGCCACCCGCCTCTATCTCGACGTGCTGCCCATCATCGGCACGCCCACCGAACCGGTCTGGGGCCGCCCCGGTGAGGACGACGAACACGCGCTGGAATACGCCGTGCACATGCGACGCTTTGACCAGGCCCACCGGCTCGACCACCTGTGCGAGCGCGGGGCGCTGGAGCCCGCGCACCTGACGTCGCTGGCGCACCGACTGGCCGAATTCCAGGCCCGCAGCGCGTGCATGCACGCCGACGGCCCTTGGGGAAGCCCCGAATCGGTGCTGGCGTTTGCGCAGGACAACCTGAGCAGCCTGCAGGCCACGGCCCACC
Source organism: uncultured Sphingobium sp. (assembly GCA_964562225.1). GTDB lineage: Bacteria > Pseudomonadota > Alphaproteobacteria > Sphingomonadales > Sphingomonadaceae > Sphingobium. The sequence goes on from CAZLSU010000089.1 coordinate 2,710, forward strand.
CGCCCGAGGGCCGCGCCCGCCTGGACGCCCTGGCAAGCTGGACGGCGATGCGCTTTGCGGCGCTGGCCCCGGCACTCGCGCAGCGGCAGGCCCAGGGCCGCGTGGGCGAGGGGCATGGCGACCTGCACCTGGCCAACCTGGTGCTGATCGGCGATGAGGTGGTGCCCTTCGACGGCATTGAGTTCAACGACGCGCTGCGCTGGATCGACGTGGCCAGCGACATCGCCTTTACCTGGATGGACCTGCAGGACCACGGCAGGCCAGGTCTAGCCAATGGTTTCCTCAGCGACTGGCTGGACGCCAGCGGGGACACCACGGCCCCCTTCGTGCTGCCCTTTTTCGCGGTGTACCGCGCCCTGGTCCGCGCCAAGGTGGCCGCCATTCGCAGCACGCAGCCCGGCGCCCACCGCCATGCCGCCCTGGCCGAGGCGCGCCACTACATGGCACTGGCCCACCGCCTGGCGCACCCCGCCTCGCCGCGCCTGCTCATCACCCACGGTCTGTCGGGCAGCGGCAAGTCGCACGCCTCCCGCCGCTGGCTGCAGGAAGAAGGCAGCGGGCGGGTGATCCGCCTGCGCTCGGACGTGGAGCGCAAGCGCCTGCACGGACTCGACGCGCAGGCGGTCAGCGGCTCAGGTCTGAACACCGGGCTGTACAGCCCGCAGGCCCACCAGGACACCTACGGCCAGCTGTTGCTGCGCGCACGCGCACTGTTGCAGGACGGCTGGACGGTGCTGGTGGACGCGGCTTTCCTGCGCCGCCACGAACGCGACGTGTTTGCGGTGCTGGCTCAAGAGCTGGGTTGCCCGTTTCATCTGCTTGCGCCAGAGGCACCGCTGGAGGTGCTGCGCGATCGCATCCGGCAGCGTCAGGCACAGGGAAACGACGCTTCGGAGGCCACGCTGGCGGTGCTTGAACAGCAACTGGGCTGGCTTGAGCCGCTGGACCCGGCCGAACGTGCCCTGTGTCTTCCCCTGCCGGATTGACGCCGCGCTCAAGAAAATTCACAAACCCGGGTCGCGCTTTCACGGGCCATGGCCCGGGCTCGCGGCTAACATGCAGGCCAATAACCCATTGGAGACAAGCCACATGACCGTCATCACCACCGTGGAAGACCTTCGCGTGCTCGCCCAGCAGCGTGTGCCGCGCATGTTCTACGACTACGCCGATTCCGGCTCGTGGACCGAGAGCACCTACCGCGCGAACGCGGACGATTTCCAGAAGATCAAGCTGCGCCAGCGGGTGGCGGTGAACATGGAGAACCGCAGCACCCGCAGCACCATGGTCGGCCAGTCGGTGGCGATGCCGGTGGCGATCGCACCCACCGGTCTCACCGGCATGCAGCACGCCGACGGCGAAATTCTCGCCGCACGCGCCGCCAAAGCCATGGGCGTGCCGTTCACGCTGTCGACCATGAGCATCTGCTCGATCGAAGACGTGGCGCACCACGCTGGCGACGGGTTCTGGTTCCAGCTTTACGTGATGAAGGACCGCTCCTTCATCGAGCGCTTGATCGACCGCGCCAAGGCCGCGCGTTGTTCGGCGCTGGTGGTCACGCTGGACCTGCAGATTCTTGGCCAGCGCCACAAGGACCTGAAGAACGGCCTCTCGGCGCCGCCCAAGCTCACCATTGCCAACATGATCAACATCGCCAGCAAGCCGCGCTGGGCGCTGGGCATGCTCGGCACCAAGCGCCGCCAGTTCGGCAACATCGTCGGCCACGTGAGTGGTGTGGCCGATATGAGCAGCCTGGGCGAATGGACCGCCAAGCAATTCGACCCCGCACTCAACTGGGGCGACGTGGAATGGATCAAGCAGCGTTGGGGCGGCAAGCTCATCCTCAAGGGCATCCAGGACGTGGAAGACGCAAAACTCGCAGTGGCCTCCGGTGCCGACGCACTGATCGTGAGCAACCACGGCGGGCGACAGCTCGACGGGGCGCAAAGCAGCATCGAGGCGCTGCCGGCCATCGTGGACGCGGTGGGCGGCCAGATCGAGATCCACATGGACGGCGGCGTGCGCAGCGGTCAGGACGTGCTCAAGGCACGCGCCCTGGGTGCGCGCGGCGTCTACATCGGTCGGCCATTTTTGTACGGCCTGGGCGCCATGGGTGAAGCCGGTGTGGCCAAATGCCTGGAGATCATTCACCGCGAACTCGATCTGACGATGGCCTTCTGCGGCCACACCAACATCGAGAAAGTGGACAAAAGCATCCTGTTGCCCGGCACCTACCCCACCTAGTCTTCGTCCATGAACACGCCTGTCCCGCCGCGCCCCCGCACTTCGAAATTCTGGCTCTCCGTCAGCGTGTTGCTCGTGCTGGCGCTGCTGCTGGGCGGCGCGGCCACCGTGAGCCTGTACGAGCAGATGAAGGCGCAGCTGGAGCGCCTGCAGGGCCAGGTGACCTCCACACCACAGATCCGCTATGTCGCCGTGCTGCTGGA
>CAZLSU010000089.1:5253-12739 GCA_964562225.1 uncultured Sphingobium sp.
GGGCCCGCGCCAGCCTTACCTTTTCCAGGGCTGGCTGATTCAGCGGGCGATCTGAAGCCGGGGCCTCACTGCAGCAGCAGGCTGGTGTTGGTGGCGTCGATGCCCACCGGTCCGTCCCCGGCAGGTACCGGCGGCCCGACCGCAATCAAGGCGCCGGAACCCGCATCAATCGCGTAGCTGGACACGTCGTCGGACGTCGCATTCGCCACGTACGCAAACCGGCCATCGGGGCTGACACCCATCGACTGCGGCCCGTCACCGGCCGTCACCGGCACACCCACTGCGCTCAACTGGCCGCTGACTGGATCGATGGCGTAGACGGAGACATCGTCGGACAACCGGTTCGCCACGTACAGCCAATGCCCCCCGGGATGCACGCGCACGGCGGCCGGCGCATCGCCCGTGGCCACGGGCGCTCCCAGTGGCGAGAGCGCACCTGTCACGGCGTCGATGGCGTAGCTCACCACGGTGTCGTCGTTGGTGTTGACCACGTAGGCGAAACGCCCCGTGGGATCGATGCCGAGCGCGGTGGGGCCGTCCCCCGCCGCCACCGGCACGCCGATCGGACTCAGCGCGCCTGTCAGGGCATTGATGGTGTAGGCCGACACCGAGTCCGACAACAGGTTGGCCACCCAGGCAAAGCGGGTCTGCGGATCGACCACCACCGAGCGCGGGTTGGTGCCGGTGGCCACCGCCAGGCCCACGGCATTGAGCGCGCCGGTTGCGGCATTGATGGCGTAGGTCGAGACATCGTCCGACAGGTCGTTGGCCACGTAGAGGAAGCGGCCGTCGCGAGAGACTGTCACCGAGCGAGGCCCGTCGCCAGCAGCAAATTCTCCGACCGGGGTGAGGGCGCCGTCGTTGATGGCCACGCTGTACGCCGACACGCTGTCACCGCCGAAGTTCGCGACGTACACGAAGCGGCCTGCCGGATGCACGCCCACCGCAGCAGGGCCGCTGCCCGTGGGGAGCGCCGGGCCCACGGCACTCAAGGCACCCGTGGCGCCGTTGGCGGTGAAGCTGGAGATGGTGTGGTCGAAGGTGTTGACCACATAGGCCAGGTCGAGTCCCTGCGCCTGCAGAGGTGCGCCCTCGCCCATCTCGTCGCCACCACCGCCACAGGCGGTGAGCGCAAGCGTCAGGCCCATCATGATCAGTTGGTGTTTCATGGTGTCACTCCCTGGCGTCAGTGGCGCGACGGGCGGCGGAAGACGGCACCGAGGCCCGCGCAGTCGGCATCCGGACAGTTTGCGCCGGCACGGCACGCTGCGGCAGGGCACGGGGCGCAGCAGGCGCGACCAGCCTCGCCGCAGGCATCGCCAGTAAGGCGGGCGACACGGGCGACGCGGCCTGAATGCCGCCGGGTGGCTTGGCCTGGCAGTCGAAGTTGTATTCGGCCTTGTTCGACTGGAAGCTGAAGTTCTTGCCCACGATCTGGTACCAGCCGCTGTACTGCGCGGTGGAAGCGTTGGGCGCGAAGCTGCCGGTCGGGTTGCCGGGCGCGGGGGTGGCCACCGGCGTGGTCAGCGAGGGTCCGTCGCCCTTGCCCTTGTTGAAATCGATGTCGTCGACAAACATCACGGTGCTGGAGTGGTCGGTCTTGAGCGTGCGCGAAGGCGTTTCCACGCCCTTGTGGTTGCGGTAGGCAATGGTCACCGTGGTGTTGGGGAGGTTGGTGGTGATCACACCCGAGAGCTTCACACTGCAGGCGCCAGCGGGCTTGCTCTTCTCCGTGAGGCTCAGGAACGATTGCGTCACCCCGCGCGCGATGGCGATGTCGTTCGAGCCGGTGGGAATGGGCGTGGGGTCCTTCGGTGCAGCCACCGGCAGATCGGGCGACTTCTCGCACACCACATTCACGCTCTGCCACAGGGTGGCCTGGCGCCAGTAGCGCTCGTCCACGCCGATGGTGCCGGCACCATGGCCGAGAGCCCCCTTGTTGTTGTATTCCTCTTCCTTGTCCTTGTCGTTCACCTGCGCGGCAAAGTGAAACGCCACGGGAATCGTGATATGGCGCGACTGGTTGAAGATTGCGATCTTGCTCACGCCCTGCTGCTGCAGACCCAGCTTGTGGGCGTTGCAGCGCTGCACCGCGAACTGGCCCAGGCCCGAAGTACCCAGCGGCACCTGCAGCGGGTAGTCCTTGATCGAATACTGCTTCGTCGGATACTGGCTCACCCCGGCGCTGTAAAAACTGCCGAAGTTCTCGAAGTGGCCGTTGCCAAAGGGATCGAGACGGGTGCCGTCGTTCATCACCGCCAGTGCGCCGATGCCCAGCTGCACATTGAACACGCGCCACTTGTTCTTGCTGACCTTCACCGAGCCGCCGATGAGGTAGGTGACGTGGCTGCCGCTGGCCTGCGTGTATTCGCTGCCGTTGGAACGCACATGAATGGCCGAAGCGGCGTTGACCGTAGCCGTCTGGCCGCTGGTGACCTTGATCGATTCAAAGCTCTCGTAGTTGGGTGATGAGAGGCCGGCCTGGGCGGCGTGGGCGCAGAGGCCGAGCACGCCAGCGGCCACGAGGCCGGGAACGGGTTTGAAGTGTTTCATGGAAGTCTCCTGGAGTGCTCGGGTGGGTGGGTTCAGTCGTTCGGCCGGGCCGCCGACTTGACGATGTCGCAGATCGTGATGTCGTCTTCGGTCTTGCAGTTCGTCCAGCATTCGCCGGGCGAGGACAGCACGGGGTCGCAGGCCTTGCGGGCGCCGCCGCCGGGGGCGGCCAGCACGGGCTTGGGCAGCGCAGGGCTTGAACCGGTGCGACCCAGCGGAGGCGGGTTGTTGCAGCCGAAGTCACCCCAGTTGCAATGGGCAAGTGGCCGGGGTGCGCTGCCCTGGGCGTGCAGGGTGGTGCTGCCAGCACCCAGCAGGGCCAGCAGCACAAGGGTGGAAAAGGCCTGGCGGGAACGGGTTTTCATGGTGATCTCCTGAGGGTTGAGGGGTGCAACCTCCGGGCGCCTTGCCCGGTGGCCTGACTGAGTCGGAGCGGGATCGGTCGCGGTTCAAAAAAGATTCAGCGCGACACGCGGCTCTTGCCTTCGGCGCTCAACACGCGCACCCGATCGCCCTTTTTGAAAGGCTCGTCGGCGGCCTGCACCAGGGAGATCTGTTGGCCGTTGTCCAGGCGCATGCTGATTTCCAGGCCCGGCAGCCGGGCCACGCGGCTCTCGATGGCCTGCCCGGCCAGATCGCCCGCCACGCTGGCCAGCACCGAGCCCACGAAACTGCCCTGGCCCTTGGAAGCGAAGCTGCCCAGCGCCATGCCCACGTTGGCGCCCGCTGCGCCGCCGGTGCCGGTGGGCGCGCGTTCGATGGTGACCAGCCGCACGGCCGTGACCGTGGCCAGCGTGATGCTGTGGGCGCGCTGGGTTTCGGTGTCGGCGTACACGTTTTCGGCGTGGCTGCGGTAGGCGCAGCCTTGCAACAGCAAGGCGGAAAGCACCAGCGCGGAAGTGATGAGCGGGGTTTTCATGACGGGCTCCTTGGGGCGGCGTTGAGGTGCCACCTGAGTCGCCCCGACCAGCAATCCGGTTCAAAGAAAAAAGAATGAACCGGTCGCCGCCAGCGCACGACTCAGTGGGCGTCAGGGCAGCAACCCGACAACCCATTCACCCCCCGAACAGGAGCGCACCATGAACACCACCGCCATCCAACCCACCGCCTGGCAGGCCCGCCGTCTGCTGCTGGTGCTGTGCATTGCAGCCGCCACCAGCCAGGGCGCGCGTGCGCAGAGCGCCGCACAGAGTCCCGTCTTTCCCGCAGTTCCGGCCGCAATCGCCTCGAACGACAAGCCCGATCTCTTCATCTACCGCCACTACGGCACGCCCGAAGAAGCCGGCTCGCCGCGCGGCTTCCCCCATGTGGAGTTCTGCGGTGGGCACGACGGACAGGGCGGCCCGGCCCGGCGCGTGTACTTCGAGGTCTTCAACCGCGGCGGGGTGGCCTCGCCGGCCAGCCAGGTGCGTGTGCAGTTCACCAACCCGAAGACTCAGCAAGTTCGCGTGGTAGACGTGGCGGTGGCACCCCTTGCACCCCACGCCAATCTGGTCAAGCGGGTGGCCATTCCACCCGGCTGCTACTCGGCCGGCTCGAACGCGCAGTGCAACTTCACCATCACCGCCGACCCCGACCAGCAGGTGGCGGAACGCTTCGAGAACAACAATGCGCAGCGCTCGTATTGCGTGGGTCCCTCTTTTTGATGAGGTCCCGATGAACGCCCCTTGCCGCACGGCGTTGCAGTCCTATACTGCCTCCGCATGCACGCTTCATCGCGCCAGGACGAGTCCGATCTCCGAGCCGATCTCGACGCGATCATCGAACAGGATGCGCAGGCCATGAAGCGTTTCTACCTGGCCCTTGCGCCGGCCACCTTCCAGTTCGCCATGCGCCGCCTGAGCGATCCGGTGCAGGCCGAGGATGTGGTGGTGGAGACGATGTACGAAGTGTGGTGCCATGCCAGCCGCTATTCCGGGCAGTCCACCATCCGCACCTGGGTGCTGGGCATTGCCCGCCACAAGCTGCTGGACAAGCTGCGCGACCGTTACCGGCACCAGCACGAGTCGCTCGATGACGAAGCCGAAGGCGGCAACGATGCGGAGTCGGAGGCCCCCGAGGGCTTCGAGCGGGTGGCCCGGCGTGAGCACCACGACATGATCGTGCACTGTGCCGGCAAGCTGCCCGAGGATCAACGCGAGGCCCTGCACCTGGCGCTGTACGAAGACCTGCCGCTGGCCGACATTGCGCTGGTGCAGGCCTGCCCGGAAAACACGGTGAAGACGCGTCTGTTCCACGCGCGCCGCAAGATGAAGGAATGCCTGCAGCGGCTCTTCAAGGACGTCAATGGTCCATTCGCGGGAGCCGGTCATGGCTGACGACCTGATCGATCCCGACCGGCAGCAATTGCGCGAATGGTTGCCGCTGGCGGCCAACGGCACGCTGTCGCCCGAACTGCTCGCCCAGCTGGAATCGGGCCTGGTGAGCCACCCCGACCTGCGCCACGAACTGCTCTGGCTGCAGACGCTGCGCCAGACCGTACAGACCGCACCGCTTGACCCCCTGCCCGGTGGCGATCTGGGCTGGTCGAAGCTGGAACGGCGCCTGTCTGCCGATGGCACAAAACGAAAGTCCGTTGTGCCGGTGCCATCGCAAGACTGGGCCTCGCGGTTGCGGGACTGGCTGCAAGCGAACTTCGGTCCGGTTCTGGTCGCGGCCTGTGTGCTGATGGTGGCGCAAACGGTGCTGATCGGCACCCTGATGCGGCAGGAATCGACCTTCGAGGCGGCCGGTGGAGGGTCGCCGGGGGCAGCGGTGGCGTCGGGCGTGTTGCTGCACGTCACGGTGCGCCCTGGTGTCACGGAGCTGCAGCTGCGCGAAGCGCTCGGGCGCTTCAACGCCAGCATTGTGGGAGGCCCGAGCGCGCTGGGCATTTACACCTTGCGCGTGGCGGGCAGCGGCTCGGCGCCAGACGCCCGTGGGCTGTCGCAGCGCCTGATGAGCGAAGCGGGTGGCGTGTTCGACAGCGCCGCACCGGCAAAGGAAGATTGACCATGCGCACCGCACTGCTGCTGGTGGTCCTCCTGCATGCCTGCTGGGCCAGCACTGCTTTTTCACAGACCAGCGGTGGGCGCGGCACGGGTGGCGGCGCCCGCGGTGGCGACTGGCGCGCACCCCCGGCTGTGCGCACCCCGCCGCCAGCCGTGGTGGTGCCCACGCCCGCGCCCGCTGCGTCTCAACCCCACGAGGTGGAGCAAGGACAGTTGCTGCTGCTGTCGCGGGATTTCCGCATCACGCGCCAGGTACTCGGCACGCTGCAGGCCGAGGCCGTGCTCCCGGTGGCCACCGCACGCCTGCGCACGCTGGGCTGGGACCTCGCGCTGTTCCAGTTCGCCGACCACGCAGCCGCGCTCGAGCGGCTGCTGCAGTGGCGCCAGCGGTTCCCCCAGCTGAGCGTGGACTTCAACCACCTCTATCTGGCGCAGTCTGACGTGGAAGGGCGCGAGTACGCGTTGCGCATGCTCGATCTGCCGCAGCCCGCGCCATCCGTTCCGGGGGCAGGCGTGCGCATCGGCATGCTGGACACCCGGGTGGAAACCACCGACTGGCTGAAGCAGGCCACGCTCACCCGCCGGCCTTTCATCAACGACGCCTCTGCCCGGCAGCCCGATGTGCCGGCGTTGCCCGCCCACGGCACCGCCATTGCGAGCCTGGTGGCGCGTGTGGCACCGCAGGTGCGCATGTTCGCCGCCGAAGTGATGGCCGCGCGCGGCGACAAGACGGTGACCAACAGCTACCGGCTTATTCAAGGGGTGGACTGGTTGCTCGGCCACCAGGTGCGCGCCATCAACATGAGCCTCGCCGGCCGCCCCGATATCAACCTCGCCACCACGGTGGACGAACTCATGCGGCGCGAAGTGATCGTGGTTGCCGCAGCAGGCAACCAGGGCAGCAGCGCCCCACCCGCCTACCCCGCCGCTTACGCCCTCAACCATGCCGGCATGCTGGCGGTGACGGCGGTGGACGTGCAGGGGCAGTTGTACGAGCAGGCGAACCGGGGTGGTTATGTGTCCGCCGCCGCGCCTGGCGTGCAGATCTGGGTGCCTGCGGCAACCTCGGCCGCTGGTGCGGTGGGTGCACGGTACGTGAGCGGCACCTCGTACGCCAGCGCCTACGCGGCCGGCGCGGTGGCGCGCTGGCTGGCCACCAACCCGGGTCAGGGTGCGGCCACCGCCACCCGCCGCCTGCGTGCCACCGCGCGCGACCTCGGACCCACGGGACGCGACGAGTCGTTTGGCGACGGGCTCCTGCAGGTGAATGCGGCGCTTCGCCCCTGAAGCTATGCTTGCCGCGTGACCGAGCCTGCTTCTTCGCCTTCCCCTCTGCCTCGCCGCATCGCGCACCTGGACATGGACGCGTTCTTCGCGTCGGTCGAGTTGTTGCGCTACCCGCAGCTCAAGGGCCTGCCGGTGGTGATTGGTGGTGGGCGACGGCGCGAAGACGACATGTTCGAGCGCCTGCGGCAGACACACCCCGAACGCGACTGGAGCGGCACCGATCTCGCTCGCATCCCGCCGGAGTTCTTTCCCCGGCTGGAGCACTACGCAGGCCGCGGCGTGGCCACCACCGCCACCTACGCGGCGCGGCAGTTCGGCGTGGGCTCGGCGATGGGACTCATGAAGGCCGCGAAACTGTGCCCGCAAGCGATCCTGCTGCCGGTGGATTTCGACGAGGTCAAACGGGTTTCGCGCCTGTTCAAGAGCACCATCCGCGAGATCGCACCCGTGGTGGAAGACCGGGGCGTGGACGAGGTCTACATCGACTTCACCGACGTGCCTGGCGGCCAGCGCGAAGGCGGGCGCGTGCTGGCGCGGCTGATCCAGAAAAGCATCTTCCAGGCCACGGGCCTCACCTGCTCCATCGGTGTGGCGCCCAACAAGCTGATCGCCAAGATGGCGAGCGAATTCAACAAACCCAACGGCATCAGCATCGT
>CAZLSU010000090.1:0-12107 GCA_964562225.1 uncultured Sphingobium sp.
CCATCGCGCCGATCTGCGGCACGGTCTGGTGGCTTTCATCGACGAACAGCAGCGCATTTTCGGGGAGATACTCAAACAATGTCGGCGGTGGTTCGCCCGGCAGGCGGCCGGTCAGGAAGCGGCTGTAATTTTCGATCCCCGCGCAACTGCCGGTCGCCGCGATCATCTCCAGGTCGAAATTGGTGCGCTGCTCCAGCCGCTGCGCCTCCAGCAGCTTGCCCTCGGCCTCCAATTCCTTGAGGCGTTCGGTCAGTTCATGACGGATCGCCTCCATCGCCTGTTTCAGCGTCGGACCGGGCGTCACATGGTGGCTGTTGGGGAAGACCTTCACATAGTCGAGGCTGGCGACCTTCTTGCCTGACAGCGGGTCGAACTCGACGATTTCCTCAATCTCGTTGCCGAAGAAGGACACGCGCCAGGCAGTATCCTCATAATGGGACGGGAAAATCTCCAGATTGTCGCCCTTCACGCGGAAATTGCCGCGCGCGAAGCCGACATCGTTGCGCTTATATTGGAGCGCGACCAGCTTGCGGATGATCTCGCGCTGGTCCTCGATTCCGCCCTTCTTCATCGAGAAGGTCATCGCCGAATAGGTTTCGACCGAACCGATGCCATAGAGGCAGGAGACCGAGGCGACGATGATCACATCGTCGCGCTCCAGCAGCGACCGGGTGGCCGAATGGCGCATCCGGTCGATGCTCTCGTTTACCGAACTTTCCTTCTCGATATAGGTGTCCGACCGCGCGACATAGGCTTCGGGCTGATAATAATCATAATAGCTGACGAAATATTCGACCGCATTGTCGGGGAAGAAACTCTTGAACTCGCCATAGAGCTGCGCGGCAAGGATCTTGTTGGGGGCCAGGATCAGTGCGGGGCGCTGCAACGCCTCGATCACCTTGGCCATGGTGAAGGTCTTGCCCGATCCGGTGACGCCGAGCAGCACCTGGTCGCGCTCCCCCGCCAGTGCCTGTTCGACCAGTTCGGGAATGGCAGTGCGCTGGTCGCCCGAAGGCTCATAATCGCTGACCAGCGTGAAGGCCCGCCCGCCCTCGCTCTTCTCTGGCCGCGCCGGACGGTGGGGCACGAAGCTCTGCCCGGTTTCGGGTTCATTGAGGTTGGTTCTGATTTGAATAGCCATCGGGTCTTGATATGGTCTCGGCACAAGCTGGTCGCAACCCGGCCGTAGATGAAGGAGGCACGCCATGCGAAATGCAACCCTGATCGCCCAGATCGCCCTCCTCCTCTCCGCCTGCGGCTCGTCGGGCGAGGACAAGCCCGGCAACATCGCCGCCACCGACAGCATGACCAAGGGCGAAGTCGCCGCCGTGGTCGACACGGTGAAGATGCGGCCCGGCCAGTGGGAGAGCAGCTATACGCTCGAAGACATCACCATGCCCAACATGCCGGCGGGTGCACCGGTCGAGCAGATCGAGCAACAGATGAAGGCGACGATGAGCCGCGCGTCGATCCGCCATTGCGTCACGCCCGAGCAGGCGGAAAAGCCGAGCGGCGACATGTTTTCCGGGCAGAAGGACAAGGATTGCCGCTATAAGGGCTTTGTCATGGCGCGCGGTGCGATGAAGGGGCAGGTCAGTTGCACGAAGGACGGCACGGCCATGAACGCAACCATGAGCGGCACTTACGGGTCGGATCGTTATGATATCGGCATGGACATGACGATGAGCGGGGCGGGCGCCGGATCGAACGGGGGCCAGACGATGACGATGAAGGCGCGCACCAGCGGCAAGTGGCTGGGGCCGGATTGCCAGGATGCGGGGCCGACCGCGCCTAAATGAACCGCGCCGACAAGCAGCGCATGATCCTCGACAAGGAAAACTCGTTTATCCGGTGCGGTCCGCCTCGCTAGGCTTGGCGCAAAGCAGAGCAGGATTGCGAGACAGCATGAACGAAGCCCCGCAGGAACGCCCGACCGATGACGGGCAATATTGGGATATCGACCGGCTGGTGACCGATCTGGCCGCCGCGCGCGCACGCTGGCGACAGGGACAGCGGCATCATAGCGAATATGGCGGATCGGGCTTTCCGTCGCGCGCAGACCTGACCAAGATCATGATGGCGCTGTGCGGCGCGCTGTTCCCGTTGCGGCTCGGCCCCAGTTTCGTGCGGATCGACAATGAGGATGCGTTCGTCGCGCAGACTCTCCAGACCGCATTGAGCCGCCTGTACGGGCAGATCAGGCTGGAGCTGCATTATGCCTATCCCGATGGCTCGGCCGACCATGTCGACCGGCAAGCGGCGCGGATCATCGGCACCTTTGCCGCAAAGCTGGCCGAGTTGCGCGTGCTGCTGGACAGCGATGTCGACGCCGCCTTCACCGGCGATCCGGCGGCGCGCAGCGTGGACGAGGTGCTGATCTGCTACCCGTCGATCCTGGCGATCATCCATCACCGGCTGGCGCATGAACTGCACCTGCTGGGCGCGCCACTGGTCGCGCGGATCATATCGGAGGTTGCGCACAGCAAGACCGGGATCGACATTCACCCAGGCGCGAAGGTGGGCAGCCATTTCTTCATCGACCATGGCACCGGGGTCGTCATCGGCGAAACCGCGATCATCGGCGATCGGGTGCGGCTGTACCAGGGGGTGACGCTGGGCGCGCGCAGCTTCAGCGTGGACGAACAGGGCGCGCTGGAAAAGGCGCAGCCGCGCCATCCGGTGGTCGAGGATGATGTCGTCATCTATGCCGGGGCGACGATATTGGGGCGGATCATCATCGGCCAGGGATCGGTGATCGGCGGCAATGTCTGGCTGACCCACAGCGTGCCCGCGGGCAGCAATGTGCGGCAGGCCAAGGCGGAAAACCAGATCACCACGCGGATCGACGACATGCCGTCCCACCGGGTCCATCGGATGCCGAGCGACGCCTGAGGGCAGCTTACAGCCCCTCCGCCCCGACCCAGTGCGCGCCGCGCGTCATCGGCTCGACCACGAACAGGCGCTGCTGCGCGCTGCCGTCGCGTTGCGGCATCCTATTTCGCTGTCCTACAAAGTACCATATAGGATAAATGATTCGCCTTCGCAGCGAGGAGGCGGCATTTGGACATCGACAGGTTAATCGACGAGGTGATCGCGCGGGAGGGCGGCTATTCCAACCATCCCGCCGACCGGGGCGGCGCGACCCATTGGGGGATCACCCAGGCGGTAGCGCGCGCCAATGGCTATAGCGGTGACATGCGCGCCATGCCCCGTTCGACCGCGGCACATCTGTATCGACGGCTTTACTGGGACGGGCCGGGCTATGCCTTTGTCGCGGAGATCGCGCCCAAAGTCGCGGCGGAATTGTTCGATACGGGCGTCAATATGGGGGTGACGACGGCGACCGGCTTTCTCCAGCGCGCGCTCAATGCGCTCAACCGCAACCAGAAGGACTATCCCGACCTGAAGCTGGATCGCTTGGTCGGCGCAAAGACGCTGGCGGCGATCGGCGCGTTCATGGCCCTGCGCGGCAAGGGTAGCGAAGCGGTGCTGCTCAAGGCGATCGATACGCTACAGGGGGAGCACTATATCACGCTGGCCGAAAGCCGACCGGCGAACGAAGCCTTTCTGTACGGCTGGCTGGTCAACCGCATTGGTTAGCGATCAGGATGATGACGCCGATCGCTGGGCGCGCCGCGCGCGTCCGGCATTCCTTTATGTCATGTATGCGCTGCTGCTCTGGTCGATCCCGATGGGCATAGTCGCGGGCTGGCGGCCCGACGTGGCGCGGGCGATGATCGGCGGGATGGCGGCCTATCTGGGTGGCCTGCCCGAGCCGCTCTACGCCCTCTTCGGCACCGGCTATCTGGGCTATACGGCGGCGCGCGCGTGGGGCAAGGCGAAGGGGGTGGAGCGTTAGAACAGGAACCGGCCTTCGATCATGGTGCGGCATTTCCCGCCCAATATTACCCGGTCGCCGTCCAGGCGGCATGTCAACCGCCCGCCGCGCGCCGATGCCTGCCAGGCGCGCAGGTCGGTCTTGCCCAGCCGCGCCGCCCAATAGGGGGTCAGCAGGCCGTGCGCCGATCCGGTGACCGGGTCTTCATCCACGCCGCCGCCGGGCACGAAGACCCGGCTCACCATGTCGCAATCGTCGCCGGGCGCGGTCGCCATCAGCAGCGTATCGCCCGCCTTTTTCAGCGCCGCAAAATCCGGGGTCAGCGCCAGGATGGCGGCCGAGTCGCGATAGACGAAGATCGCATAGCCCCCCTCGCGCCAGCGCGTTTCGAGCACGTCGCCACCCATATGCCGGGCCAGATCGGCGAGATCGCGCGGCACCGTATCCCAGGCGGGCAGCGAAAGCGCATAGCCATCGCCCGCGCGGGTCACGGTCAGCACGCCCGCGTCGCGGGTGCGAAACCGGACCCTGTCGCCCCGCATCAGCACATGCCCGCTCGCCAGCGTCGCATGGCCGCACAGCTTCACTTCGACCGTGGGGGTGAACCAGCGCAGCGCATAGTCAGCCTCCCGATCATCCGGGGTGGCGATGGTGAACGCGGTTTCGGAGAGGTTGTTTTCCGCGGCGATCGCCTGAAGCGTCGCATCGTCGAGCCACGCGTCGAGCGGCATCACAGCGGCGGGATTGCCGGTGAAGGGCGCGTCGGCGAAGGCATCGACCTGGTGGAAAGGCAGGCTGGTCATCGGCGGTCCTAGCGGGAGATCATGTTCCCCGGCGCAGGCCGGGGTCCAGTCCTCACCATGGGGACTGGACCCCGGCCTGCGCCGGGGAACATCCCATGGTGACCCCATATGATGAAGAACAGGGCCGACCGCACCAAACTGGCCCCAATGACACAAATGGTCCCAATGAAAAGGGCCAGTCACTGGAAAGTGACTGGCCCGTGTCGCGGCGATAGGGGACATTTTGACCGTCCGTTCCGTCCGATGGACGGGGACGCTCCCCAGGCTGTGCCGTTGCCGCTGGCCCTGCTGGAGGGCCTGCGCAGAAAGCTACGCCCGTTCGCGCCGCTTGTCTTGCAGAACCTGCGTCGCCCTGGCGCGAATCGCGCGCGGTTCGGCTCAGATGCCCCCTTCCCCAGGCAGGCCACATTGCGCCCGGTGCAGCAGCTTCTGGTCGGCCAGCACCAGCGCCATCATCGCTTCGACAACGGGAACGCCGCGAATGCCGACGCAGGGGTCATGCCGCCCCTTGGTGATGATGTCGGATGCCTCAAACTGTCCCAGTGCATCGGCGCGCTTCACCGTTTCGACCGGGATCAGGATGGAACTGGTCGGCTTGAACGCGACGCGCACCTTGACCGGCTGCCCGGTGGAAATGCCCCCGGCGATCCCGCCCGCATGGTTGGCCAGAAAGCGCGGCCCTTCATTGCCGGGACGCATCGGGTCGGCATTCTGCTCCCCCCGAAGCGCCGCCGCCGCAAAGCCGTCGCCGATCTCCACGCCCTTGACCGCATTGATGCTCATCATCGCCGAAGCCAGTTCGCTATCCAGCTTGGCATAGAGCGGCGCGCCCCAGCCCGCGGGCACACCCGACGCAACGCATTCGACCACGGCGCCCAGCGAAGACCCCTCCAGCCGCGCGTCATCGACCAGCTTTTCCCAGCGCTTCGCCGCTTGGCCGTCGGGGCAGAAGAAGGGGTTGCGGCCGATCTCCTCCGCATCGAAGCGCGCCGGGTCGATCGCGTCGCCGCCGATCGCGCTGACCCAGGCGAAGATATCGACCTCCGGCAGCACGAGTCGCGCGACCGCACCCGCCGCGACCCGGCTGGCAGTCTCGCGCGCCGACGATCGTCCGCCGCCGCGATAGTCGCGAAAGCCATATTTGGCGTCATAGGCATAGTCGGCATGGCCGGGGCGATAGGCTTTGGCGACGTCGGAATAATCCTTGGACCGCTGGTCGGTATTTTCGATCATCAGGCTGATCGGCGTGCCGGTGGTCTTGCCCTCGAACACGCCCGACAGGATGCGCACCATGTCCGCCTCGCGCCGCTGGGTGGTGAATTTGGAGGTGCCCGGCTTGCGCAGGTCGAGGAAGGGCTGGATATCATCCTCGCCCAGCAGCAATCCGGGCGGGCAGCCGTCCACGACCGCGCCGATGGCGGGGCCATGGCTCTCCCCCCAGGTGGAAAAGCGGAAAACGCGGCCGAATGTGTTGAAGCTCATTTTCTCCTCTCCCCTTGGGGGAGAGGAAGGGGCCCGCTCGGCAAAGCCGAGCGGGCAGGTGAGGGCTCATCACGCACGAACCTGAGGATCGCCTCCAGAACCCCTTCCATGTTTGTCATCACGTCGACATTGCTGAAGCGCACCACTCGAAAGCCTTCCTGCTCCAGCGCCCTCGTCCGTGCCTGGTCGGCCCCTTCCGTACTGGCATGGCTGTCTCCGTCAACTTCGACAACCAGTCGGGCTTCGGCCGCATAGAAATCTGCGACATAGTGGGTGAGCCAGACCTGGCGTCTAAATTTAATGTTGCCAAGTTGCCGGTTACGCAGTTTCGACCAAAGTCTGCGCTCGGGTTCGGGTGCCGACTTACGCATATCACGGACGAGCGCAAGCGATGTGGGTTGATCCTGGTCTGGTCGCTTCATTGCCCTCACCCTCCCACCGCTTCGCGATGGGCCCCTCCCTCTCCCCCATGGGGGAGAGGGCAATATCACCTGTCCAGCGCGATGTCCGGCGCGTCCTCCGCCTTCATGCCGATGACATTGTAACCCGCGTCCACATGATGAATCTCGCCGGTCACGCCCGACGCCAGATCCGACAGCAGGTACAGCCCCGCGCCGCCGACATCCTCGATCGTCACGTTGCGGCGCAGGGGCGAATTCAGCTCGTTCCATTTGAGGATATAGCGGAAATCGCCGATGCCGCTGGCCGCCAGCGTCTTGATCGGCCCGGCGGAAATCGCGTTCACGCGGATATTTTCCGGTCCCAGGTCCATCGCCAGATATTTGACGCTGGTTTCCAACGCCGCCTTGGCCACGCCCATGACGTTATAATGGGGAATGACCTTTTCCGCGCCATAATAGCTGAGCGTCACGATGCTGCCGCCGTTCGGCATCAACGCGCGCGCGCGCTTCGTCACCGCGACGAAGCTGTAGGCGGAGATGTTCATCGTCAGCAGAAAATTTTCCAGGCTCGTGTCGACATACAGGCCGCGCAGTTCATTCTTGTCGGAAAAGCCGATCGCATGGACGACGAAGTCCAGGCTGCCCCACCTCGCCTCGATCTCAGCAAATGCGGCGTCCAGCTTGTCCATGTCGGACACGTCGCAATCGATCAGGAAGTCGGAGCCGACTTCCGCCGCCAGCGGTCGCACCCGCTTGGCCAGCGAATCGCCCTGATAGGAAAAGGCCATTTCCGCGCCCTGCGCATGCAGCGCCTTGGCGATGCCCCAAGCCAATGACTTGTCATTGGCGAGGCCCATGATGAGGCCACGCTTGCCTGCCATCAACCCGTTCATTCTACCCACCATTCTCTTCTTGTTGCGCCTTTTCCACCGATTCCTCGTTGGGGAATTCGGCCAGTGCAGCGTTGAGTTCCGCGCCAATTACCACGCCAAGCCCAACGAGAAAGAAAAAAATGAGCGTGATCATCACCCCGGCCAGGCTGCCATAGGTACGGTCATAGCCGCCCAGCAGCGAAAGGGTGGGCGGCAGCAGCAGCGTCGTGGCATACCACCATAGCGAGGTGGCGACCGCGCCCGGCCATTTGGGGAATTGCGGCCCCTTATAGAGCGAGGGGGTGAGCGAAACGAACAGCGACCATAGAGCGACGCATAATATCCCCATCGGCACCAGCTTGGCCGAGGAGACCAGCGCGATCGCATCGTCCGCGAAGGGCAGCGCGCGGTGGAGAAACTGGTCGGCCCCGGTAATCATCACCTGCAAGGAAAAGGCGAACATCACCGCCAGCACGCTGACCAGCGTGATGCCGACCGCACCGAGCCGGTAGTGCCAGAAGGATTTGGTGCTTTTCGTCCCATAGGCGCGGCGCAATATATCGCGCACCGTCTCTATCAGGCTGCCGACCGTCCACAGACCGACCAGTCCGCCCAGCCATAGCAGCGGCCCGGACCGCGCGCCCAACACGTCGCTGATCGGCTGGCGCACGACATCCGCGACGCCGCGCGGCACGGTGGTCAGAAATGCGTTGACCGCCTGTATGCCGTCCTGCGTCCGGCCGAAGATGCTGGCGACGGCGGCGGCGACGATGAAGAAGGGAAACAGCGTCATCAGCGACAGATAGGCAAGGTTCCCGGCATGGATGAACCCGTCATTATAGGTGCCCACCGCCACGCGCTTGACGATCTCGAAACTGTAGGAGCCGGGCCGGACCCGGTTCATCTGCTTGTTGAAATGGTGCCGGGTGTGGTCGGCCATGCGCTTGCGGCGCGATTCGGGCGTCAGGGGGGACTCTAGCGGCATGAGCCACCCAAGATGCTATACGCCCAGATGGGCACGGACGGGGCGACCATCCTGCCAGTTTTCGACCAGCGCCACGATCGCCGGATCGTCTGCGGGCACGTCTATCTGCAACGTCACCAACTGGTCGCCGCGCTTGCCTGCCTTGCCGGTGAAGCCGCGTTCGCGCAGGCGCAGGGTCTTGCCCGACGTCGCGCCTGCGGGCACGCCCAGCATGACCGGACCATCGGGGGTCGGCACCTTGACCTTGCCGCCCTTGACCGCTTCATCGAGCGTGATCGGCAGATCAAGCAGGATATTGTCGCCGTCCCGGCTGAAAAAAGGGTGCGCGCCGACATCGATCGTGACGATGGCGTCGCCCGCGCCGCCAGGCCCCGCCTGCCCCTTGCCGGTCAACCGCATCTGCGTGCCGCTTTCCACCCCGGCGGGCAGTTTGAGGTCGATGGTCTTGCCGTCCTGCAAGGTGATGCGTTGGGGACTGAGCGTGGCGGCGTCGATGAACGAGACCGCCAACCGATAAGCGACGTTCGCGCCCTTTGGCGGCGGGCCGCCGCGCCCGAAGCCGCCGCCCCCGCCAAAGCCCCCCGCGCCGCGCTGGCCGCCGCGACCGCCGAACAGCCCGTCGAAAATGTCGCCGAAATCCGCGCCGCTTTCAAAGCCGCCGCCCTGCCCGCCGCCCGGTGCCCCCCGAAATCCGCCGCCGCCGCCATAGCCGAAGGGGGCGGCCGGATTACCGTCTCCGTCGATCTCGCCCCGGTCGAAACGCGCGCGCTTATCCTTGTCCGACAGCAGGTCATAGGCGTTGGTCGCTGCGGAAAATTTCTCCGCCGCCTTGGGATTGTCCTGATTCTTGTCGGGATGCAGTTCCTTGGCGAGCTTGCGATAGGCGGACTTGATCTCCGCCTCGCTCGCGCTGCGCGCAACGCCCAATGTCGTGTAGGGATCGGCCATCATTCTGCCTGTTTTACGAAAAAAATCTTCACGCGGCCTATGTGGCGAAAGCGGCGGTTTCATTCAAGCGCCGTGCATGCGCCATAACCCGCTGGGGGTATGGCACGACTGACTCATGTTGCTAGGGAAATCTGAACCAGTGCGGGGGTCGCGCGGGTTAAGAGGGGGAATCATGTTCAAAAACTTCGCATGGGGCGCGCTTGCCGCCGCCACGGCACTATGCGCCGTCGCGCCATCCGCCCAGGCACAGATCACCCAGCCGCCACCAACACCGTCGGAACAGCAGATCGAAAGTCTACAGAGCCTGTTCCGCATCGGCGTCTCCATCCGGACGCTGAGCGGTGGCGTCCTGAGCGACAGCTATGGTCTCGACATCGCCAATGACGGACAGGATTTCCTCAATCCGGAAATTCTGCTCCAGCGCTACGGCAATCAATATAATAATCAGCTCGCGGTTCAGGGCCTTCTGGATTTCCGGGGTCTCGAAATTCGCGGCTCCTATGATTTCGGCAGCCCGGTGTTCCGCATCGCCGTGCCCGCGCTGGACGCCGAGGGCGAGAGCTATCAACAGGTGTTCGCCGGTGCGACGCGCCAGCAATCCTATGATATGTTCACCGACTATCTCGACGATGTCGAAAGCGACGAGGCCGAACGGCTGGTCCGGCTGCTGCTGCGCTCGCTCGCGCGCTATTCGCCGGTCGATCCGTTGGCCGGCAACCCCGGATCGGTCCAGTCCGGCCTGATCCGTTCCAGCCTGGACCTGTCGAGCGGCGATTCGGCGATCGAACAGGATGCGGCCAGCGGCGGCACCAATACGCCGGGCGATCCATGGATCATCGGCGCCAATTACAGCTTTGGGTCGTCCGACCATGGCCGCTACGACTTCATGCGCGCCGACGGCCGCATCGCACGCAGCTTCCGCCTGAGCGAGGGCGGCCGCACGCTGCTGAAGTTCGACATGCCGTTCAACTATTCCGAAGTGAATGGCGCGCGCGCGGTCCAGCTACAACTGGGCGTCGGGCTAGAAGTGCCGGTGATCGCGCAACGCTGGTCGATCGAGCCGCGCATCGCCTATGGCATCACCGGTTCGGACCAGCTTGGTTCGGTCGGGCATCTGGTGTCGGCCACCGTCGCCAGCCGCTATGTGCTGAGCGGCCTTGGCCGTGGCCGGCTGGTGATCGGCAATATGGTCGGCCATACCCAGACGATGAGCACCGGCTTCACCGGCTATAACGTCAATCCCGACCTCAAAAACTGGGCGTTCCGCAATGGCCTGGCCTATGAAATGCCGCTCAAGCTGCGGTCCTTCGGTCGCAACGCATCGGCACGGCTGAGCTATTCGCTCACCAACTATACCGGCGACAAGCTCTATTATAACAGCTTCCATGAGGTCACATTCTCGCTCGGCATTCGCGGGCGTGAGGAATCGGTGCGCAATGCCCGCGACCTTTTCCGGCTGAACTTCTCGCTGGTGAAGACCAAGGATTACACATCCTGGTCGGCGGGCGTCGGCTTCCGTTTCTGATGCACATCGGGGCGCGGGGCCGGTTGGCCCTGCGCCCATATCGACAGCGTGGCAGGGTGCGCCTAAAGCCGGGTGCATGACCGATCCTTTCGCGCTTTTCGACGAATGGTACGCGCAGGCGCGCGAGACCGAAATCAACGACAGCAACGCGGTGACGCTGGCCACCGCCGATGCGCGCGGGCGACCTGCGGCGCGGATGGTGCTGCTCAAGGGACATGGGCCGGACGGCTTTGTGATCTACACCAATTTCGAGAGCCGCAAGGCCATGGAATTGCATGACAATCCCCATGCCGCCTTGCTGTTCCACTGGAAATCGGCGCGGCGGCAGATCCGCATCGAAGGGCCGATAGTCCCGGTCGACGATGCGCTGGCGGACGCCTATTTCGCCACGCGCAGCCGCGATTCGCAACTGGGTGCCTGGGCTTCGGACCAGTCCCGCCCGCTCCCTTCGCGTCAGATCTTCATGGATCGTTTCGACGAGACGCGCGCGCGCTTCGACGGCGGGCCGGTGCCCCGCCCGCCGCACTGGTCGGGCATCCGGGTCGTGCCCGAACGGATCGAATTCTGGCAGGACCGCGAACATCGCCTGCATGAGCGGCGGCTGTTCACCCGCACGCGCGACGGCTGGAGCGAAGGGCTATTATATCCCTGATGCAGGCGCGGAACAGCCGCGCTCATTCGTTGATCTATATTGAACGGACCCCCGTCATTGCGGGTGTGCCAGCCGCCTGTTAGGTATCGCCGGGCAGCAAATTTGAGGGAACCGATGCGTAACAGACTGACGGCCTTCATTCTCGCCGGCATGATCCTGGGTGTTCTGGTCGGTTTCGCGGCCAATCAGTGGGTCGGCGGGGACGAGACGCTGGCGAAGGACGTAGCGGGCTATTTCCACCTGCTCGCCGATATTTTCCTCCACCTCATCAAGATGATCATCGCGCCGCTGGTCTTTTCCACCCTGGTCGCGGGCATCGCGCATATGGGCGACAGCGCGGCGCTGGGGCGCATCGGCGGGCGGGCGCTCGCCTGGTTCGTGATCGCCAGCCTGATCTCGCTGACGCTCGGCCTCATCTTCGTCAATTTCTTCGAGCCGGGCGCGGGTCTCAACCTGGTCCGCAACGGCGCCGAATCCGGCGTGAACACCGAAGCACTGAATTTCCGCGACTTCATCCTGCATGTCTTTCCGACCTCCATGGTCGGGGCGATGGCGGAAAATTCGATCCTCCAGATCGTCGTCTTCTCGCTGTTCGTCGGCG
>CAZLSU010000091.1:0-11722 GCA_964562225.1 uncultured Sphingobium sp.
TCCTCGTGCTCGAGATGTTCCTGTGGGACAAGCCCAAGGGCATGAAGGCCTTCAACCTCACGCCCGAGTTCGCGGCGCAGACCAAGGTGCTGGCGGCCAACCAGGGCCTCTACAACGGGTTCCTGGCGGCCGGCCTGTTCTGGGGCGTGGCGCTGGGGCCGGCGGGCTTCGCGGTCAAGGTGTTCTTCCTGCTGTGCGTGCTGGTGGCCGGCCTTTACGGGGCGGCCACGGCCAGCAAGCGCATCCTGTTCGTGCAGGCCGTGCCGGCGACGCTTGGCCTCGTGCTTCTCTTTCTGAGCCGCTGACCATGCCCCGCACCCTCATTTCATCGGGATCCACCTTCGAGGCGGAGATCGGCTACTCGCGCGCCGTCGTCCAGGGCGACTGGGTCTTCGTTTCCGGCACCACCGGCTTCGACTACACCACGATGACCATCGCGCCCGACATCGAAACGCAGACCGAGCAGTGCCTTCGCAATATCGAGGCCGCCCTGCAGCAGGCCGGTGCCAGCTTGCGCGACGTGGTGCGCGTGAACTACGTGCTGCCCGACGGCGCCGAATTCCCCAAGACCTGGCCCGTGCTGCGCCGTTTCTTCGGCGAGGTGCGGCCGGCGGCCATGATGATCTCGGCCGGCCTGGCCGACCCGCGCATGCGCATCGAGATCGAGGTGACGGCGCTCAAGGCGTCCGGCTGAGATCCTTCATCCAGGGAGCGAGCATGTTCACGTACATCACCCTGGGCACTGACGATCTGGCGCGCGCCGCGCGCTTCTACGACGCCGTGCTCGGCGCGCTCGGGCAGGTGCGCGCCGAAACCCCCGGCACCGAAGAACCCGGCTGGATCGGCTGGGGCAAGTACGAGGACGATGGCCGCGTGCAGCTCGCGCTCTGGCTGTGCACACCCTTCGACGGCGGCCCGGCGGGCGTGGGCAACGGCAGCATGGTGGCCTTCGCCGCGACGAGCTGGCAGCAGGTGCGAGACTTCCACGCCGCGGCGCTGGCCCACGGCGGCCGCAGCGAGGGCGAGCCCGGCCTGCGCCTCCACTACAACCCCGACTTCTACGCCGCCTACGTGCGCGACCCCGACGGCAACAAGCTCGCTGCCGTGTGCCGCGGCTTCAGGAGCGAGCCGCCGGCAGCGGGCTGAGGGCACCGGCGGGGTCCTTGGAATACCCGTCACCGTCCCCAATTACACTGACCGTCCCCGCCCGGCACCGCCCCACCATGGTCCCCCACCTCGTCACCGCCCTCACCGGCCCGATCAACGAACTCGAGCAGCGCATCCTCGAATCCACGCCGGTCATCGAGCGCTGGTTCCGGCTGGAGTGGATGGAGCACACGCCGCCGTTCTACAGCTCGGTGGACGTGCGCAACGCGGGCTTCAAGCTGGCGCCGGTGGACACCAACCTGTATCCCGGCGGCTGGAACCACCTCACGCCCGAGATGCTGCCGCTGGCGGTGCAGGCGGCCATGGCGGCGATCGAGAAGATCTGCCCCGAGGCCAAGAACCTGCTGCTGGTGCCCGAGAGCACCACCGACATCTTCTACCTGAGCAATCTGGCGCAGCTGCAGCGCATTTTCTACATGGCCGGGCTCAACGTGCGCCTGGGCTCCCTCTCCAACGACATCAAGGCGCCCACGACGATCGAGCTGCCCGGCGGCGACAAGGTGGTGCTGGAGCCGCTGCTGCGCAGCAAGCGCCGCCTGGGCCTGAAGAATTTCGACCCCTGCACCATCCTGCTCAACAACGACCTGAGCGCGGGCGTGCCCGGCATCCTCGAAGAGTTGCACGAGCAGTACCTGCTGCCGCCGCTGCATGGTGGCTGGCCCACGCGCCGCAAGAGCACGCACTTCAAGATCTACGAGGAGGTGTCCAAGCGCTTCGGCAAGCTGCTGGGCATGGACCCCTGGCTCATCAATCCCCTGTTCGCCCAGTGCGGTCAGGTGGATTTCGAGGCCGACGCCGGCCTGGAATGCCTGCGCAGCAACACCGACGCGCTGCTCACCAAGGTGCGCCGAAAGTACAAGGAATACGGCATCAACGAGAAGCCGTTCGTGGTCATCAAGGCCGACAACGGCACGGGCGGCATGGGCATCATGACCGTGCGCGACGCCAAGGAGATCGACCAGCTCTCGCCCAAGACCAAGGCCCGCATGGCCACGGTACAGGCCGGCCAGGCCGTGACCGAGGTGATCATTCAGGAAGGCGTGCTCACGCACGAGCGCATCAACAGCGCCGTGGCTGAGCCCGTGGTCTACATGATGGACCGCTATGTGGTGGGGGGCTTCTACCGCATCCACGCTGACCGCGGCGAGGACGAGAACCTCAACGCCCCGGGTTCCAGCTTCGTCCCCCTGGCCTTCGAGCAGAGCGCGCAACTGCCGCAGCCCGGCGTGAAACCCGGCGCCAGCGTGCCCAATCGCTTCTACATGTACGGCGTGATCGGCCGCCTGGCGATGCTGGCGGCCAGCTACGAGCTCGAGGCCACCGATCCCGAGGCCGAGAACCTCGATTGACGGCCTGCGGGTTGCTGCGGCGCAACAAAAACCACACCGGAGCCGGTTTCAGGGGCGGCACCCGGTGGCGCCCTCCTGGACGCAGGCGCAGAATCGCGCACTCCTGACGCACACGCCCCGTGGTTCTCCGGCGGGGCCTACGGTTTGAACTCCCGCGCTCCGTCCTCGCTGGCCGCCCTCACGCTCGGCGCCATCGGTGTGGTCTACGGCGACATCGGCACCAGCGTGCTGTACGCCGTGAAAGAGATCTTCGGATCCGGCCACGTTCCCTTCACGCATGCCAACGTCTATGGCGTCCTGTCCATCATCTTCTGGACGCTGACGACCATCGTCTCGCTCAAGTACGTGGTGCTGGTGCTGCGCGCCGACAACGCGGGCGAGGGCGGGCTGATCGCCATGCTCGCGCTGGCCGCCAATGCGGTGAAGGACAAGCCCGCGCTGCGCCGCGCGCTGCTGGTCATCGGCATCTTCGGCACCTCGCTGTTCTACGGCGACGGCGTCATCACACCGGCGATCTCGGTGCTGTCGGCGGTCGAAGGTCTCACGGTCATCTCGCCCGCGCTGCACCACTACGTCATCCCGCTCACCCTGCTGGTGTTGCTGGTGCTGTTCGCGGTGCAGAAGCGCGGCACCGGCGGCATCGGCCGCTACTTCGGGCCCATTACCCTGCTGTGGTTCCTCGCGGTGGCCGCGCTGGGGGTTTCGCACATCGTGCACCACCCCGAGATCCTGGGCGCGCTCAGCCCGCACCACGCCCTGCGCTTCATGTGGCAGCAGCCGGGCACCAGCTTCATCATCCTGGGCGCGGTGGTGCTGGCCGTCACGGGGGCCGAGGCGCTGTACGCCGACCTCGGCCACTTCGGCAAGAAGCCGATCCGCCTGGCCTGGTTCTCGGTGGTCATGCCCTGCCTCACGCTCAACTACTTCGGCCAGGGCGCGCTGCTGCTGGCCGACCCGAGCGCGGTGAGCAACCCCTTCTTCCGCATGGCGCCCACCTGGGCCCTGCTGCCGCTGGTGGCGCTGGCAACGATGGCCACCGTCATCGCCTCGCAGGCGCTCATCTCGGGTGCCTTCAGCGTCACCAAGCAGGCCATCCAGCTGGGCTACCTGCCGCGCCTGAACCTGCGCCACACCAGCGTGCGCGACACCGGGCAGATCTACATTCCCTTCGTGAACTGGGCGCTGTTCACCGCCATCGTGCTCGCGGTGGTGATGTTCAAGTCATCCAGCAACCTGGCATCGGCCTACGGCATCGCCGTCACGCTGGACATGCTGATCACGACCACGCTCACCTTCTTCGTCATCCGCCACGCCTGGAAGTACCCGCTGTGGCTGTGCGTCGCCGCCACCGGCGTGTTCTTCCTCATCGACCTGGCCTTCTTCAGCTCCAACATGCTCAAGCTGTTCCAGGGCGGCTGGTTCCCGCTGTTCATTGGTGGTGCGGTGTTCACGCTGATGATGACCTGGAAGCAGGGGCGCCGCCTCATGTCCAAGGCGCAACAGGCCGAGGGGCTGGCGCTTGGCAGCTTCCTCGACGCGGTGTTCGTGGAGCCACCACTGCGCGTGCCCGGGGTGGCGGTGTTCCTGACGGCCGAGGCTGGCACCGTGCCCAACGCGCTGCTGCACAACCTCAAGCACAACAAGGTGCTGCACGAACAGAACCTCTTCGTCACCGTGCGTTCGCACCAGGTGCCCTGGATCGGGTTCAACGAGCGCCTGGAGGTCGAACCCCTGGGCCATGATTGCTGGGCCGTGACCATCCACTACGGCTTCAAGAACGACCCGGACGTGCCGGTTGCGCTGGAGCCGCTGCGCTTGCGCGGATGCGAGCTCGAGCCCATGACGACGAGCTACTTTCTCTCGCGCGACGTGGTCACGCCCACACTGGGCAGCGGCATGGCGCCCTGGCGCGAGAAGCTCTTCGCCGCCATGCACCACAACGCCGCCGGTGCCGCGGCTTTCCTGCATCTGCCGGCCAACGCGGTGGTGGAGCTCGGGTCAAAGGTGGAGATTTAAGCGAGGCCCCGGCTCCCGGCAGAATCGCGCGATGCGATTTTTCCGTGACCTCAGCCTCTCCGCCGCCACCGCCGGCTTCGTCGCGGTGCTCGTGGGCTTCACGAGTTCGGTGGCCATCGTCTTCCAGGCCGCGCAGGCCTTCAACGCCACGCCGGCGCAGATCACGTCCTGGATGTGGGCGCTGGGCCTGGGCATGGGGCTGTGCTCGGCGATTCCCTCCCTCATCCTGCGCCAGCCCGTGATGGTGGCCTGGAGCACGCCCGGCGCGGCGGTGCTGGCCAGCGCCGGGCTGGCCGGTGGCTTCACCATGGCCGAAGCCATCGGCGCCTTCCTCATCTGCGGCGCGCTCATCACCCTGGCGGGCGCCACCGGCTGGTTCGAGCGCGTGATGAACCGCATTCCCATGGCCATCGCTGCCGCGCTGCTGGCCGGCGTGCTGGCGCGCTTCGGGCTGCAGGCCTTCGGTGCCGCGCAGACCGCGCTGGCCCTGGTGGTGCTGATGCTGCTGGTGTACCTGGTGTCGCGCCGCCTGGTGCCGCGCTACGCGGTGGTGTTGACGCTGCTCGCGGGCGTGGCGCAGGTGGTGGCCACCGGCCGCTTCAACGCGGGCGCGCTCACGCTCGAATGGGCGGTGCCGGTGTTCACCGCCCCCAGCTTCAGCTTCGCCGCCTTCACCAGCCTGGCACTGCCGCTGTTCGTCGTCACCATGGCCTCGCAGAACCTGCCGGGCGTGGCGGCCATCCGCGCGGCGGGCTACGACATGCCGATTTCGCGCATCCTCACCGTCACGGGCATCGCCACGCTGGTGCTGGCGCCCTTCGGTGCCTTCGCGTTGAACCTCTCGGCCATCACCGCGGCCATCTGCATGGGCCCCGAGGCGCACCCCGACCGCGACAAGCGCTACACCGCCGCCGTGGTGTGTGGCGCGCTGTACGTGGCCATTGGCCTGGTGGGCGCGCTGGTCACGGGCCTGCTGATCGCCTTCCCTCGCGAACTGGTGATGGCCATCGCCGGCATCGCGCTGCTGGGCAGCATCGGTGGCGGCCTGCACACCGCGCTCAAGGACGATCAGCACCGCGAGGCCGCGCTCATCACCTTCCTCGTCACGCTCAGTGGCGTGGTAATCGCCGGCGTCGGCTCGGCCTTTTGGGGGGTGGTGGCCGGCGCCGTCGCGCTCTTTGTGCAACAGTACGGCCTCGCGAAGCAACCTCCCCGCCCATGACGAAGAAGATCCTGGTCGTCGCCGACCCGCTCGAAGTTTTCAAGACCTACAAGGACAGCACCTTCGCCATGATGCGCGAGCTGCAGCGCCGCGGCCACACGCTGGCGGCCTGCGAGCCGCGCGACCTGCAGTGGGTCAGTGGCGGGCGCGTCACGGCGCGCGTGCGACACCTCAAGCTCACCGGCGAGCTGGACCACTGGTTCGACGTGACGGGTGAGGGCCGCGAGGCCCTGGCCGGCTTCGACGCCGTGCTGATGCGCAAGGACCCGCCCTTCGACAGCGAGTTCTTCTACGCCACCCACCTGCTGGAGCAGGCCGAGCGGGAGGGAACGCGTGTCTTCAACAAGCCCGCCGCGCTGCGCGACCACCCCGAGAAGCTGGCGCTGATGGAATGGCCGCAGTTCGCGCCGCCCACGCTGGTCACTCGCTCGGCCGAGGACGTGCGCGCCTTCCACGCCGAGCACCGCGACGTGATCCTCAAGCCGCTGGACGGCATGGGCGGCATGGGCATCTTCCGTGTGAAGGAAGACGGCCTGAACCTGGGCTCGATCACCGAAACGCTCAACCAGGGCGGCGCCACCAGCGTGATGGTGCAGCGCTACCTCCCCGAGATCGTGCAGGGCGACAAGCGCCTGCTGCTCATCGGCGGCCGGGTAGCGCCCTTCGTGCTCGCGCGCATTCCGCAGGGCAGCGAGGTGCGCGGCAACCTGGCGGCCGGCGGCAAGGGCGTGGCGCAGCCACTCACTGACGACAACCGCGCCGTGGCCGAGGCCATGGCGCCCACGCTGGCCGCGCGCGGCCTGCTGCTGGTGGGCCTGGACATGATCGGCAACCGCGTCACCGAGATCAACGTCACCAGCCCCACCTGCTTCCAGGAGATCCAGCAGCAGACCGGCTTCGACGTGCCCGCGATGTTCGTGGACGCGCTGGAGGCGGCGCTGGGCTGAAGCGATGTGTTACCAGGTGATGCCGCGCCAGGACGCCCGCTTGCCCCCACACTGAGCCGATGAACGCGCCATCTACCACCCCGACCGTCCCCGCCAACGTGGCCATGGCCTCGCCACCGGTGGACCCGCTGTTTCTCGCCACCCCGAAGATCTCCACCTTCAACGGTGAGCAATCGCTCACCAACGCGAGCGGCTTCTTTTTCCAGCGTGGCGAGCGCCTGTTCCTGGCGACCAGCCGCCACGTCTTCATCGACGAAGACAGCGACCACCGGCCCGATCGCATCGAGATCACGCTGCACCTGGATGCGAAAGATCTCACCCGCTGCACCGGCTTTTCGATGCTGCTCTACGCGGACGGCACGGCCGTGTGGCACCAGGGCCAGGACAGTGGTGGCGACGTCGACGTCGCCGTGCTGGAGATCGAGCGCGAGGCCTTGCCGGACGAGGCGGTGCTGTTCGCCTTCACCCCCGAGCATCTGGTGCGCGATTTCGGTGCCGTGCCGGTCGACGCCACGGTGTTCATCGTGGGCTTTCCGCTGGGCTTTCAGGACGAGGTGCACCAGTTGCCCGTGCTGCGCCGCGCGGCCATCGCCTCACCGTTCGGCATCCGCTTCCAGGGCCAGGGCATGTTTCTCACCGACGGGCGCGCGCACCGCGGCATCAGCGGGGCGCCGGTGGTAATGCGCGACACCGGGCCCGCGACCGGGGCACTGCCCTGGCGGCTGTTGGGCATTCATTCCTCGCGCATGGACATGGGCAACCGGGATCAGGTGCTGGACGAGTCCCTGGGCCTGAACGGCGCCTGGTACGCCGACATCCTGCTCACGCTGACGCAGGATCCGGCCCCGGCTGCGCCAGCCGAGCCCGCGGCGATCGACACGCCCCCGCCCAAAGCCCCTGTGTGACGCGCCGGGACGGCGGCCTCGCTCAGCGCGGCTGCTTGACGATGCGCAGATAGGGCTTGGGCGCCTTCCAGCCCTCGGGGAACAGCGTCTTGGCGTCATCGTCGCTGACCGAGCCGGCGATGATCACGTCCTGCCCTTGCGTCCAGTTCACCGGTGTCGCCACCTTGTGCTTCGCGGTGAGTTGCATCGAGTCGAGCACGCGCAGTATCTCGTCGAAGTTTCGCCCCGTGGTCATGGGGTAGGTCATCATCAACTTGATCTTCTTGTCGGGCCCGATGATGAAGACCGAGCGCACGGTGGCGTTGGTGGCGGCGGTGCGCCCGTCGGCCGAGCCGGGCTCCTCGGCGGGCAGCATGTTGTAGAGCTTGGCCACCTTCAGGTCGACGTCGCCGATCATGGGGTACTTGACGGTGGCGCCCTGCGTTTCCTCGATGTCGGCGACCCACTTGCCGTGGCTCTCCACGGGGTCCACCGACAAGCCGATGAGCTTGGCGTTGCGCTTCGTGAACTCGGGTTCGATGCGCGCCATGTAGCCCAGCTCGGTGGTGCAGACGGGCGTGAAGTCCTTGGGGTGCGAGAACAGGATCGCCCACTGGTCGCCGATCCAGGTGTGGAAGTCGATGACGCCCTGCGTGGTCTGGGCGGTGAAGTTCGGTGCGGTGTCGTTGATGCGAAGGGACATGCCTGGCTCCTGGGCGAGTGGAAAGCCCCGTAGTGTGCGCAGTCCGAAAGACCGTGTCGATGAGGGAGGTTCCCCCGTGTCGGGAGGCCCGCTTCAGTACAGGCGCACGGCGACGTCGAAGTGCCAGCTGCGGCGGATCTCGATCACGTCGTACAGGCGGGACATGGCGGGCGTGAAGGGCAGGTGCGTCATGCCATGGACCATGCGCGGAATGGCCTCGTCGATGGCCGCCACGCCGCTGGTGCGCACCACCGTCACCGATTCGATGGTGCCGTCGCTGCGGATGGCGACGTTGACCACCGGGTCGGTGTAGCGCTGCTTCGCCGCCTGGCGCACCAGCTCCACCGGCATGTTCATCTCGATGCGCTTGGCCCAGGCCTCGGCATAGAGCACGAGCTCGCGGTTGGGGTCGTAGCGGCCGAACATGCGCACGCGGCGCAGCAGGCTGGCCGATGGATTGCGCTGCGCCTCGGCCTCGGCGGCGGCGCGGCGGTCGGCCTCTTCATTGAGCTGGCGCCCGATGGCGCGACGGCGCTCCTCGCGGGCTTCTTCCTCGGCCCGGCGTTCGGCCTGCAGGCGCGCGGCCTCGGCAGCGGCCACTGCGGCTAGCTGCGCAGCGGCGCTCTGGGCCTCAGCCTGCTGGGTGGCCGCTTGTTCGGCTGCTTGTTGGGCCGCGGCCGCGCGAGCGGCTGCCTGGGCCTGCGCTTGCGCTTGGGCTTGGGCTTGGGCTTGGGCTTGGGCTGTCGCCTGTGCGGCGGCCACTTCCGCCGCGCGACGCTCGGCCGCCTGTTGAGCGGCCTCAGCTTCGGCCTGTCGCTGGGCCTCCTGCCGGGCGGCGGCTTCGCGCTGGGCGGCTTGTCGGGCCGCCTCTGCCGCTAGCTGCGCGGCTTCGCGTGCCGCTTGCTGTTCCGCCGCGAGGCGGTCGGCCTCGGCCCGTTCCGCCGCCTGCCGAGTGGCTTGTTGTTCGGCAGCGGCTTGTTGTTCGGCGGCCAGCCGTTGCGCCGCCTCCTGTTCCGCCTGGCGCTGCGCTTGCAGGCGCTCATTGGCCAGGCGCTCGGCCTCGGCGGCTTGTTGACGGGCGATCTCCTGGCGAGCCGCTTCCTGGCGAGCCGCTTCCTGTCGAGCGGCTTCCTCCCGTGCAGCCACTTCACGCGCGGCCACTTCACGCGCGGCCCGCTCGGCTTCGCGCGCAGCGGCCTCGCGCGCGGCCTGCTCGGCTTCGCGTTGGGCCATCGCCCGCCGGGCCGTCTCCTGTTGCTGGAGTTCCTGCTGCCGCGCCGCTTCCGCGCGTTCGGCGTCGGCACGGGCGCTCGCCTGGCGCAAGGCGTCCTGCCGTTCGACTTCCAGGCGCTGCATCTCGGCCCGTTGCGCCGCCATCTGTTGCGCCGCTTCGCGCAGCGCGGCCTCGCTGGCCGCCCGCTCGCTCTCGGCGCGTTGCTGCTCGGCGGCCTGCCGGGCCGCTGCCAGCGCGTCCGCTTCGACGCGCGCCGCGTCCTGTCGGGCGGCTGCCTCGCGTTCGGCGGCTTGCCGTGCGTCGGCTTCCCGTGCTGCCGTCGCTTGCGCTTCCCGGGCCGCCGCAGCCGCTTGCGCCGCCTCCAGCGCCGCGGCTTGCCGGGCGGCTGCTTCACGCGCTTGTGCCTGCCGGATGGCCTCGCGGGCCGCTCGCTCGCGCTGTGCGCGCTGGCGCTCCGCCGCCTGCCGGGCCGCCGCGCGCCGTTCGGCGAGCAGGCGCGCCGCTTCCGCGCGCTGGGCCTCCCGGCGCGCTGCTTCCTGCCTCTGGGCCTCCTGGCGCAGGGCTTCTTGTCGTCGTGCTTGCAGCGCGGCGTGGTCCAGCACCGTCAAGGGTCCGGTTGCGCCCCGGGGCGCCGGCGCTGCGACCGGGGGCGTGGCCGCAACGGCAGGCGGCGCCGCTTCCGCGGCAGGCGCAGGTGGCGGCGTCAGACGCACCCGCAGCTCAGGCACCTCCGTGCGGCGTTCCTGCCACGGCAGTTGCAGCCCGGGCAGGTCCAGGCCGTCTCCGAACGTCAGGCTCAGGATGAGCGCGTGCACCAGCAGCGAGACCGACCAGGCGAAGGACTGCCGGCGCGG
This sequence comes from uncultured Sphingobium sp., assembly GCA_964562225.1. Taxonomy (GTDB): domain Bacteria; phylum Pseudomonadota; class Alphaproteobacteria; order Sphingomonadales; family Sphingomonadaceae; genus Sphingobium. The sequence goes on from CAZLSU010000091.1 coordinate 10,377, forward strand.
CTCGGTCACCAACCAGCCGCGCGGGCGCCAGCGGTAGGCCAGCACCGCCGCCAGCGGTGGCAGCGGCCGTCGCGCGGGCGCCTCGTTGTTCTTCGCGGTCTGCATCGGGCGCATTGTCTCGTCCAAACGCCGCGCCCGCGCTGTGGCCGGTGGCGGCACGCGTGCGCCTGCGCTTATATTTTTTCAGTGCGTCGATTCGGAGACCGCTCGACCGTCGTGGTGTTCAGTGGCGGCTGCATGCGCAGGCCGCTGCGGCCCTGCACCCACCCGCGCGCGAAAGAACACCGCCATGCCGTCGAACGACAAACCCCAAGGCCCCGCGTCCTATTTCCCCTCGATCGAGAAGAAGTACGGCCAACCGATCGAGCACTGGATGGGCGTGCTGCGCCAGGCCGGGCCGCTCAAGCACATGGAACTGGTGGCCCGGCTCAAGGCAGACCACGGCCTGGGTCATGGGCACGCCAACGCGCTGGTGGCTTGGTTCCTCGCTCGCCAGGCGTGAGCGAGCGCTCACAACTTCTCCGTCTCCCCCGCCTTCGGCTGCCACTTCATCAGCCGCTTCTCGATGCGTCCGACCATCGCGTCCAGCACCAGCGCAAAAGCGGTGAGCACGAGGATGCCCGCCATCACGGTGTTGATGTCGAACTGCCCCTCGGCCTGCAGGATGAGGTAGCCCACGCCTTGCGATGAGCCGAGGTACTCACCCACCACCGCGCCCACGAAGGCCAGGCCCACGCTGGTGTGCAGCGAACTGAACACCCAGCTCGTGGCGCTGGGCAGGTACACGTGGCGCAGCAGCTGCTTCTGGCTGGCGCCGAGCATGCGTGCGTTGGCCAGCACCACGGGGCTCACTTCCTTCACGCCTTGGTAGACGTTGAAGAAGACGATGAAGAACACCAGCGTGACGCCCAGCGCCACCTTGGAGCCCATGCCCAGGCCGAACCACACCGCGAAGATGGGCGCCAGGATGATGCGGGGCATGGAGTTGAGCGCCTTGATGTAGGGCTCCAGGATGGCCGAGGCCATGGGCGACAGTGCCAGCCACAGGCCGCCCGCCAGGCCCGTGACCGCGCCGATGCCGAAGGCCATCAGGGTCTCGGCCAGCGTGATCCACAGGTGCACGTAGATGTCGGCGTCGCCGACGAACCAGGCCCAGATGCGCACGAAGATCTTCAGCGGTTCGCCGAAGAAGAACGCGGCCTGGCGGTCGTTGTCGAACATGAAGGTGGGCACCAGGCCGGGCGTGGTCATCACGTGCCAGAACACGAAGATGAGCACCAGCAGCGCGAGTTGCCACAGCGTGAGGTTGCCCGGGCGGGGCTTGAGGAACTTCCACATCGGATGAA
>CAZLSU010000092.1:0-11687 GCA_964562225.1 uncultured Sphingobium sp.
CCGCCCTGCGACGATCCGTCCGACCAGATATTGTGCCACATGGCGCGCGCGATGCCGCGCGGGTCGATGCCCCAATGCGTCTGGAAGCGGCGGTCCTCGATCGCCATGAACGCTTGCGGGACGTGCGCGGGGAGGTCGGCCACGGCGACCGGCTTGTCGATGACCGAGCCGCGCCGGGCGATGAGGTGGCCGTCGCTCGACATCAGCGAGATGCTGGGCGGGGCGATGGGCTTTAGGGAGCGGGACAGCGGGGCGGTGACCGCCAGCCAGGCGATGGCGACCATCAGCAGAGCGAACAGGGCCGCCATGATATATCCCAGGATGCGCAGCTTGCGCTTCCACGGCATTGGCGGGGCGAAGGCGCTGGGTGGGCCTTCGCCGAAAGCGGGCGGAGCGCCGAGCGGCGGTACGGGCGGGGCGAGCGGTTCGATCATCGGTGCGGCCATAGCTGTATTATATGTGCGATACAGTCAAGCCTGTCCCGCGGCGGGACAGGCGGAACGCCGGGCCGGATTAACCATCTTTGCCGATAGTCCAAATGGTAAATAATGCGTTAACCCTTGGCTATGCAAAACCATATCCTCAAGCGAACACTGGTCCTTACCACAGAATCGGCCCGGCATCCGTTCCGGCAGCGGCTGCCCGCCCATGTGCTGCGGGTCGAGGAGGATGCGCAAGCGCCGCGCGGCGACGCGACCAAGATCGGCTATTATAACGACGATAAGGATTGGAAGCTGTTCGCGTTGAGTTTTTCGGCGTTTTTCACGGCCTTTTACAGCTTTATCGCCTGAGCTTCAGTCGCAGGCGCAGTGGAGTTTCCAGCTGAGCCAGGCGCAGGGCAGGCTCATCGCGGCGACCAGCAGGAGCTGATCGACGACCGACATGCCCGCGACCGACAGGCCGATTGCGATCAGTGAGCCGGCGACCATTGCGCCTGAATTGACGATATTGTTGGCAGCGACCGTGCGCGCCGCTTCGCATTTTTCGACGGTGGTCGTCAGGAAGGCGTAGAGCGGGACCACGAACATGCCGCCGAAGGTCGCCACGCCGAGCAGCGCGAGCGAGAGCGGGATCGCCATCGGGTGATTGAGGAAGCCGGTGAGCGAGAGGAACTGCCCGTCCGGGGCGGGCGTCCATAGCGCGCACACGACATGGAAGGCGAGCACGCACAGCCCCATGCCAACGACGGAGGCGGGGGCGTAGCGGGCCGAGACATGGCCGCCAAGCAGGCGATTGACCGCGACGGACCCGATCGCGATGCCAATCGAGAAGATGCCCAGAAACAGGCTGGCGACGGATTTGTCGGCGGTCAGCACATTCTTCACGAGCGGGGGAAACTGGATGAACAGCACTGCGCCGATCGTCCAGAAAAAGCTGATCGACATGATCGCCAGGAAGAGCCGACGAATGTGCATGGTGCCGCGCACCAGCGTGATGGAGGAGCGGATGATATGATAGTCGATCGGCAGCGGCACCATCAGCGAGGGGGCGGGGGGTACTTCGCGCCCGGCGAGATAGCCGAGCAGGGCGGTCAGCACGACGCCGACGGCGGCCGCCTCGATCGGGATCAGTCCGGCCAATATGGTGCCCGCCAGGATCGCGATATAGGTGCCCGCCTCGACCAGGCCGGTGCCGCCCAGCACTTCGTCGTCGTGGAGATGCTGGGGCAGGATGGCATATTTGATCGGGCCGAAGAAGGTCGAGTGGATGCCCATGGCGAACAGGGCGACCAGTAGCAGCGGGATGGCGAGGCTATGCACCGCAATGCCGCTCCAGATCAGCGACAGGCCGATCGCGCCCACGCCCATGATGCCGATTTCCGCGGCCTTGACGATGCGGATGATGCCGGCCTTGTCGCGCTGGTCGGCGAGCTGGCCCGACAGGGCGGAGAGCAGGAAGAAGGGCAGGATGAAGACGCCGGTCGCGATCGCGCTGAACCAGGTTTCCGACGCCTCGTCATTATAGACCGAGTAGACGACGAACAGCACCATCGCGTTCTTGAACAGATTGTCGTTGAAGGCGCCGAGCAACTGGGTCACGAAAAGCGGCAGAAAACGACGTTTTTTCAATAGCCTGATGGAGGCTTGCATAAATTATGGGGCTTTTCGTTGTGAAAACGCAGGGCGGGGTCTAGCCGCTGCCGGTGCGCCTGTCCAATGCTCGCGCAGATCGTCGCTGCGCCCGCTTGTGCGGCATGGCGGACTGTGGCAGGCGTCGGCGATGCTGACGCTGCCCAACTTGCTGACGCTTTCGCGGATATTCACCGTGCCGCTGCTGGTCGCGCTGCTGTGGCCGGCGGAGATGGGCGCGCGCTGGACGACCGGCTATTTGCTGGCGTTCGCGCTCTATTGCCTGATGGGCATCACCGATTATTTCGACGGTTATCTGGCGCGGGCGCAGGGCGCGGTGTCGAAGCTGGGCATTTTTCTGGACCCGATCGCCGACAAGATCATGGTCGCCGCCGTCATTTTGATGCTGAGCGCGACGCGCGACATTGCGGGCATTCATATCGTTGCGGCGATGATCATTTTGCTGCGCGAGATCGCGGTGTCCGGGCTGCGCGAATTCCTGGCCGGGTTGCAGGTGTCGATTCCTGTGTCGAAGCTGGCGAAATGGAAGACGACGTTGCAGTTGATCGCGCTGGGCGCGCTGATCCTGGCGGGCGGGGTGCCGCACTATCCATTCGTGCAGATGGTCGGGGTCGTTACGCTATGGGCGGCGGCGCTGCTGACGCTGATGACGGGATGGGATTATCTGCGCGTCGGCATAAGGCATATGGATTGAGCGATGGCGCTCACCATCCTCTATTTCGCCTGGGTGCGTGAGTCGATCGGGCTGGACGAGGAATGGATCGCGCAGCCCGAGTCGGGCGCGACGGTGGCGGAAGTCGTGGCGGGGTTGGTAGCGCGAGGCGGGGGTTATGCAGAGGCGCTGGGCGATGCGACGCGGGTGCGGGCGGCGATCGACCAGCAGTTCGTGGCGCTGGACGCGGCGGTCGGCGATGCGCGGGAATTGGCGTTGTTTCCGCCGGTGACGGGCGGATGAATATTTCGGTCCAGCCGGATGATTTCGACACGGGCGCGGAGATAGCGGCGCTGGAGGCGCTGGGTGGGGGCGGCATTGCGACCTTTACCGGCGTGGTGCGGGGCGAGGGCGGGCTGGTTGCGCTCCAACTCGATCATTATCCGGCGATGACGCAGGGGCAGCTCGAACGGATCGTGGCGCAGGCGCAGGCGCGCTGGCCGCTGCTGGGGGTGCGGGTGATCCATCGCATCGGGCGGCTGGAGCCGGGCGCGCGGATCGTGTTCGTCGGCACGGCGTCGCGGCACCGGGCGGCGGCGCTGGAAAGCTGCGCCTTCCTGATCGACTGGCTCAAAAGCCATGCCCCCTTCTGGAAGAAGGCGCATTTCGCGGACGGATCATCGCACTGGGTCGAGGCGCGGGCGGAGGATGATGCGCGCGCGGCGGCGTGGAAGGGGTGATCACGCGGCCTGCATGCTTGCATCACGCAAGATGCCGGCAAGCAGGTGAAATTCCTTTTCGCGCGGGCTGTTCTTGCGCCACAGCAGCGCGATGTCGCGCCAGGCATGATCGGACCGCAGCGGACGCGCGACGATCTGCGTATGGTCCAATATGCCGGCCGCCAGTGCCATTTCCGGCAGCATGGTGAGGCCCAGCCCATTGTCGACCATCTGCACCATCGTATGAAGCGAGGTGCCCATCATCGTCGCTTCGGCGCGCAGTTCGGGGCGGTTGCAGGCGGCGAGGATATGATCCTTCAGGCAATGGCCGTCTTCGAGCAGCAACAGCTTGCTCTCGTCGATCATGTCGGGACCGACCCATTCCGGCGGGTCGCGCGGGTCATCCTTGGGGAAGGCGACGAACAAGCGGTCCTGGAACAGGATTTCGCTCTCCAGTTCGCCGATCGCATAGGGCAGCGCCATCAATACGCAATCGACCTGGCCGTGGCGTAACGATTCCACGGCCGCCTGGGTGATTTCCTCCCGCAGATAGAGTTTGAGTTCGGGGCGGTCCTGCCGCAGGCGGGGCAGCAGGCGGGGCAGCAGGAAGGGCGCGATGGTGGGGATGACGCTCATGCGCAGCTCGCCGGTCAGCGGCTTGCCGGAGGCCTGCGCGAGGGCGGTGAGTTCCTCCGCCTCGCGCAGGACGCGATGCGCCTTTTCCGCGATCCGGTCCCCCAGCGCGGTGAAGCGGACGACGCGGCGGGTACGCTCGACCAGCGTGATGCCGATCAGCGATTCCAGTTCGCGCAAGCCCGCCGACAGGGTGGACTGGGTGACGAAGCAACTGTCGGCAGCTTTGCCGAAATGGCCATGTTCGTGCAGCGCGACCAGATATTGAAGCTGCTTGAGCGTCGGCAGATAGCTGGACATTTATCGGTATCCTCGATCAGGATGACCGATATAAGTGTCTCAGGCGATATATCCAAGATATTTGGCGAATCCGACTATCGACGTCAGGGTCAGGATGATGCCCACGGTGACGAGCAATATCTTGGGCGCGACATGGCGCGCCAGCATTGCGCCGAGCGGCGCGGCAACGACGCCGCCGATCAGCAGGCCCACGGTGTAGACGGTGAAGGTCTGCCAGCCCAGGTTCAGCAGGAATGTGATGCTGATCGAGAGCGTCAGGAAAAATTCGACGCTGTTGACGGTGCCGATCGTATAGCGCGGGGTCGCGCCCTGGATCAGCAGGTTGGACGTGACCACCGGACCCCAGCCGCCGCCGCCGGTCGCATCGACGAAGCCGCCGACCAGGCCCAGCGGCACGACCAGGCGCGGATCGCGCGGCTTGGGCGGGACGTGCAGGCCGCGCCAGACCAGATAGACGCCGATGGCGGCGAGATAGATCTGGATGACGGGCTTTATGACGTTGCCGTCGATATTGGACAGCAGATAGGCGCCCGTTACGCCGCCGATGATGCCGGGCACGATCAGACGGAAAAAGAGTTTCCAGTCGACATTCTTGTGCGCGATATGGCTGATCGCCGATGCGCCGGTGGTGAAGGTTTCTGCCGCGTGGACGCTGGCCGATGCGCTGCTGGGTGGCACGCCGAGGGCGAGCAGCAGGGTGCTGGAGATGATGCCATAGGCCATGCCCAGTGCGCCGTCGATCATCTGCGCACCGAAGCCGATCAGGATGAACGGCCAGATGTCGGCGGCATGATGTTGGAGCACGTCGATCAATGGGCTGGCCTCGCGAGATATTTGTCTATCGCATAGATAGGAAATTTAGCCGTCGCCAACAAAGTTTCTGTTGGGGAGGCGATAGGGGAAATGCGCCCGCATCTGGAAATTTTCACGGCTGTACGCTATATATGGGGCGTCGAGGGGTTCAGGGTCGCTCAGGGTTCAGGGACGTTTTCATGCTGCATAGTCTCATTGCCTATCTCGATTCCGTCAAGGCCCGTGATCCCGCGCCCCGCTCACGCGCCGAAATCCTGCTCTATCCCGGCGTCTGGTCGTTGGTGTTTCATCGGGTTGCGCACCGGCTTTATCGCTCGCGGCTGTATTTCCTGGCACGGGTGGTCAATCATTTTTCGCGCTTCCTGACCGGCAACGACATTCATCCCGGCGCGCAGATCGGGCGGCGATTCTTCATCGACCATGGCTTTACCGTGATCGGCGAGACGGCGCAGATCGGCGACGATGTCACGCTGTATCAGAATGTGACGCTGGGTGGGACCGATCCGGCTAATGGCATTGCAGGCAAGCGGCATCCGACGCTGGGCGATGGCGTGATCGTGGGGTCCGGCGCGCAGGTGCTGGGACCGATCATCGTCGGGCCGCGCGCGCGGATCGGCGCCAATGCGGTGGTGACCAAGGCGGTGCCGGAGGGCGCGACGATGGTTGGCATCCCGGCCCGGCAGATGCTGGTCGACGTGACCGCCTATCAGCGCGATTTCCTGCCCTATGGCACGGTGTGCAGCGAATGCCCCGACCCGGAAAAGCATAAGATCGAGGCGCTGGTCGTCGAGGTCGAGCAGTTGCGGCTGCGGCTGGCGGGATTGCTGGCGGAACGGGCGGCACCTGTTGAGGAACCTTCCTTGTTCAAGGAGCGTGACCGCGCCTGATGCATAATGTGACGCCGTTCCCCGCGCATGGCGCGAAGCCGAACCAGATCGGGTTCGAGCGGTTGGAACTGCAACGCATCATGGACCTATATGGCCGGATGGTGTCGGCGGGGCACTGGCGCGACTATGCGATCGACCTGGGGCGGGACGCCGCGATTTTCTCCGCCTTTCGCCGCGCCGCCGAGCGGCCCGAATATCGCATCGAGAAACGGCCGGCGCTGCGACAGAAGCAGGGGATGTGGGCACTGATCGGGGAGGCTGGCGCGGTGTTGAAGCGTGGGCAGGAACTGGCGGGCGTGCTGGCGCCAGTGGAGCGGAAATTGTTGCGGATCGTGGAGGAGTAGGGGGGCATGTTAAACCCGTCCCCGTTCGTCCTGAGCTTGTCGAAGGACGCGCGCGACGTTTAGGGTTGGGGATGACTTTCCTTGCCTATCTGCTGCGTTGTAGTGATGGTTCATTCTATGCAGGGCATAGCGACAATCTCGAAATCCGGCTGGCGCAGCATGAAGCGGGGCAGGGTAGTGCCTATACAGAGCCGCGCAGACCGATCGTGCTGGTCTGGTCAGAGCAGTTCGGGACGCGCGACGAAGCTTTGGCGGCGGAGCGGAGGATCAAAGGTTGGAGCAGAGCGAAAAAGCAGGCGCTTATCGAGGGCGATTGGGCACGGCTTAGCTGGCTCGCGCGAAGTCGGCAGGGCCGATAGCGCAGCACGCGTCCTTCGACAGGCTCAGGACGAACGGAGGTTGGTAGATCCTCTTTCTCACAACCACCCCTTCGCCCGATACGCCTCCGCGGTAGCCTTTAGCCCCGCCTCGGTCCCCACCTGCGGCTTCCATAGCTCCCCCGGTACCGCCGCCAGCGGGTTGCTTACCCAGTCAGGGTGGCAGAAATAGCGGACGCGGTCGGCGGTCAGCTTGGCCTTGTTGCCGCGGAACGTGCGGTCCAGCGTCGCGCCGATGCCGAGCAGCCATTGCGGCGTGGCGATGGTCTTCACCCGGCGGCCCAGCGCGCGGCCGATGGCGCGGCCGAAATCCTGATGATCCCAGCCGCCGGGGGTGACGTCATCGACTTCATAGCATTGGGTGAGGCTGGCATGGCGGTCCGCTGCGAGCGCCAGCAACAGGCGCGCGAGATCGCCGACCTCGATCACCGACAGGCGGCCGCCGGGGGGCAGGAGCATGAGGCCGCGCTTTGCCATGCGGAACAGTTCCAGCATTTCCCGGTCGCCGGGACCGTAGATGGCGGGGGGGCGGACAATGGTCCAGTCCAGGCCGCTGGCGCGGACATGGCGTTCGGCCAGTTCCTTGGACCAGCCATAGTCGGACAGGCCCGGCTCACGCGCGGCCAGGCTGGAGACATGGACCAGTCGTGCCACGCCCTTGCGCCGCATCGCGTCGATCACCGCCATGGTGCCGAGCGCATTGCCCGCCTCGAACCCCGCGCGGTCGGGCGCGTTGACGACGCCCGCGATGTGGATGACCGCATCGACATCACGCATGATCCGGTCGAGCGCCTTGGCGTCGGTCAGCGATCCGTGGACCCATTTGAGTTTGGCGCGGGGCGGCTGGGCGCTGCGGGTGAGGGCGTTGATGCCGATATCTGCGGCCAGCGCCTGCGCCAGCGTTTCCGCGCCGACGAAACCGGTCGCGCCTGTCATGGCAATCTTCATCGACATGCGCGTCAGACCATCGCCATATGGTCGCGGTGGACGAGGACGGAGCGGGGCATGGTGCCGAGCAGGGCGGGGATATCCTCGCTGCGTTTGCCCGCAATCTTTGCGGCGTCGGCGCTGTCATATTCGGACAGGCCGCGCGCGATGACGCGGCCGTCATGGCTCAATATATCGACCACATCGCCGCGCGCGAACAGGCCGTCGACCTGGGAGACCCCGGCGGGGAGAAGGCTGTTGCCCCTGCCCAGCGCGCGTTCCGCTCCCGCGTCCACGGTGATGCGACCTCGCACGGTAAGCCGCCCAGCCAGCCAGCCCTTGCGCGCGCGCGTCGCAGGCGCGGCGAGGAAGATGGAGCCGGGGCCGCCCGCTTCCCAGTGGGAGAGGGGGGCGTCGACCTTGCCCGAGATGATGGCGAGATGCGCGCCCGCGCCGGTGGCGATCTTCGCGGCCTCGATCTTCGAGGTCATGCCGCCCGATCCCATGCCGGACGCGGAGCCGCCGTCGGCCATGGCAGTGATGCGGGCGTCGATGCGTTCGATGGTGGGGATCAGCATCGCGCCCGCATCGACGTGCGGGTTGGCGGTGTAAAGCCCGTCCACGTCCGACAGAAGCACTACCGCGTCGGCCCGAGCGGCCTGGCCGATGCGCGCGGCGAGCCGGTCATTGTCGCCGAAGCGGATTTCGGCGGTGGCGACGCTGTCATTCTCGTTCACCACGGGCACCACATCGAGCGCCATCAGCCGGTCGAGCGTTGCCGAGGCGTTGAGGTAGCGGCGGCGATTCTCCAGATCGTCGAGCGTCACCAGCATCTGCGCGGCGGTGATGCCGCGTTCGTGGAGCAGGCTGGCCCAGCATTGGGAAAGCGCGATCTGGCCGGTGGCTGCGGCGGCCTGTGCGTCTTCGAGCGACCCGCGCCCCCCCTTGGGGAGGTTGAGGCGGCGCGCGCCGAGCGCGATCGCGCCCGACGAGACGATGATGATCTGCTGGCCTGCTGCCTTGCGTGCCGCGACGTCGGCGACGAGGGTGCGCAGCCATGCCTCGCGCACCTGCCCCGCCGGATCGACGAGCAGGGCGGAGCCGATCTTGATGACCAGGCGGCGGATGGTGGCGGGGGGGAAGCCGGGGAGGGGGGTCATCAAATCGGTGCCTGAAACACAAGTCCCGTTCGGTTCGAGCCTGTCGAGAACGGCGCGCGGGGTTCTCGACACGCTCGAACCGAACGGAGGTGGGGAATAGCCGCTACAGGGGCGACCATGTTCCGTCGCTCTCTGCCGTGCCGTCTTCTGCCGCCTGCGCCGCCACCGCTTCGCCCAGCATCGGGATGACCGCGTCGAGCAGCTTTTCCATACCCTCGCCGGTCGCGCCGGAGATGATGAAGATATCCTCCGCGCCTGCCTCGCGCAGTTGGGCAGCGATGTCCTCCATCAGTTCCTGGCCGAGCAGATCGCCCTTGTTGAGCGCCAGCATCTGCGGCTTTTCATCCAGGCCCGAGCCATAATTGGCCAGTTCGTCCTGGACGATCCGCCATGCTTCGACCGGATCGTCACTGGTCGCGTCGACCAGGTGAAGCAGCACGCGGCAGCGTTCGATATGGCCCAGAAACCGGTCGCCGATGCCCGCGCCTTCGGCCGCGCCCGCGATCAGGCCGGGGATGTCGGCCAGCACGAATTCGCGGCCCTTGTGCAGCACCACGCCCAGTTGCGGCTTGGTGGTGGTGAAGGCATAGGCGCCGACCTTTGCCTTGGTATTGGTGATCTGGTTGATCAGGGTGGATTTGCCCGCATTGGGCATGCCGACCAGGCCCACGTCCGCCAGCAGTTTCAGGCGCAGCCAGACCCAGCGTTCCTCACCCGGCCAGCCGGTGCCGTGCTGGCGCGGTGCGCGGTTGGTGCTGCTTTTATAGGACATATTGCCTCGCCCGCCATCGCCGCCCTTCAGGAAGACGATGCGCTGGCCGACTTCGGTGAAGTCGGCGAGGATGTCCTGATCCTCATATTCGGGGATGCCGTCTTCATCCTCGGTGCCGTCGATCGGCACCGGATCGGACAGGATCTGCGTGCCCACCGGCACCTTGATGACCAGGTCATTGCCGCCCGCACCGTAGCGGTTCTTGCCCATGCCGGGCGTGCCGCGCTGCGCCTTGAAATGCTGGGTATAGCGGAAGTCGATGAGGGTGTTGAGACCGGCGACGGCTTCAAAGATGATGTCGCCGCCCTTGCCGCCATTGCCGCCGTCGGGGCCGCCATATTCCTCATATTTTTCACGGCGAAAACTGACCGCGCCGGGGCCGCCCCAGCCGGATTTGATGAATATCTTTGCTTGATCGAGAAAATGCATGGGGCGGCCCATAGCGGCATATGGGCCAAAGGGAAAGTTTTGCGCGGGCTGTTGTTGACCGGGGCGTCGGCACGGCTTTAGCTGGGGCATGGCCGCCCCCATCCTTACCACCGATCGCCTGATCCTGCGGCCGCATGCGCTGACGGATTTTGCGGCCTGTCGGACATTGTGGGCCGACCCAGACGTGGTGCGGCATATCGGTGGCGCGCCGCAGGATGCCCAGGCGGTGTGGTTCCGCATCCTGCGCTATGCGGGCATGTGGGCGATGCTGGGCCATGGCATGTGGGTGATCGAGGAGCGGGCGAGCGGTGCGTTTCTGGGCGAAGCAGGATTGTTGAGCGCCTGTCGGGAATTGCCCGAGCTTGAGGGCGTGGTGGAGGCGGGCTGGGTGCTGACGCCTGGCGCGTGGGGCCGGGGAATCGCGACCGAGGCGATGACGGCGGTGCTGGGCTGGGCCGATGATGCATTGGCCGGACAGGCGGTACGCTGCATCATCGAGGTGGGGAATGACGCCAGCGTCGCGGTGGCGGCCAAGCTGGGCTTTGCAGCGATGGCGCAGACCGCGCTCAACGGCGCGCCGATCCAGGTGCTGGAGCGGCGCGCCGGTCGATCAGGCGGCTAGCGGCGGGGCGTCGTTATAGAGTTCGGGCGCACTGTCTCTGCGCATTCGCTGTTCTTCACCCTGTTCAAACAACAGGCAATTTACATCATGACCACGCCCGACGCTGGGGCGTCGTTCCACCCGTCCGGTGAAACGAAAGCCCAGCTTGCGCAGGACGTTGCCCGACGCCGGATTGTCGATGAAGTGGCCCGCGCGCACTGCGCCGGCGCCGGTGGCGCGGGCGACGTTCATCACCGCGCGTCCGGCTTCGGTCGCAAAGCCAAGACCCCAATAGGGACGGGCAATCCAATAGCCCAGTTCGGGTGCGCCATCATCGCCCACATGCAGACCACAGCCACCGACGAGGCGCGGCGCGCCCAGCGTCCGGGTGAAGGCCAGGAAATGGGGGAGCTTCTGGTCGGTAAAGGTCGCCAGGAACGCTTCCGCATCTGTCACGCCATAGGGCCAGGGTGCGCGCGCCAGGTTACGCACCACGGCCTCATCACCGATGGCGGCGGCGAGCGCGGGGGCATCCTCCATCCAGCCGGGACGCAGCAGCAGGCGATCGGTACGGGCGAACATGCGTATCTCCTCTCTCGGTGCGCCTATGCCCGCAAATCATTACGGCCCGGCGACAGTCTCTCAGGGCATGATCCCTATGCGCAGGACGCGCGAAAAGAGTCATGGTTCCAAGCGGTTGAGGGAAACGGGATGGAGCGTGGACAAGAAAAAAGGGACGCTCCCGGATGGGGCGTCCCGTTTCCCTCGAAACCCATCGGCGGCCGATAAAGCCGCCTAAAGTGGATCGCCCCTGAAGGACGATCCGTCATCGATCGTCCGATTATTCGGCGGCCTGCGCCTGAAGATCGACCGACACATATTTGCGGCCGAGCTTGCCTGCGTGAAATACCACGCGGCCTTCGACGAGCGCGAACAGCGTGTGGTCCTTGCCCATGCCGACGTTGCGGCCGGGATAGACGCGG
>CAZLSU010000093.1:0-11676 GCA_964562225.1 uncultured Sphingobium sp.
CGACGCGGTCGACCAGCGCGTTGTCCGAAAACGGTTTCTCGCAGAAGTCGAAGGCACCGCGCTTGACCGCCGCCACCGCGGTGGCCACGTCCGCGTGGCCCGACAGGAAGATGATGGGCATGGCCGCCTGCCAGGGCAGCAGGCGCAGCTTCTCGAACAGGGCCAGGCCGCTCATGCCGGACATGCGCACATCCAGCAGCACACAGCAGGGCACGTCGGGCTCCTGCCGCGCGATGGCGGCGCCGGCCAGGAAGTCCTCGGCGCTGTCGAAGCCGTCGCTGATGAGGCGGCGCGTGCGCAGCAGCCAGGCCAGGGCCTCGCGCACGCCGACGTCGTCGTCCACGAGGTAGATCTTCGCGTCGGGGAATTCGGTCATGCGCGAATCATAGGAGGGCGGCCTGCGGGCCCTCAGAAGGCGTGCGTCTCGACCGGCCTTGCCGCGCTCGCCTCGGCCACGGGCAGGGTGAACGAGAAGCGCGTGCCGCGCGGCTGCGCGGGCTCGAAGTCCAGCGCGCCGCCGTGCTGCTCCACCACGGTGCGGCACAGGCTCAGGCCCAGGCCCATGCCCTCGGCCTTGGTGGTGAAGAAGGGCGTGAACAGGCGCTCGGCCACCTCGGGCGGCAGGCCCTGGCCGTGGTCGGTCACGTCCACGCGCACCCAGCGCGCGCAGCGCCCTTCGCCCGGTTCGCCGGCCTCGCCCATCACCGGCGCCATGGCGATGTGCAGCACGCGCAGACCGCTGGCGGTGCCCGGGTCGCCCAGCGGCATGGCCTGCATGCCGTTGCGCGCGAGGTTGAGCAGCACCTGCTCGACCATCGTGCGGTCGCACCACACGCGCGGCGTGCCGGGCGCGATGTCCACCTGCAGGCGGATGCCGCGCTTCTTGGCCTGCAGCGTGAGCAGCGTGGAAATGCCTTCGATGAGCAGGTGCGGCTCCACCGCCTCGCGCACCTGGTCGCGGCGGCGCACGAAGTCGGCCACGCCACGGATCACGCGGCCCGCGCGCTCGGCCTGCTCGCCGATGCGCCGGATGGCGCGTTCGATGTCGTCGGACACGCCGTCGTTGCCGTCACTGTCGCCTTCGCCTCTGCCACCGCCCTGGTGCAGCAGGTTGAGCGTGCCGCTGGCGTAGCTGGCGATGGCCGCCAGCGGCTGGTTGAGTTCGTGGCTGATGAGGGAGGCCATCTCGCCCACCGTGGCCAGGCGCGCCGTGGCCTGCAGCTTGTCCTGCGAGGCGCGGTTGAGCTCCTCGATGCGGCGCTGTTCGGTGAGGTCGATGATGGCGCTCATGTAGCCGGTCTGCACGCCCTGGGCGTCGATCAGCGGGGCCTCGATGATGAGCACCGGAAAGCGCGTGCCGTCGCTGCGCTGGAACACCGATTCGTAGCCTTCGCGCGGCAGGATCTGCCCGGCCAGGCGCACCGCCTGGCGCTGCTGGTACTCGTCCACCAGCTCGGGCGGCCACCAGGGCGCGGGCATGCCGCTGCCCACGAGCTGCTCGGCCGTCAGGCCCACCATCTGGCAGAAGGCGGGGTTCACGTAGGTGATGCGCCCGGTCATGTCGCGCGCGCGCAGGCCGGTGACGAGCGAGTCCTCCATGGCCTTGCGAAAGGCCAGGGCATCGGCCGCGCGTTGCTCGGCGCGCTGGCGCCGGCGCATGTCGCGCGCCAGCAGGTACAGCACCGCCAGCAGCGCCAGCGAGAGCGCGCCCACCACGCCGGTGAGCACGTTGGGGAACAGGCCGAGCGCGCGGCGCGGGCTCTCCAGTTGCAGCAGCAGGGTGTGGCCGGGCAGGTCGAGCAGGGCGTGCGCGCTGAGCGTGCGCCGCTGCACGGGCACCACGCTGTGCACGGCCAGGCGCGCGCCGTCGCTCTCCACGAAGCTCAGGCCGCGCCCGCGCAGCGTGACCGCGTCGGTGAGTTCGGCCAGCATGGCGGGCAACGAGTAGGTGGCGATGAGGAAGCCGCGCGACTCGCCGGCCTCGCTCAGCGGCAGGCACAGTTCCATCACCTCCAGGCCGCGGCCGTCGCGCTTGGGCCAGAAGTAACTGGCGGAGTAGGCCGGGCCCGATAGGCGCTGCGCGGCATCGCAGGCCTGGCGCACCTCGGGCAGGGCCTGGCTGCGCGGCAGCAGGTCGAACACGTCGGGTCGGTAGGCGGAGAGACGTTGTGCGAGCACGCGCATGTCGGTGTCGCGCCATTCGAGGCGCACGAGCTCACGCCGCTGCGCCAGCAACTCCGCCGCGGGGGCGTCCCAGCTCGCCGGGGTGGGCGAGAAGGCGTTGAGGGATTGCAGGGTCTGCACGTTGCGCAGCAGGGCGCTGCGGATCTCGCCGACGACGGTGGTGGCGTCCTGGTCGAGCGCGGCCTGGTCGCGCCCGACCTCGTACTCGGCGGCGAGGAAGATCAGCACCGCGAGCAGCGCACCCACCAGCAGCAGCAAGGCGCCCCACAGGGGCCAGCGGGGGGCTTTTACCGCGCGCATGGCCCAGGGACGCCACGGAACCGGCTTTGCCGGGCCGTGGGCGTCGACCCCTGGAGGGGGTCGCGCGAAGCGCGGCGGGGGTGCTTCATGTCAATACGCGGTGCTCCAGGCACGGTAGTTGTTCACGCACCTGGCGGATGCGCGCCATGTCGATGTCGGCCAGCGCGACGCCCGGGCCTTCGGCGTGCAGGGCCATCACCTGGCCCCAGGGGTCGATCACCATGCTGTGGCCCCAGGTGCGCCGGCCGTTCTCGTGAACGCCGCCTTGCGCGCTGGCGATGACGAAGGCCTGGTTCTCGATGGCGCGGGCGCGCAGCAGCACCTCCCAGTGCGCCGAGCCGGTGGTGTAGGTGAAGGCCGCGGGCACCAGCAGCACGTCGGCCGCGAGCATGCGGTAGAGCTCGGCGAAGCGCAGGTCGTAGCACACGCTCTGGCCCACGCGCCAGTTCTGGCCGTCTCGGCCACGCAGTTCGAAATGGGTGGGCGTGTCGCCGGCCTGCAGCACCGCCGCTTCGTCGTAGCGCTCGCGGCCGTTGTCGTAGCGGAAGAGGTGGATCTTGTCGTAGCGGCTCAGGCGGTGGCCCTTGGCGTCGAAGCTGAGCGAGGCGTTGGCGGCGTGCGAGGGATCGGCGGTGGCCATGGGCAGGGTGCCACCCACGACGCACATCTTCAGGTCGCGCGCGGCGTCGGCAAGGAAGTCCTGCACGCGGCCCAGGCCCTCGGTCTCGGCAATGACGAGCTTGTCCTCGTCCTTGGCGCCCATGAAGCAGAAGTACTCGGGCAACACCGCGAGTTCGGCCCCGGCGGCGGCGGCCTGGCGCAACAGGCGCAGGGCTTCGCTGAGGTTGGCGTCCAGGCTGATGCCCGAGACCATCTGGATGGCGGCGACTTTCATGCGGTCAATCCTCCGGCGGAAAAGGGAGCTTGCGAACGGCCCGGAGCAACACCCCGGGGGGCAAGCTGGCGAGCTTACTGCAGGGTGGTGCCTGGCGTGGGCGGTGGGGTTGGCTTGGCGACCTTCTCCACCTGCGGGTCAGCCCAGCCGCCGCTGACGCGGAATTCCTGCGTGGCCGCGCTCTGCAGTGGCTGGCGCAGCAGGAACTGCGCGAGGAAGCTGCCCAGGCCCACCGCCGGGTTGATGGCGGTGGCGATGAGCGAGGCCGTGCCGGCGTTGAGTTCGGGCACCACCACCACCTTGAGGTCTTGCGTCTCGTGCGCGAGGTCGGCCGTGCCTTCCATCAGCACCGCGGCGTTCACGCCCTTCATCTGCAGGTTGTTGGTGCGGATGACGCCCTTGTCGATGCGCGCGTCGCCGCGCACGAAGTCGAAGGCGAAGCCTTCGGAGAAGATGTCGCGGAAATCGAGCGTCAGGCGCCGCGGCAGGGCCTGCAGGCTCAGCACACCCAGCAGGCGGCCCGCGCCCGGATCGGCCTTGAGAAACTGGCCGCGCGCGACGTCCAGCTTCAGGGTACCGGCCAGCGTGGGGTAATCGATCGCGAAGGGCGTGCCCAGCCAGCCGATCTGGCCCTCCAGCCGGCCCTTGCCGCCGCGCACCAGGCCTTCCTTGCCAAAGCGGTTCAGCAGCGCGCCGCTGTCGTCGACGTCCAGGCGGAACTGCAGGGCGGTGCGCCGCGGGCCGCCTTCGCCGCCACCCAGCGGCGCCCAGTTGCCCGAGGCGCTGAGCCGCGCGTCAGGCAAGGTGGCGCGCAAGGCGTTGAGCCGCCATTCGCCCACGCGCGTGGGCCCGCCGCGGTTGACGGCGTCGATCTCCACACGACCGAGCGAGCGGCCGTCCCACTGCAGGTCGTCGACGGCGATGTCCAGCGCGGGCACGCTGCTGGGTTGTTGCAGCAAGGCCTCGGCCTCGCGCGGCGCGGCGGGCGAGAGCGTCAGGCGCGCCAAGCGCGCATACAGACTGCCCGCGCCGGCCACGCCAGCCGGCCGAAATTCGACGTAGCCGTTGAGTTCGTTGGCGTCGACGTTGGCGCGCCAGACCGCGCCCTCGCGCGAGGCGCCGACGACCACGCGCTGGAAGCGCCGACCACCGGTGAGCACCGTGTCCGCCCGCAGCGACACCGCCTGCGGCAAACCCTCGCCCGCGGTGGCCACGGCCTCGGTGCCGCTGTCGCGCAGCAAGGCCTGCCAGGCGTCGAGGTCAAGTTCGCCTAGGCGCAACTGGGCGTGCAGGCCCTGGGGCGGCAGCGCGGCGCGCTCGCCCACGGCCAGGCTACCGCGCACCAGGCGCGCCGACTCGCCACGCAGGTCGCGCTCGGCGATGAGATCCACCAGCGGCTGCGCGGCCGGGCCGAGTTGCAGGGTGATCCGGTCGCTGACGGCCTTGTCGCCCTGTACGCCCTGCACGGCGCTTTCCAGGCGCAGGGGCCACGCGGCCTCGGCGGGCTTGGCCAGGGGTGCGGGCAGGTTCAACGCCAGGCCCTGCAGGTTGCTGTCGATGCGCAGTTCGGGCACGCCGCCGCGAAAGCCCAGGCTGGCGTTGTAGCGGGCGCTGCCGCTGGCGTGCGCGAACAGGCTCGACACGGGGCCGAACCCGCCCTCGCGCAGGCCGGCGGCGCTGGCCGTGCCGCTGCCACGGAACTGCGCCACCGGGCGGCCTGGGGCCTCGGCGCGCAGGCTGCCGTCGAACAGCAACTCGCCGCCCAGCACCTGGCTGCGCGCGCCGGTGAAGGCGAAGCCCTGGTTGGTGAAGTCGAGCGTGGCGTGCGTGCGCGCGAGCAGCGGCGCGCCGGGGGTGAGGCGCAAGTCGGTGCCATCGAGCTTGACCTTGCCACTCACCCGGCTGTCCTTGAGGTGCTTGAGCGGCAACTCGATCTGCACCGTGGTCTCGCCCGGCCCGCTGGCCTGGGCCGACGCCAGCGCGCCCTGGGTGAAGGTATTCACCGGTGAGCGCTGGACGAAACCCAGCAACTCGGCCGCGGGGCCCTTGGCGTGGGCGCGCATGCGCACCTGCGTGTCGTGCGAGAGGCCTTCGATGTCCACCCCGCCCTGGTCGAGCGCGACACCCGGCGCGCCCTCGACGCCGCCGCGCACCTCGCTGATGCGGATATCGCCGCGGTCGAGCACGAAGCGCGCGCTGGCTCCGCGCACGCCGGGCCAGCGCGCCTCGCCGCCCTCCTGCAGGAAGGCGGGCAGGTAGTCGAAGTCCACGCCCTCCAGCGCCGCCTCGACGCGGAAAGTGCCAGCGCTGTGGTGCGGCTCGTCGAAGGGGATGTCGTCCACCAGGCCCTGGACGCGAAAGCTCGCCTGGCGCGACCCGCCGGCCCGCGCGGCCTCGCGCACGTAGCGGCGCGCATTCTCGGGCACCGCCATCGGCAGGTAGCGGTGCACGGCCGTGCCGTCGGCGCGCGTGAGCTGGGCGCTCAGATCGAGCACGCCGGGCAGGCGCGGCTGGGCGGGCTGGGCGGCGGGGTCACCGGTGTGCCAGCGCGCCTGCACCGTGCCTTCGGCGTGCTCGTTGGCCAGCGAGGCCTGGTCGAGCTGGATGTCGAGGCGATCACCCTTGACCGTCCAGCGCACGCGGCCGTCGAAGCGGTCGAGCGCGATGCGCGGCTCCTCGAACACGTCGGGGAAGACGAAGGCGCCCTCGCGCAACGCCACGCTGGCCTGGCCACCGTTCTCGTCAAGGGTGAAATCGACGTCGGCGCCCTCCACGCCGGGCCGCCCCGGCAAGGGGAAACGTCCGCTGCGCGAGCGTTTGCCGCTGGGCTCGCCGGCCAGGGCGAGATCACTCACGCGGCCCTTGGCACGCGCCACCACGTGCTCGGCCATGGGACCGCTGCCGCGTGACTGCCACGTCAGGTCGAGCGTGTCGAGCCGCCCGCGCGGCTGCAGACGGGCGAGCCAGCTGCGCGCGTCGGCGGGCAGGGGAAGCCGCTCGGCGATCGCCGCCACGGTCTGCAAATCCACCGCCTGCGCCTGCACCACCGTGCGCGCGCCCTGGCGCTCGCGCGCCAGCGTGTGTTCCACGCGCACGCGGGCGCCCGCCCAGTCCAGGCCCTCGCGCGTGGTGAACGCCAGATCGTCCGAACCGACGCTCATGCCACGGTCGGACCACTGCGCCTCCAGCCGGCCGCGCGCCTGCGCCAGGGCCAGGTCGGGCAGGTCGGGCGCGAGTTGCAGGTCGACGTCCTGCAAGGCCA
Organism: uncultured Sphingobium sp.; assembly: GCA_964562225.1. Lineage (GTDB taxonomy): Bacteria > Pseudomonadota > Alphaproteobacteria > Sphingomonadales > Sphingomonadaceae > Sphingobium. Next base: position 6,642 of record CAZLSU010000093.1, read on the forward strand.
TGTCCAGCGTGAGGCCTTGCACCTGACCTTGCTGCACGCGCGCCCAGGCGCGCAGGGCACCTTCGCCACTGCGCAGGCTCACGCCCTGGTCGCTCAGATCCACGTGGGCGCGCAGGCGCGAGACGTCGGCACGCGCGAACTCGGCGTACAGCTCGCCGCTCCAGTCGTCCCAGGGTGCCTGGCGGGCCGGCGCGTTGAGGGGCAGTTGCAGCAGCGGTTCGCGCAGGCGCGCGCGCAAGCTGAAGCGCTCGCCCCACTCGGGCTCGGGCGTGGCGTCCAGGCGCAGCTCGTGCGTGCGCGCACCGTTGCGCGCCACGATGTCCAGCTCGCGCAGCAGCACCGGCGGCTGCTGACGGCGCTCGTCGATCCAGCGCACGGTGCCGCCGCGCACCACGAACTCGGGCTGGTCGAAGAACCAGTCGGCCGCGGCGTGGTTGCCGCTGCCGTCACCCGAGACGTCGATGCCGGCGATCTCGACCCGCCCATCGGCACGCCGGCGAACGTCGAGGCTCGGGTTGTCGATCAGCAGTTGTTCGAAGCCCCCGTGCCACAGCGACTGCACCGACACGGCGGTGCGCACCAGCGGCAACCGCAGCGCACTGCGCCCCTGGGCGTCGTGCAGCCGCACGTCGCTGAGCTCGAAGGAGGGCACCAGCGGCGGCAGCACGCCGGCCAGTTTCGGGCCCTCGATGGCCCGGATGGCGCCGACGGTGACCGGTATCCCGACCGCGTGTGTGGCCCAGCGTTCCAGGTCAGGGCGCCAGGTTTCGATCCTTGGCACAATCCACGCCTGCAAAACGAGCCAGGTCAGGATGAACACGCTCCACAGGCCCGCCAGCAGCCACAACAGCACGCGCAGGGCGCGTGCCCACAGCCGCAGCCCTCGGCCGGCCGGTGCATCGCCTTTGGCGCGCAAGGCGCTGGCGTCAAGAGATCGGTTCATGTCCACCGCAAATTATGAGGGTGGGACACCACACAGGTTCCAGTGGTGCTGAGCACGGCTTGTCAACGATTGTGAACACCACCACCGCCGCTTCGACCCCGGCCACCCGTCAGGCCGACCATTCCCGCTTCGTGCAGCGCGTTCGCCGCCGCTACGCGGCCGAGCTGGCCTGCCTGCCGCCCGGCGCGCCCGACAAGGCCGCCATGCGCACCTGCCTGGATGCGCTCGTGGCCCAAGGCCTGCCGCTGCCGGCCGCCCTGCGCGTGCTGCGCCAGCTCGTGCTGGAGCGCCTGGCGGTCATCGACTGCGAGGCTGGCGCCTCGCTCAAGGCGGTCACCGGCGCGGTGACCGAGTTGGCCGAGTTGGCCCTCGACCAGGCCTGCGGTCTGGCCTTCGCGGAACTGGATGCCGTGCACGGCGCGCCGCTGTGCGCCAACGGTGCCCGCGCGCAGCTCTGGGTCATCGGCATGGGCAAGCTGGGCGCGCGCGAGCTCAACGTGTCCAGCGACATCGACCTGATCTACGTCTACGACCACGACGGCGAGACCGCGGGCAACGCCGAGGGCCGCCAACGCATCAGCCACCACGAGTACTTCGCCAAGGCGGTCAAGCACCTCTACAACACGGTGGGCGAGACCACCGAGCACGGCAACGTGTTCCGGGTCGACCTGGCGCTGCGGCCCAACGGCAACTCCGGCCCCAGCGTGGTTTCGCTGGGTGCGCTGGAGGAGTACTTCCTCGTGCAGGGGCGCGAATGGGAGCGCTTCGCCTGGCTCAAGAGCCGCGTGATCGCGCCGGCCAGTGCGCTGGCCGACAAGGACGGCATGGCCGCGCTGCGCGGCACCGTGCTGCCCTTCGTGTTCCGCCGCTACCTCGACTACGGCGTGTTCGAGTCGCTGCGCGTGCTGCACCGCCAGATCCGCGAGCACGCGGCGCGCCGCGCCGCCGGCAACCCGGGCCGTGCCAACGACGTGAAGCTCTCGCGCGGCGGCATCCGCGAGATCGAGTTCACCGTGCAGTTGCTGCAGGTGGTGCGCGGCGGCCAGTTCCCCGAACTGCGCACGCGCCCCACGCTGGACGCGCTGCAGCGCGTGGCCAAGGCCGGCCTGATGCCGCCGGAGAAGGCGCAGGCGCTGGCCGAGGCCTACGTCTTCCTGCGCCAGGTGGAGCACCGCATCCAGTACCTGGATGACCAGCAGACCCACGTGCTGCCCGAGCGCGACGACGACCTGGCCTGGATGGCGGCCACGCTGGGTTTTGCCAACACCTGCGCCTTCCTGCACGCGTTGGACGCGCACCGCGAACTGGTGGCCGAGGAGTTCGACACCCTGCTCGGCGGCAGCCCGGGCGCCTGCAAGGGCAAGGGCTGCAACGGCGGTGCGCCACGCGCCGCCGAGGACGACCTGGGCGCCGTGCTGCCCCAGTTGCCCGCCACGCTGGCCGAGCGTGTGCAGGCCTGGGCCGAGCACCCGCGCGTATTGGCCCTGCGCGAGGACACGCGCGCGCGCCTGGTGCGCCTGGTGCAGCGCACCGGCGCCTGGATCGACGAAGGCCGCGTGAGCGAGACCGCCGCGCTGCGCATGGTCGACTGGATCGAGCCGCTGCTGCGCCGCGAGAGCTATCTGGCGCTGCTGCAGGAGCGCCCCTCGGTGCACGAACGCCTGCTGCGCCTGCTGGGCGCGGCCAAATGGCCGGCGCGCTATCTGATGCAGCACCCGGGGGTGATCGACGAACTGGCCGGCCAGCAGCTGATGGCCGAGCGCTTTGACGCCGAGGCCTTCGAGGCCGAATGCGAGACGCGGCGCGCGTCGCTGCGCATCACCGGCGAGGACGACGAGGAGACGCTGCTCAACCTGCTGCGCCGCGCCCACCACGCCGAGACCTTCCGCACCCTGGCGCGCGACGTGGAGGGCGTGCTTACCGTGGAGCAGGTGGCCGACGACCTGTCGGCCCTGGCCGACTCGGTGCTGCGCCTGACGGCGCGCTGGTGCTGGGAACGGCTGAAGAACCGCCACCAGGAGACGCCGGCCTTCGCCATCATTGGCTACGGCAAGCTGGGCGGCAAGGAGCTGGGCTACGGCAGCGACCTGGACATCGTCTTCGTCTACGAGGACGAGCACGAGAACGCCGCGGAGATCTACGCGGCCTTCGTGCGCAAGATGATCAACTGGCTCACGGTGAAGACCGGCGAGGGCGACCTGTTCGAGATCGACACCGCGCTGCGGCCCAACGGCAACTCGGGCCTGCTGGTCACCAGCTTCACGGCCTACGCCAACTACCAGCAGCAGCGCGGCAGCAACACCGCCTGGACCTGGGAACACCAGGCCATGACGCGCGCGCGCTTCGTGCTCGGCAGCGCCGGCCTGGCCGGGCGTTTCGACGCCGTGCGCGAGGCCGTCATCACCGCGCCGCGCGACGCTGCCGCGCTGGCCCACGAGATTGTCTCGATGCGCGAGAAGGTGCGCTCGGCGCAGACGCTGCGCAGCGGGCGCTTCGACGTGAAGCACAGCCCGGGCGGCATGGTCGATGTGGAGTTCGTGGTGCAGTACCTGGTGCTGCTGCACTCGCGCGAACACCCCGAGTTGCGCGCCAACACCGGCAACATCAACCTGCTGCGCCGCGCCGAGGCCGCGGGTTTGCTGCCCGCTGGCATGGGCGAGGCCGCCGCGCTGGCCTACCGCCGGCTGCGCCAGGTGCAGCACCGCGCCCGCCTGGATGAAACGTCCACGCAGGTCGACCCGGCCGAGCTGCAGGCCGAGTCCGACGCCGTGCGCGCGCTGTGGGCCCGGGTGCTGGGCTCCCCTGTCCCACCCACATGAGAGGCTCGCGCAGCTGGCTCGCGCTGTGCGCCTTGCACGGCGTGGCCAGCATGGTGCTGTGGTGGTCGCAGGAGGCGGCGGTGCAGGCCCTGATCTGGCGCTCGGCCGAATGGAAGCAGGCGCCCTGGACGCTGTGGACCAGCGCCTGGGTGCACCTGAACACGCCGCACCTGGTGGGCAACCAGCTCGCACTGGGCGCGCTCACCGCCGCCGGCTGGTGGCTGCGCCCCACGCGCTCGGCCACGCTGGCCTGGGCACTGAGCTGGCCGCTCATGCAATTGAGTCTGCTGCTGTGGCCCCTCATCGGCTACGCGGTGGGCCTGTCGGGGGTGTTGCACGCAGGTGTGGCGGTACTCGCGATGCAACTGCTGCTGGCCGGCCCGCGCGCGCTGCGTCCCTGGGGCACGCTGCTCATGGCCGGCCTGCTGCTCAAGCTCTGGCTGGAGCAGGGCTGGGCGCGCCCGGTGGTGTGGGACCCGGGCAACCAGATGTCGGTGGTGCAGGCCGCTCACCTGGCCGGCGCGGTCTGGGGGGGGCTGTTCGGCGCGCTGGGTGCGGGCTGGAACCGCTGGCGCGCGCGGCGCGCCGTGGGCTGAGGGCCGTCAGGCCGCCGCGGGCGCGGCGCCGAGCGACTTGCGGAAGCGATTGAGTTCCTGAACGGTCTTGAAACGGCCGTCCATGAGCAGGCTCAGGTTGTGCAGGATGCGATCGACCACCTTGCTTTCCCACACGGCGTCGAAGTTGATCTGCTGGTCGAGCCAGTGCTCCAGCCACTCGGGGTTGGGCAGGCGACTCTGGATGGTGTCCTTGGGGAAGAGCGCCTTGTTGACGTGCAGGTTGGTGGGGTGCAGGGCCTGTGCGGTGCGCCGCGCGCTGGCCATGAGCACGCCCACCTTGGCGAAAGCAGCGCGCGCTTCGTCGCCGAACTTGCCGATGGCGCGCTTCATGTAGCGCAGGTAGGCGCCGCCGTGGCGCGCCTCGTCCTGGCTCAGCGTGGCATAGATCTGCTTGATCACCGGCTCGGTGTGCCATTCGCTGGCGCGGCGGTACCAGTGGTTGAGGCGGATCTCGCCGCAGAAGTGCAGCATCAGCGTCTCGAGTGGCGGCGCCGGGTCGAACTCGAAGCGGATGTCGTGCAGTTCCTGCTCGGTGGGCACGAGTTCGGGGCGGAAGCGGCGCAGGTATTCCATCAGCACCAGCGAGTGCTTCTGCTCCTCGAAGAACCAGATCGACATGAAGGCCGAGAAGTCGGAGTCGTCGCGGTTGTCGCGCA
>CAZLSU010000094.1:0-11060 GCA_964562225.1 uncultured Sphingobium sp.
CTTGGCCCGGTGCTCCATGCCCTGCCCCACGAAATGCTGATCATCGGCGGCGCGGCCGTCGGCGCGCTCGTCATCGGCAATAGCGGCGCGGACCTGAAGGCGCTGGGCGGCGGCCTGGGCAAGGTGTTCAAGGGCGCGAAATATAAGAAGCAGGATTTTCTCGACTGCATCTTCCTCGTCTCCAAGCTGATGAAGACGCTGCGGGTCGAAGGGCCGGTCGCGCTGGAGCCGCACATCGAAGACCCGTCGACATCCACCATCTTCACCGAATATCCCAAGCTGATGAAGGACAAGACGCTGGTCCATCTGATCAGCGATACGCTGCGCCTGGTCGTCATATCGTCCGGCACGCTCGATCCGCATGCGGTCGAGGAGGTCATGGACAATAGTTTGAAGACCCATCACCACGAAGCGATCAAGCCGGCCGACAATTTGCAGGGGCTGGCCGACGCCCTCCCCGCGCTGGGCATCGTCGCGGCGGTTCTGGGCGTGGTCAAGACCATGGGGTCGATCGACCAGCCGCCCGCCATTTTGGGCGCGATGATCGGTTCGGCGCTGGTCGGCACCTTCCTGGGAATTCTGCTCGCCTATGGCATGGTCAATCCGTTCGCCAACCGGTGCCGCAGCGTGATCGAGGCGGATGGGGCGATCTATCATGTCGTCAAGCAGATCATCGTCGCGTCGCTGCACGGCCACCCGCAGCCGCTGGTGATCGAGGCCGCGCGATCGGGCCTGACCCATGCCAACCAGCCCGGCTTTGCCGAGGTGTTCGATGGCATGCGGGGCAAATAAGCCATGGCGGAAAAAAAGCGCGGCGCGAACGAGCCGGAACCCCGGCCGATCATCGTCAAGAAGATCATCGTCGAAGGACATGGCGGCCATCATGGCGGCGCGTGGAAGGTCGCCTATGCCGATTTCGTGACGGCGATGATGGCGTTTTTCCTGCTGATGTGGCTGCTGGGCGCGACGACGGAAAAGCAGCGCAAGGGGCTGGCCGACTATTTCACGCCCACGCTGGTGCAGACCAAGGAAAATTCGGCCGGGTCGAACGGCATGTTCGGCGGCGACAGCATGATGGGCAAGGATAATTATCCGACCACTGGCGGTCAGGGCAATCTGGCCATCACCATCCCGCGCGATGCCACCGGCACCAAGGACCAGGGCGGCAAGAATATGAAGGCGGCGGACCGCGCCAAGTTCGAGGCGGTCAAGAAGGAGCTGGAAACGCGCATGATGAAGCGCGGCATGGCGAAGCTGCGCAAGAATGTGCGCTTCACCGAAACCCGCGAGGGGCTGCGCATCGACCTGATCGACGAGGCCGATTTCGCGATGTTCGCGATGGCCACGGATCGCCTGCTGCCGTCCGCGCAGACTTTGATCCACGAAGTCGCCAAAGTGCTGGCGACCATGCCCAATGCGATGATCGTGCGCGGGCATACCGACGGGCTGCCCTATGGCAATGGCCGCACCATGAATAATTGGATGCTGTCATCGGCACGCGCCGAAGCGACGCGTCAGGCGCTGGCCGGGGCGGGGATAGGCAATGATCGGTTCGTGCGGATCGACGGGGTGGCCGATCGCGAACCCTTTGTGAAGACCGATCCCTATGATCCGCGCAACCGGCGCATGTCGATCATCCTGGGGTGGAGCCGGGGCACGAGCACCGACAGCGCGGAGCCGATGGACGAGGAAACCAAGGCCGCCATCAAGGAACGCGACGATCCGACGAACGTCGCGCGCTATGAGGCCCGCAAGCTCGACATGGGCGGCACCGCCCTGCCGCAGGGCGCGGCGCTGATCAACCCGACCGCCAAGGGCACGTCGAACAAGCCGGGCAAGCATTGAGGCACAGGCCGCCCCAGCGATCAGCCGGGGCGGCCTGATCCTTATTTCCGGCCCGCGAACCAGGCCGTCAGTGCGGGCTTTTGGCGGGCGCGGGTTTCAATCCGGGTTTTGATGGCGGCGATCGCGCGATCGACCACCTTGCGCGATTCGGGGGTCAGATATTGGGTCGCATAGGCGTCCAATTTGGTCACCATCGCCGGATCGGCCGATCCGCCGCCGAGCCGGGCGAGCGCCTGGCTGCGTGCCGATACGTCGATCAGCCCTTCATATTGCGCCCGGTGCGCCAGCACATAATCGACCGCGAGCATCGGATGTTCGGCGCCGACCCGGCCGATGATCGCGGCGCTGGTGGTCTTGCCAGGTTCGTCGGTGAGGGCGAGGTCGAGAGCTTGCCGGGCGAGCTTTTCGTCCTTGGCCGCGCCCAGCAGCGTGAAGAGGCTGCTCTTCTCAAGATCGGTCTTCGCGCCCTTGGCGAGGGTGCGGAGTTTGTCCCATGTCGCCTGGTCGGCATTTTCCGCGATGATCGCCAGCCAGACTTCGCGCAACGGGCCGTCGAGCGCGGTAGGGTTGGTCGCCATCGCGGCGAAGCGACGGTTCGCTTCGGCAACCACCGCCTTGTCACCCATCTCGCCCAGCGTAGAGACGAGCGCGGAACGCAGCACTGGGGCCTGCGCGGCTTCCCCGGCCTTTACGTCATAGCCGACCGCCGTCAGCGCCGGGGTCAATTTGGCGGAAGTGTAGGCGGCGACGCTGGCCTGCGCCGCCTTGTCGCTTTCCAGCATCACATAGGCGCTGTTCAGATAGCCTGGCACCTCCGCCAGCACGGCGGGGCTGGCGGTGGCCGGCACCGCGTCGATCAGGTCGAGCGCCGACCCGATCGGCTGATAGCCCGCCACACCGAGCTGGAAATTGTCCGCCAGCAGGCCGGTCTGGTCGATCGAGGGGAGTTTCGTGAAGTCCTTCGCCAGCGCCTTGACGTTCGCGTCCGGGTAGAGCGAGCGATAATAGCCGGTCTGCCCGGCATTGACGACATAAGCGCCGCAGCCCGGCAGGGTCATCTGACCCTTGCCCAGGAGGATCAGCCGCTGGGGTGCGCCACCGATGGTCTGGGCCATGACGGGGACGTTCCAGCTTAGCGGCGCCTTGTCCTTATTGTCGCGGCTATATTCGCCCTGCGACAGGGACAGCAGGGTCGATCCGCCCTGGCAGGTCGCGCTGTCCACCTTGACCAGCGGGATGCCGGGCTTCGATGTGAAATCATGCGCGATGCTGACCAGCCCCTTGGCCCCTGCCCCCTCGACGGCTTTCCACAGGTCGTCCGTCACGGTGTTGCCGTAGGCGTGCGCCTTCATATAGCTGCGGATGCCGGTGCGCCACACATCCTCGCCCGCATAGCCCTCCAGCATGGTGATGACGGCTTCGCCCTTCTGATAGGTGATCGCGTCGAACGCCTGATTAACTTCGTCCACGGTCCTGATCTTCTGGACGACGGGATGGGTGGTCGCGAGCGAATCGAGACCCATCGCCGCTTCGCGCCCGTCGACGCGGGTCAGCAGCATTTCCCATTCGGGTTTCAGCTTGTCGGTGACCTTGGTCGCCATCCAGCTTGCGAACCCCTCATTCAGCCAAAGATCGTCCCACCAGGCCATGGTGACGAGGTCGCCGAACCATTGATGCGCCATTTCATGCGCGACGACTTCGTAGATGCGGCGCCTGGTGCCTTCGGACGTGAAACGCGGATCGACGAGCAGGGTGCGCTCGAAGGTGAAGATCGCGCCCCAATTTTCCATCGCGCTGAAGAATTGGCTCTGGCCGGGGCCTGCGACATTGTCGAGCTTGGGCAGCGGATAGGGGGTGCCGAAATAGTCGTTATACCAGGGCAGGATTTCAGCGGAGGCGTCCAGCCCCAGTTGCGCCTTGGCGGTGTTGCCCCGGCCGGTGATGACGCCGACTTCGGTCGCGCCCGCCATCTTCGTGGCGCGTTCCAGTTCGCCCAGGCCGAAGAAGAGCAGGTAGGACGACATTTTTGGGGACGTGCCGAACGTCACCTGGGTCTTGCCGCCGCTCAGAGCCTTTGTGGATTTGACCGGCATGTTGCCGACCGCCAGTTCGCCCGTCGGGATGATGGCGCTAAGGTCGAAGGTCGCCTTGTAGCTCGGCTCGTCCCAGCTCGGCACGAAGCGGCGCGCGTCGGGTGCCTCGAACTGAGTGAAGAGGGCGCGCTTCGCCTGGCCTTCATTGTTGGTGTAGTCGAGCGCGAACAGGCCGTTCGCCTGGGTGTTGATGATGCCGGCATAGGCGATGGCGAGCGTGTAGCGGCCCGGCGCGAGCGGCTTGCCGAAGTCGAGCGTCACGGTTTGCGCGGCGGCGTCGACCTTCGCGCTGCCCTTCATCGCCTTGCCCTTGGCATCGGGTACCAGCGTCACCGAGGAGAAGGTCAGGTCCGCCGCGTTCAGCACCAGCGCGGGCATCGCTGTCGTGACCGTCACGTCTATCGAGACCTTGCCGGTGAATTTGAGGTTGGCTGCGTCTGGCGTGACCTCAATCGCATAATGGCTGGGGACAGCGCCGCGCGGCAATTGGGTGGTGATGCTGGCGGCGGGGCCGCTGGGCGGGCTTTGGGCGATGACAGGGGTGGTGATTGCCAGCGGCGCGGCGGCGAGCATCAGGGGCAGCATCTTGGAAAAGGGCATGGGAGACTCCGACAAGTCTTTGGGAACGGCGCGACCGGACGGACGCGCGAGCATGAAACGGGGCATCCCGCCTTTCGCGTCCCTGGTCAAGCGGGGCGGCGTGGCGCGCATGTTGTCGGTCGAACCGGAAGGGTGGTTGGTCGAGAGGGTGGCTGGCGAGGTGGGGACGGCGAGAGCGGCTGACTTGGGTGGATTGCGGACGTTGGTGCATGCGTCGGTTAGTCACCCCATTGACCGTCTTTCGGCGGAAGCGATTGAAGGCGATGAAAGCGGTTGGCCTCTTCCGCGAGGAGCCTTAAACTCCTTCCTCCGGCAACAGAGCCACCGAAATTTGAGAACTTCCAGCGTCCGTTGGCAAGAGCATCCTGGGCTTTAGCGGGGACGAGCACTAACCGATCAAATATGTGTCCAACCTTAAACGGCGGTGGGTTGCAATCGCATGATGTGACAAGCGCGGGCGGGTTCAAAACGTGGTCATACTCCCGCTCAGAACGGTAGATAATGAATTCGCGCGGCTTTTCTTCCCCTACGTAAATTTGGCTAGCACGTATTATCTCAGGCTGACGCTTCGATGCGTTGAAAGCCTGTATCAGTGTCCCACTTACCAACACGCCTTCGGCTGCGATCTCGGTCACAAGCTGTTCTATGGGGGGGGTGCCAGGGAGCATGCTTCGGCGACCGGCACCGCACACCCAACGCTTAACAATAGCGCAACCAGCGATGAACGAAACACGGCCCGTCTCCATATTGTCTGGCCGAGAATAACAGGCGTACCCAGTCCTGCAATGTCAGAAAATAGTCGTCTGCTGGCCTGTAAAAATTCCCTGCCGGCACGGGGAAGTGGTGCCGCGCTGCGGTGACGGAGGGGGCTCTCATCATGTCGCAGCTTGTGGGGTGAACCCCCTCCGTCAGCCTACGGCTGCCACCTCCCCGGTACGGGGAGGCGCTATGTCGCCACGCCCCCTAAGGCGCCAACACCGTATCCACGGCCACCGGCAGCGTGTCGGGATAATCCAGCGTGTAGTGCAGCCCCCGGCTTTCCTTGCGGTGGAGCGCGGATCGAACGATCAGGCGGCCGACCTCCAGCAGGTTGCGCAGTTCGATCAGGTCGGGCGTGACGCGGAAATTGCCGTAATATTCGTCGACTTCGCTCGCCAGCAGGGCGATGCGGTGCTGGGCGCGTTCCAGCCGCTTGGTGGTGCGCACGATGCCGACATAGTCCCACATGAAGCGGCGGATTTCCTTCCAATTATGCTGGACGATCACCTCCTCGTCGCTGTTGGTGACGCGGCTTTCGTCCCAGGCGCGGATCGGCGGCGGGGCGGGCAGGTCTTCCCAATGGGCGCGAATATGCTGGGCCGCCGCTTCGCCGAACACGAAACATTCGAGCAGCGAGTTGGACGCGAGGCGGTTGGCGCCGTGCAGGCCGCTTTCGGTGACTTCGCCCGCTGCATAGAGGCCGGGCATGTCGGTGCGGCCATCCAGGTCGATGACGACGCCGCCGCAGGTATAGTGCTGGGCGGGAACGACCGGGATCGGTTCCTTGGTGATGTCGATATCCAGGTCCAGCAGCCGGGCGTGGATGGTCGGGAAATGATGGATGACGAAGGCGGGATCGAGATGGCTGATGTCGAGATGAACATAGTCGAGGCCGAGCCTTTTGATCTCATGGTCGATCGCGCGGGCGACGATATCACGCGGGGCCAGTTCGGCGCGCTCGTCGAAATCGGGCATGAAGCGATAGCCGGTGCCGGGGATCTTGAGGTGCCCGCCCTCGCCCCGCACCGCTTCGGTGATCAGGAAATTCTTGACCTCCAGATTATAGAGGCAGGTGGGGTGGAACTGGTTCATTTCCATGTTGGAGACGCGGCAGCCCGCGCGCCAGGCCATCGCGATACCGTCGCCGGTCGCGCCGCGCGGCGCGGTGGAGAAGAGATAGGTCCGCCCTGCCCCGCCGGTGCACAGGATGGTCGCCTTGCCCAGCAGCGTATCCACATGGTCGGTCGCCTTGTTATAGGCGTAGACGCCCCAGACATGGCCGTCGCCCGAATATTTTTCGCCATGGCGGCTGGTGATGAGGTCGATCGCCACCATGTCGCTGCGCAGCGTGATGTTGGGATTGGCCTGCGCTGCTTTCACCAGCGCGCGCTGCACCGCCGCGCCGGTGGCGTCGTCGACATGGACGATGCGGCGGTGGCTGTGCCCGCCCTCGCGTGTCAGGTGCCAACGATCGCCGAACGTCTCGCCCTCATTGAACGGGACGCCCAGCGCCGCCAGCCGGTCGATCGCGGCGGGGGCGTTGGAGACGACGAATTCGACCGTTTCGCGATTGTTGAGGCCCGCGCCCGCGATCATCGTATCTTCGACATGCGCGTCGAAACTGTCGCCCGCGTCGAGCACCGCGGCGATCCCGCCCTGCGCCCAGTTGGTCGACCCGCCGTCGAGCGCGCCCTTGGCGAGGACAAGGACGCGCTTGTCCTGGGCGAGGTTGATCGCGGCGGTGAGACCTGCCGCGCCAGAGCCGATGATGATGACGTCGTAGGTGGTGGTGGGCATGGACTACTCGCTCCCCTCCCGCTTGCGGGAGGGGCTGGGGGTGGGCAAGCGCGCAAGCGTAGCTGCTATGTGCAACACGACGCCTTCCAGATTGTCCATCACATCAGCATTGGAAAAGCGCAAGATTTCAAAGCCAAGGGAACGGCAATATTCGTCACGTCGCACGTCGTGAGCGACGCGCTGGTCATGGCTGTCGCCATCAAGTTCGACCATGAGGCTCAGATCGCGACACAGGAAGTCGGCGAAATAGGGGCCGATCGGCATCTGGTGGCTAAACTTATGCCCCAGCTTGCTGCTGCGCAATTGCTGCCAGAGCAGTCGTTCGGGATAAGAAGCGGCGGTGCGCAATTCCCTTGCGCGGTCGGTATTGCGTGGCTTGAATGTCGGCACTTGCCCACCCCCTAGCCCCCTCCCGCAAGCGGGAGGGGGAACATGTCGGCTTTAGGCCGCGGCCGTCAGGTTGAGGAACACATCCTCCAGGTCCGGGTCGCGCGTTACCACGTCGACGATGGCGAGGCCGTCCGCCTGCACCGCGCTCAAAACCTGGCCCGCATTGGCGCGGTCCTTCATATAGGTGATGGTGAGCGTGCGTTCGTTGGTCAATTCGACCTTTTCAAAGCTGGGATGCGCAGGCGGCGTGACGATGTCGCGGTCCACGGTGACCTGCACCACTTTTTCCTGCGCCATATTGACCAGTTCGCGAGTCGGCTTGTCCGCGATCAGCTTGCCATGGTTGATGATGGCGATGCGATCGCACAATTGCTCGGCTTCCTCCAGATAATGGGTGGTCAGCACGATGGTGACTCCCTGATCGTTCAGTTGCTTGACATAGGCCCAGAGCTGCTGGCGGAGCTGCACGTCCACGCCTGCGGTCGGTTCGTCCAGCACCAGGATCGGCGGACTATGGACCATCGCCTTGGCGACCAGCAGGCGGCGCTTCATGCCGCCCGACAGCGTGCGGGCATAGGCGTTCGCCTTATCCTCCAGATGCACCGCGCGCAGCAATTCCATCGAGCGGCGCTTGTCCTTTGGCACGCCGTAAAAGCCCGCCTGATTCTCCAGCGTCTCGAACGGCGTGAAGAAGGGATCGAAGACGATTTCCTGCGGTACGATGCCGATCGAATTTTTCGCATTGCGCGGGTTGGCGTCCGTGTCGAATCCCCAGATCCGCGCCGATCCGCTGGTCTTGTTGACCAGGCCCGCAAGGATATTGATCATCGTCGATTTGCCCGCGCCGTTCGGCCCCAACAGCCCGTAAATCTGCCCGCGCGGGATGGACAGCGACACATCGTCAAGCGCGCGCTTGCCGCCCTTATACACCTTGGTCAGGTTGGTGATTTCGATCGCGGGCTGGTGCGTGGGGGATGTGGTCATGGCTGCGTCATAATGTGGGGGCCGCGATACGCAAAGGAAAGCCTGCAATTTGCCCGATCGCCCTTCCCTTGACACCCCCACCGGCCCATTTAAGGGGAGAGGCCCGGAAAATCCGGCCCTTCTTCACGTCCAGGAAAGCGATACACAGTGTCCGCCATGATCAAGATCACCCTGCCCGACGGTTCCGTGCGCGAAGTCGCGCCGGGCACCACCCCGGCGGACATTGCGGCGGCGATCGGTCCTGGCCTGGCCAAGGCGGCGATCGCCGCGCGGGTGGATGGCGAGCTGCGCGATATCATGCGGCCGCTGGAGCGCGACTCCGCGCTGGCGCTGGTGACGAGCAAGGATGAGGCGGACGCGCTGGAGCTGGCGCGGCACGATTTCGCGCATGTGCTGGCCGAGGCGGTGCAGGCGCTGTTTCCCGGCACGCAGATCACCTTCGGGCCTTCGACCGACGACGGTTTCTACTATGATTTCGCGCCAAAGGACCGGCCTTTCACCGACGAGGATCTGCCCGCGATCGAGGCGGAAATGCGCAAGATCATCGCGGCGAACAAGCCGTTGATCCGCCAGGAGATCGACCGGGCGACGCTGATCGCGCAGTGGACGGCGGCGGGCGAGACCTTCAAGGCGGAATGGGCCGCGGAACTGTCGGGCGACGAGCCGCTGACCGTCTATCATTCGGGTGGCGACTGGTACGATATGTGCCGGGGACCGCATCTGGCATCGACCGGGCGGCTCGATCCGGCGGCGTTCAAGCTGACGCGCGTGTCGGGCGCTTATTGGCGTGGCGACCAGAAGAATGCGATGCTCAGCCGCATCTACGGCACCGGCTGGCTCAGCAGGAAGCAGCTCGACGCGCATCTGTTGCGGCTGGAGGAAGCGGCCAAGCGCGATCATCGCAAGATCGGGCAGGAAATGGACCTGTTCCACCTCCAGTCCGAAGCGCAGGGTTCGGTCTTCTGGCATCCCAAAGGCTATCTGATCTGGCGCGCGCTGGAAGCCTATATGCGCCGCCGACTGGACGCGGCAGGCTATGAAGAGGTCAAGACGCCGCAATTGATGGACGCGCGCCAGTGGGAGCAGTCGGGCCATTGGGGCAAATATCGCGAGAATATGTTCGTGGTGCCCGACGAGGTGCCGAACACCGAGGATGAAGGCCCGGTCCTGTCGGGCGAGGCGGACATGATGGCGCTCAAGCCCATGAACTGCCCCGCGCATGTGCTGATCTTTCGTCAGGGGATAAAGTCGTACCGCGACCTGCCGCTGCGGCTGGCCGAGTTCGGTTGCTGCCATCGCAACGAGGCGCATGGCGCGTTGCACGGGCTGATGCGGGTGCGCCAGTTCACGCAGGACGACGCGCATATCTTCGTGGCGCAGGACCAGATCGTCGAGGAGGTGAAGGCGTTCTGCGACCTGCTCGATCTGATCTACAAGGATCTGGGTTTCGAGCATTATGCGATCAAGCTGGCGCTGCGCCCGGAAAAGCGGTTCGGTTCGGAAGCGATGTGGGACTGGGCCGAACAGTCGCTGCGCGATGCGGTGGCGGCGGCGGGGCGCGCGACTGCCGATTATGGCTGGGAGGAGCTGGAGGGCGAAGGCGCTTTCTATGCGCCCAAGCTGGAGTTCCACCTGACCGATGCGATCGGCCGGACCTGGCAGTGCGGCACGCTCCAGACCGACACGGTGCTGCCCGAGCGGCTGGACGCCAGCTATGTCGGTGAGGATGGCGAGCGGCATCGCCCGGTGATGCTGCACCGCGCGATCCTGGGGACGTTCGAGCGGTTCCTGGGAATCCTGATTGAGCATCATGCCGGCCGTTTTCCGCTATGGCTGGCCCCGGTGCAGGCGGTGGTAGCGACCATCGTTTCGGATGCGGACGATTATGCGTTCATGGTGGTCGAGAAGCTGAAAGCCGCAGGTATCCGGGCGGAAATCGACGTGCGCAACGAGAAGATCAACTATAAGGTGCGCGAGCATAGCCTGGCCAAGGTGCCCAACCTGCTGGTCGTCGGACGGCGCGAGGCGGACGAGGGCAAGGTCGCGCTGCGCGTGCTCGGTGGCGAGGGGCAGACCTTCCTTTCTCTGGACGATGTCATATCGCGGCTTGCAAATGAGGCGCTGCCGCCCGATATGCGATGAGGCTGCAAAGTCCCAAGGGTTCGTGATTCCGCTGGCGCGGCACCACGGACCCCTTTGCGCTTTGTGCAAAAGCCGCTAAGAGCCACCTCGTTTCCACGACCATAGGAGAGTCTGCTATACGTCCCCCGATGATGCGCCGCCCACTGGCGCCGCCGCCGAAGTCCGGCCCCCGCTACAATGAATTCATCACCGTGCCCAAGGTCCGCGTGATCGATGGGGAAGGCGAGAATCTGGGCGTGATGTTTACGCAGGAGGCGATCGAGCAGGCCGCCGAGGTGGGACTCGACCTGGTCGAAGTGTCGCCGACCGCCGATCCGCCGGTCTGCAAGTTTCTGGACATCGGCAAATTCAAGTACGAAGCCCAGAAAAAGGCGAATATCGCCCGCAAGACCCAGAAGACGCAGGAACTCAAAGAGATCAAGATGCGTCCGAACATCGACGATCATGATT
>CAZLSU010000095.1:0-11014 GCA_964562225.1 uncultured Sphingobium sp.
GGGCGCCAAGGGCAAGGGCAAGATCATCATGGCCACGGTCAAGGGCGACGTCCACGACATCGGCAAGAATATCGTCGGGGTGGTGCTCCAGTGTAACGGCTTCGAGGTTATCGACATGGGCGTGATGGTGCCCTGGCAGGACATCATCAAGGCCGCGAACGAGAATGATGCCGATATGATAGGGCTTTCGGGGCTGATCACGCCCTCGCTGGATGAAATGGTCACGGTCGCGCAGGAAATGCAGCGCGCGAACATGACGATGCCGCTGCTGATCGGCGGCGCAACTACGTCGCGGGTACATACCGCGCTGCGCATCGATGTCGCCTTTACCGGGCCGGTCATTCATGTGCTCGACGCCAGCCGCGCGGTCGGCGTCGCCACCGCGCTTGTCTCCGAAACGCAGAAGGCCGACTTCGTCACCAAGACGAAGGATGATTATGAGCATGTCCGCGTCGCGCGCGCCAACAAGGCGCAAAGCGCGCTGCTCAGCCTGGAGGATGCGCGCGCCAACGCATTCGAGATGGACGAAAGCCTGAAAGCGCCGCGCCCGCTGCTGCCCGGCGTCCACAGCTTTCCCAATTGGGATCTGCGCGACCTGGTCGACTATATCGACTGGACGCCTTTCTTCCGCGCCTGGGAACTGGCGGGCAATTATCCCGCGATCCTGGATGACGAGATCGTTGGCGAAAGCGCGCGCAGCCTGTTCGCCGATGCGCAGGCGATGCTCGACAAGATCGTCAGTGAACGCTGGCTGACTGCACGCGGTGTCGCGGGCTTGTGGCCGTGCCGTCGGCAGGGCGACGATATCATCGTCCATGTAGAGGATGAGCGGCACTACACATTGCCGATGCTGCGCCAGCAGATCGCCAAGCGGGCCAAAAGCGAAGGGGGCCGGGCCAATATGTGCCTGGCCGATTTCATCAGTCATGACGGCGACTGGATAGGCGGTTTTGCGGTCGGTATCCACGGCATCGAGCCGCACCTTGCGCGCTTCAAGGCGGGGATCGACGATTATTCGGACATATTGCTGAAAGCATTGGCCGACCGGCTGGCCGAAGCCTTTGCCGAGCGGCTGCATAAATATGTCCGTACCGCGCTTTGGGGCTATGCCGATGGCGAGCAACTGACCAACGAAGCGCTGATCAAGGAGCAATATCGCGGCATCCGCCCCGCGCCGGGCTATCCCGCCTGCCCGGAACACAGCCTGAAGACAACCTTGTTCAAGATGCTGGACGCGCATCATGCGACCGGCATCACGCTGACCGAGAGTTTTGCGATGTTGCCGACAGCGGCGGTCAGCGGCTTTTATTTCGGCCATCCGCAGGCGGAATATTTCGGCGTCGCGCGGGTCGGGCGGGACCAGTTGGAGGATTATGCGGCACGGCGCGGGATCGACCTCGAAACGGCGGAGCGATATTTGCGGCCGAATCTGGATTGATGGGATAAAATGCGGTTCCCCGGTGAAGGCCGGGGTCCAGCCCCATAAGTGAGAACTGGACCCCGGCCTTCGCCGGGGAACAGTTCGCCCTTAACCTCTGCTCACCTATCCGTCCCACTTCGGTGCAGTGGAGCTATTAACCATCTGTATTGCTTGGCTAAGATTGCTTGAGCGCGTACCGCAAAGCGATGCGCATCATTTCAACCTCCATCCTGCTGTCCGCCGCTGTCGCCGCGACAGCACTGGCCCAAAGCGCGCCTGCGCCATTCACCGTCGCGGAAACCGGGCGCAGCTATGGCAGCCTCGCCGAAGCCGTGCGGAGTGTGGGTGACGGACGCGGTACGATCATTGTCGCGCCTGGCAGTTACCAGCAATGCGCGGTGCAGGAGGGCGGCGACCTGACGATCCGGGCGCGGACGCCGGGGACCGTGATCTTCGACGGCGCTATCTGTGAGGGCAAGGCGGCACTGGTGCTGCGTGGTCGGTCCAGCAGCGTCGATGGCATCATCTTCCAGAATCTGCGCGTGCCCGACGGCAATGGCGCGGGCATCCGGCTGGAAAATGGCGACCTGAGCGTTGCCAACAGCCTGTTCCGCAATAGCGAAGAAGGTATATTGACCGGAGACTATGATGGCGGATCGGTGGTCATCGACAAGTCCACATTCCGCCATCTGGGCCGTTGCGACCGCGACCTGGACTGCGCGCATGGCGTGTATGTCGGTCGCCTCGCCAGCCTGACCGTCACCAATTCGCGCTTCGACCAGGGCGATGGCGGCCATTATCTCAAGACACGCACGGCGCGCGTCACCATCACCAACAATAGTTTCGACGACAGCGCGGGCCGCGTCACCAACTATATGATCGACCTGTCCAACGGCGCGAGCGGCACGATCAGCGATAATGCGATGGTGCAGGGCCGCGACAAGGACAATTATAGCGCCTTCATAACGGTCGCGCCCGAGGGTCGCGAACATTCAAGCGCGGGGCTGACCATCGCGAATAACAGTGCCGCCTTCGTTCCCGGCCTGTCGCGTCAGAGCAGCTTCGTGGCCAACTTCACCGACGATGCGGTCAGGATCGGCCCGAACAAGCTGGCGGCCGGCATCAAGATTTCCGACCGGCGCTGATCAATAATCCTTGGAATAGCGTAGATTGGCTGACGATCCGCTGTTGCCGCCGGTTTTCGACAGCAGGCTGAGCGCCTTGGACAGCGACACTTCCAACTGGGTGGCGGTAAAGCCCTTCGCGTCGGTGATGATCTCCACATAGACATTGTTGGAAATATGCTGGCCGACCGCCAGCGCCGTGCCGCGTCCGCTCGCCTCGTCACTCCCCAGGACGCGCAGCCGATCGACGCCCGAGGCGTTTTGCAGCTTGCCCATCGGATTGAGTCCACCGCCGCTGCCGCGCAGGCCGTTCAATGCAACCGCCAACTGGATCGCCTGCGTTGCCGACAGGTTGGCGACGTTCGAGCCGAACAGGATGCGCGAGAGAATTTCGTCCTGCGGAAGGCTGGGGGTTGAGCTGAATGCGATGTCGGGCTGTTGCGCGGTGCCGCCGACCACGATCGCGGCGGTGACGCTGTCGATCGTGGTTTCGGCGCGGATGTTGAGCGTGGGGTTGGTCAGTTGCGCGCCGCCGAAGGTGATTATGCCGCGCTCCAGATCGAAGCGCCGCCCGGAGAAGCTGTAGGTGCCGCGAATGACCTCCAGCCGCCCGACGACGCGCGGCGCGGCGGTGGTGCCGGTCACGCGCATGTCGGTCTTCCATTCGGATTCCAGGCCCATGCCCGAGACATAAAGTTCGTTATCGGCGCGGACGCGGACATCGAGTTTCCAGATGCTCGGCACGCTGCCCTTGGCTGCGGCGGTGCGCGCGGCGAGGCGCTGGTCGATCATGTCCTGCGCGTCGCGCTTGCGCCGGACGCCCTGGAGCTGGCGGATTTCCGCGCCGCCCTGGAACGCGATCTGATAACGGGTTTCGGGCAGGCGCAGGTCGCCCTTGATTAGCCCGCCCGCCGCCTGGCTGTTGGTGATGGCGATGGTACCGTCAACCACGCTGGAGATCGATTCGCTGCGCGCCAGCCTGGCATTGTCCAGCTTGACCGCGATGTTCATCGGGAAGCCTTCGGCGGCGGCGAGGCCGACCGTGCCGCTCGCCTGCACCGTGCCTTCGCCCGCGCGGCCGGAAAAGTCGCGCAGTTCCAACCGATCATTGGTGAAGCGGCCGTCCAGCTTCATCTGGGTCACGCGGGTGCCGAACGTCTCATTCTCATAGGTGAGCGCATTGGCGCGTATCAGGCCATTGAGACGCGGCGCGTTCAGCCGTCCGCTCATATCGGCAGCGACCGCGATCGGGCCGGTCAATTGCTGATCGGCTTGCCCCGCGAAGGAGAAGAGCACGTCGGCTGGCCCGGCATAGCGGATGCCACCGCTCAACGGGGCGGCCATCAATTGTTCGGACCAGCTTGCGCCGGGGCCGGGCGGGGCGAGCGTCGCGACGAAACGGCCGAGCGTCGACGTGCCGCGCCGGATCAGCCCGCGAATGTCGCCGCCCGCGCTCGACAGCTTGCCTTCGATCGCCATGGATACCGGGTTGGACACGGCGGTCAGGCTGGAGCGGCGGAAATCACTGATCGCGAGGCGCGTGGTGGCGGTCGGGAAGGCGCTGCCTGCCTGCGCATAGTCGAGCGTCCCGGTCGCTTTGCCGCCTATACCCAGGCCGGGGCTGGCAAGGTTGACGATGGCGAGGTCGAAATCCTTGAAGCGCGCCTGCACCGCCGTTGTGCCGCCGAAGCGTCCGGCGAGATCGACCTTGCCCTGTGGCAGGACGAGCGTTGCCGGTTCGAGGCGGTAGCCGCCCTTCTCGCTACGGATGATCGCGGGCTTGGCGAGGCGGAAGTCGATATTGCTGGCGCGGCCCTTGAGTGCGACGGCGTACAAGTCGGGGCGCAGCGCGGCATTGGCGGCGATGCTGAAGGGCACGCCGCTGGAGCCGTCCGCGACCATTTGCGCCATGCCGCGCCCGCCCTGATAATCGACCTTGGCGCGCGCCTTGCGGATCACGGTCGCGCCATAGGCGGCGTTGGCGACCTGGATATCGGCGATGATCTTGGGCTGATCGTAGAGGACCATCGAGGCATCGACCAGCGCGCGGCCGATCACGATGTCCGCTGCGCCGGGAATCTGCGCATTGCTGGCGGTGGCGTTAATGTCGACACCTTGCGCCTTGCCAACGCTGGCAAGTCGTACCGCGCCGTTGATGCCGGAGCCGTTCATGCTGAGTTGTCCGGCGAACGGACCGGCTGCGGTCTGCCTGACCGTACCGGCGAAATCGACCCCGGCGAAGCGGGCTTTCGCGATATCTACGGTCAATGGACCCTTGGCGGTGCGGATCAGGACATTGGCGAAGAAGGGACCATAGGGTGATCCGCCCGTGGTCTCCAGCCGATAGCCGTTCGTCTCGCCATTCAGCCTGGCAACCACATCATTGAGTTGCACGCCGACATTGGGCCGTGCGGCGCGCAGTACCGCCTGCGGGCGATCCACCGTGCCGCGTACCGACAGAGCGAGCGGGCCATATTGCCGGGAGCTGGCGGCGGCGTCGAACGCGATATCGCCCTTCGTGCCGTAGCGGCCCGATCCCGACAGGATCGTGAAATTGGGGGCGGCACCCTTCAACTGGGCCAGCGTGAATTCCCCCTCCGGCGTCATGCCGATGCGCCCGGTGACGAGGGCATTGCCGCCCAGAAAATCGCGCACCGACGCATTGTCCCAGCGCGCCGTGCGCACGCCGAACTTGCCCGACAGGCCAAAGCCGCCGCGCGGGCCGGGGACCAGCTCCACGTCCGTGGTCAGGTTGACGATGCCGACGCCGTCGATGCGATAATCATTGACCCGGCCCTTGAGCGCGCCGCGATAGGTGCCGTTGGCGACATCGGCCAGCACGATCGCGGTGGCGTCCACCTTGTTGCTGTCGATCTTCAGATTGTCGCTGATCAGCTTGCTGCTCGCATAGGCAAAGTCGCCCTTGACCCGCAGATTTTCGAGCAGGCCGCCCGCCGCCGCATTGAGACCTGTTACGCGGCGCGCGGTCGCGCTTACGGGCACGCGGATGCGGTCGGCGTCGATCACGGCGCGGCCGCTGGCTTTCAGCCCTTCGATCCCGGTGGCATCGAAGGCGATCTGCGCGGCGCTGATGTCATAATCGATGAACGGCGTCGCCATCGGACCATCGAGGATGACCGAGGCACGCACGTCGCGGCCCTTCACATTTTCCATGATCGCGCCGGGGATCAGTAGCGCCGCGTCTATCTTCAATGCGCTGAAGCTGCTGGTGCCCAGGTCGATCAGGCCCTGCGCCGTGGCGGTCATGGCGGTGGAGCGCAGCGCGGCCTTCAGGTTCACGCGCCGTTCGTTGAGGCCCGCCTGAAGATTGACGTCGAGCGCCGGGCTGGTGAGCCGTTGCACCGGTCCCGCCATGATCAGCCCCGGCCGGACCGGCCCGGTCGCCTGGAAATTACCGTCACGCGCGACCAGCGCGATATCGGCCAGTTCGCCCTTGGGCGACGTTGCGACCAGCCGCCCGTTCCACGCCTGCCAGCTACCCGCACCGTCCAGCGTCGCAGTCATGCCATCAGTCAGCCCGCCCATCGCCGCGATCACGCCGCCAGCGGGCGCGATCAGGCGGCCCTTCATGGCGAGCCTGTTCTGCGATGGCATCGCGTCGAGCGTCGCTTCAAGCTGGTCGCCGCTATCCACCCTGGCCAGCGCCGTCAGTTGTGCGCGGCCATCGGCGATATGCGTCTTCGCGTCGATCGCGATGATGCGCTTCTGGCCGATGACAGGCCGGGCCAGCACGAACTGGCCGATCTTGAGCCGGTCGACGTCGATGTCGAGATCGGGCAGGATCGGCGCGTTGGGGTCGGTCGGGGTGACGTTGAACTGTGGACTGCGCGCCAGGACTACCAGCGGTGCTTCCAGGCTGCGCACCGCGATATGATTATTGATATATCGAAAGGGCTTCCAGTCGACCTTGACCAGCGGGCTGACCGCGAACACGCCCTTGGGATCGCGCAGGATCAGATCATGGATCGTCATCGCGCTGTAGATCGACCCGTCGATCCGCCCGACCTCGATCCGCATCCCCGATTCCAGTTCGAGCGCGGTGATCTGCTTGATGAGGAAACGCTTGCCCGGCTGGGTGTTGAGACCGAGCAGGACAGCCAGGACGAGGATGACCAGCCCAACGACGAGGGCGGCTGTCCACAGGGCGATGCGCTGCCACAGCGGGCGCATCAAGACGACGACAGTGTCGGAGGGGGCTTCGTCCGCCATCAGAAAGCCTGCCCTATGCCGATATAGAGGGCGAATTTGGATTCGCCCGGCTGCCGGTTGATCGGCATCGCGATGTCGGCGCGGAACGGACCGAAATTGGTGTAGAAGCGGCCACCTATACCCACGCCATAGCGCATGTCGGAAAATTTGGGGATCGAGCTTTCATAAACCTGGCCCGCATCGACAAAGGCGACCACGCCATAATTGCCGAAGCGATAGCGGCCCTCCACCGCGAATTCATTGACCGAACGGCCGCCGATCGGATCGTCGTTGGCGTCCTTCGGTCCCAGTTCCTGATAGCCGAAGCCACGCACCGAACCGCCGCCACCCGCATAGATGCGCCGCGATGGCGCGACATCGTCGCGGCCCGTGCCGCTGATCGTCCCGACGCGGGTCCGCCCGGCGATGACGATCGAATCGCCGACCGGATAATAGCCCGACAGGTCGAAGGTCGCGCGGACATAGGGTGACACATTGCCCTGGAGCGAGGCTTCGGGTGACACCCGCACATTGGCGCGAAAACCCCTGGTCGGGTTGAGCAGGTCGTCCGACCGGTCATAGCCAAGCTGCACCGGCAACGCGCCGATGAAATAGGTCAGCCGCTTGCTGTCGCCGCTTGAAACGTCCGTCGTAGTTTCGTTCGACGCCAATATCTCGACGCCATAGCTGTAGGTCCAACGCTTCTGGAAGATCGGAGTCGAGGCACGGGATATGGTAGCGTTCAGCCCGAGGGTGAAGGCTTCATAGGCGTCATATTTCTGATGATTGACGTTTGCCCCCGCCTGGAACGTCCGGTCGCGCTTGCCCGCGTTGGAACGGCGGAACGTGCCCGCTACACCCTGTTCCTGCGTACCCGCGATGATGCTGCCGATCAGCGCCCCTTCGGGCGGGAACAGGTTGCGGTGGGTCCATGTCCCTTCGGCGCGGAAACCCTGCCCGGTGCCATAACCCAGCTCCCCCGCCAGCGTGCGCGGCGGTCCAGCCTCCTGCTCTACCGCCAGATCGACATATTCGTCGCCATCGGGTGCGGGTGCGCCGGTCTGGACCGGCTCCACGCCGATGCTGCGGAACAGGCCGGTCGCGACCAGCGCCTTGCGCAGATCATCGACCTTGCGGCTGTCGTAGATCTGGCCTTCCTTGAAGCGACTGATCACCTTGATATGCTCGGCGTCGAACGCCGTCCTGCCACTGGTGGTGATGCCCCGGAAACGCCCGCGCGGGCCGGTGTCGACCGGCAGGGTATAGTCGCCGGTCACGGTGGCATCGTCGAGCAATATGTCCCGATCGCCGACCTTGGCGAAGGCATAGCCCAGTTCGGGCAGCTTGAGCGCCACATTGGCCTCCGCGCCCTCGATCCGTTCGGCGACGATCGGATCGCCGGTCTTGAGCGGCAGGTTTTCAAGGATCAGCGTCGGCGGGATGGTCGGCCCCGCCTTGATGGCGATGGTGCCCAGCTTAAACTGTTTTCCCGGTGTCACGCTAACCACCGCGATCAGGGCAGCTTTGTCGTCTGCGGCCTGATCGAGCGAGGCGAGCGCGGTCGCGTCATAATAGCCCTGCGACTGGAGCAGCCGCACCGCCAGCGCCTCATCCTCCTTCGCGCGGGCCTGCACCATAGCGGCGGTATCAGCCTTGCCCTTGCCGTCGGCCAGGGTGGAGGCGGCGCGGAATTCATCTTCGAGGCCGGTCTTGCCGAAGCCCTCGATGCGCAGCGCATAGCGAACCTCCGGTGTCTTCTCGTTCGGCGCATCGTCGCCCGCGACCTGCGTGGGCACGGTGACGCTGTCGAGTGGAGGGAGTGGCTGGACAAGTTCCGCTTCGGCCGCCGGGTCGATCGCGCGCGGAAGTTCGGTCGGCGCGCCCGGCTGGGGCATCTGTCCGGCCATATAGGCGTCGATCGACGGCAGCGGCGCATCGGGATCGTCGGTCAATGGCGGTAGGCGATCGTTGAACTGCGCATCGGGCAGGATCGGTTCCTCGACCTCGGCAGGGGGAGAGGCGGGAGGCTGGGCGAGGGCGGGCATAGCAACCGAAGCCAGCGCAGCAAGGATGAAAACATGCCTCGCGCGTCGAAACTGACCTGGCCCCATGAAAGTCGCGCTGCCCCTTGCACCGCACGCAGGGATGCGCACGAAACGTCTATACGCGCGGGAGACTGCTCTGGTTCCCGGCCAAGCGTTCCCCGGCGCAAGCCGGGGTCCAGGCGCCCCCGGTCAGGACTGGACCCCGGCCTGCGCCGGGGAACGGTGCTTGCAGACGGACAGTCCCGTGCTTCCCTCCCCCCGCACATGGGTCTAGAGGCAGCGAATGGCAGTCGCACTCAACATCACCCGGTCGATCCTCGGCCAGCCCTGGCACTGGCGCGGCGAGGGCGCGGATGCGCGCGAACCGGGCTATATGCCCGACGATCTGGTGACGCAGCTCTTGATGGCGCGCGGCTGCACCCGCGACATGGTGGAGCCACACCGCAATCCCACGATCCGCCATTTCATGCCCGATCCCAGCATCTTTCAGGATATGGACGCCGCCGCCAACCGCATCGCCGACGCGGTCGCCGCCCAAGAGGATGTGCGCATCTTCGGCGATTATGATGTGGACGGCGCGACCAGCGCGGCGCTGCTGATCCGCCTGCTGCGCGACCTGGGGCTACAGGCAAAGCCCTATATCCCCGACCGGCTGATGGAGGGCTATGGCCCCTCGGGCGAGGCGCTGGTGCGGCTGGCGGGGGAGGGGGCGAGCCTGATCGTCACCGTCGATTGCGGCGCGCAGGCGTTCGAGGCGCTGGCGATGGCGCGCGGGGTCGGCGTCGATGTGATCGTGGTCGATCATCATAAATGCAGCGCGGCGCTTCCCCTTGCGCTGGCATTGGTCAATCCGAACCGGCTGGACGAGAGTGTCGAGGGCGCGACCCATGGGCATCTCGCGGCGGTCGGTGTCGCTTTCCTGCTCGGCGCGGCGTTGATCCGCACCTTGCGCGCGCGGGGGTGGTTCGCCAGGCGGCCCGAACCCAAGCTGATGGACTTGCTGGATATCGTCGCGCTGGGCACGGTCGCGGACGTCGCGCAGTTGAAAGGTCTCAACCGCGCCTTCGTGGCGCAGGGTTTGAAGGTGATGGCTGGGCGTCGCAATATCGGCCTCGCCGCTTTGATGGATGCCAGCCGACTGACGCGCGCGCCGCTATGTCATGATCTGGGTTTCGCGCTGGGGCCACGCATCAATGCGGGCGGACGCGTGGGCAAGGCGGACCTCGGGGTGCGCCTGCTCACGACGCAAGACCCGATCGAGGCGGCCGGCATCGCCGAGGAACTTAATCGCCTGAACGAGGAACGCCGCACGATCGAGGGCGATGTGCAGGAGCAAGCCGAGGCGCTCCTCGCCGCACAGGGCAATCGTGCCGTTGCGGTGATCGCGGGTCTGGGCTGGCATCCTGGCGTCATTGGCATCGTTGCAGGCCGGATCAAGGAGAAGGCGAGCCGCCCCGCCGTCATCATCGCGCTGGATGAAGCCGGGGTCGGCAAGGGGTCGGGCCGGTCGATCGGCGGGGTCGATCTGGGCGCGGCGATCATGGCGGCGAAGGATATGGGCCTGCTGGTCGCGGGGGGCGGTCATGCGATGGCGGCGGGATTGACGATCGCCGCCGACAAGGTCGATGCGCTGGCCGACTTCCTCGACGAACGCCTGTCGGCCGCCGTGGCGCGCGCCAGCGACGATCGCGCGCTGCTGATCGACGCGGTGCTGGCGCCCGCCGGGGTGAACCCGGATTTCGTCGCCGCGATCGAAGCGGGTGGTCCCTATGGCATGGGCTGGCCCGCGCCGCGTATCGCCGCCGGGCCGATGCGCGTGATCAAGGCGGATATTGTGGGGAACGGCCATCTGCGCGCGATCATGGCGGGGGATGATGGCCGGTCGATCAAGACGATCGCCTTTCGTCAGGCGGAAAGCGCGCTGGGACAGGCGATATTGGGCGCGCCGCGCGACCGGCGTCTGTGGGTCGCGGGCCGGGCCAAGATCGACGACTGGGGACCGCGTCCGGCGGCGGAACTGCATCTGGAGGATGCTGCCTGGGCGGACTGATTTGGCGCGGTGCGGATTGCTTGCGCGAAGGGGGTTGACCCCGGCCAAGCCAAACCCTAATGCCGCCCTCGCTTCGACGTGACGCCGCTTTGCGGTGCGCCTCATGGCCCCATCGTCTAGCGGTTAGGACGCGGCCCTTTCACGGCTGAAACACGGGTTCGATTCC